>JBEKFO010000036.1:0-17266 GCA_050013275.1 Roseiarcus sp. | reverse complement strand
GATTGTCCCATAAGCGCATCTGAATAACACACAGCTGCGGCCTGAAACAAAGCTTCTACTATTATTGACAAAACGTTAGTCTTGCCACTGCCATTAGCTCCGACAAGTACAACCGGTTTTGGATCTCCAGCCGGCGTGAACGGCAGTTTGAAATTCAGCCGCTGAATCGGCCCATTGTTCTCCGCATAAATTGTTTTTAGATACATGGCATTTCTTGCTTCAATTGGATGCGCAGCTTGTCGCATTACATGCGATTCGCAGCTTCACCGTATACACGATTCGTGTTTCGACATGTAGAGGTAGTCGGCAGGTCACGCCTGCTAACGAAACTTATCCCCGCTTGCCCCCCAATCCCCATCCATGTTCCCCTACCCCCATGCCCGCCGCCCCGATTCGCTCTCATCCGCCGGACGACCTCAACGACGCCCAGCGTCTCGCGGTCGAGCACGACGAGGCGCCTCTCCTCGTCATCGCCGGCGCGGGCGTCGGCAAGACGGCGATGCTGGCGCATCGGGTCGCGCATCTCATTCTCGCCGGCGCCGACCCGCATCGCATCATGCTCGCGACCTTTTCGCGCCGCGCGGCGGCGGAGTTGAACCGGCGGGTGCAGCGGCTGTTGCAACGCAAGCTCGCGGCGGAGGCGGCGGCGCGCTCGCTGCCCGCCTACGCCGGCACGTTCCACTCGATCGGCGCGCGGCTGATCCGCGAATACGCGCCGCGGCTCGGCCTCGATCCGCAGTTCACCATTCACGACCGCGAGGACTCGGCCGACCTGATGGCCCTCGCGCGCCACGAAGCGGGGCTCTCGCAGACCGAAGCGCGCTTCCCGACCAAGGCGACGTGCCTGGCGATCTACTCGCGCGTCGTCAACACGCGCGGCTCCCTCGGCGAGATTCTGGGGAAGCATTTTCCCTGGGCGGCGGCGCACGAGGAGGCGCTGCGCGGCCTGTTCGCTTCCTACGTCGAGATGAAGCAGCGCCACAGCGTGCTCGATTACGACGACCTGTTGCTCTATTTCGCCCAGATGCTCGCTGAAGGCGAAATCGCCGCCGAAGTCGCGAGCCGCTTCGACCACCTTCTGGTCGACGAATATCAGGACACCAACCGTCTGCAGGCGGAGATCGTGCTGGCGCTGCGCCCGAAGGGGCGCGGGCTCACGGTGGTCGGCGACGATGCGCAGTCGATCTATTCCTTCCGCGCCGCGACGGTGCGCAACATTCTCGATTTTCCCCAGAGTTTTTCGCCGCCGGCGCGCGTCGTGACACTCGATCGGAATTACCGCTCGACCCAGCCGATCCTCGCGGCGGCCAACGCCGTGATTGCGCTGGCGCCCGAGCGCTACGCCAAGAACCTGTGGACGGAGCGCGCCGCGGGCTCAGCCCCCGCGCTGGTCGTCGTCGGCGAGGAAGCCGACCAGGCGCGCTACGTGGCCAGTCGAGTGTTGGAAAATCGCGAGGCGGGCGCAACGCTGAAGAGCCAAGCCGTGCTGTTCCGCGCCGCCCATCACAGCGCCGCCCTCGAACTCGAACTGACGCGGCGCGCCATCCCCTTCGTCAAGTTCGGCGGGCTGAAGTTTCTCGACGCGGCGCATATCAAGGACACGCTGGCGCTGCTGCGCTTCGCCGCCAATCCGCGCGACCGCGTCGCCGGCTTCCGCATCGCGCAATTGCTGCCGGGCATCGGCCCGGGAAACGCCGAGAAAATTGTCGCCGCGGCGGCGGCGGACGACGGCTTCGCGACGCTCGCACGACTGACGCCGCCCGCCAAGGCGCGCGAGGCCTTTTCGGAATTCGCAGCGCTGCTTCAACGCCTCGCTCGCAGCGCGCCCTGGCCGAGCGATCTTGGCGAGGCGATCGCCTGGCGGCGCGCGAGCTTGGAGGAGACCTACGACAACGCCGCCTCGCGCGCGGCCGACCTCGACGCGCTGGAGCGCATCGCCGTCACCTTCGCCTCGCGCGAGCGCTTCTTGAGCGAACTGACGCTCGATCCGCCCGACGCGACCAGCGACGAAGCGGGCCCGCCGCATCGCGACGAGGACTATCTCATCCTCTCCACCATCCACTCGGCCAAGGGCCAGGAGTGGAAGTCGGTGTTCGTGCTCAATTGCGTCGACGGCTGCATCCCCTCGGACCTCGCGACCGGCTCGTCGGACGAAATCGAGGAAGAGCGCCGCCTGCTCTACGTCGCGATGACGCGCGCGCGCGACGAGCTGACGCTGATCGTCCCGCAGCGCTTTTACGTCCATGGGCAGGCCAAGAACGGCGACCGCCACGTCTTCGCCGCCCGCAGCCGCTTCATCCCGCCGCCGCTGCTCAAGCACTTCGACCGCCAGACCTGGCCGCTCGCGGCGCCGGAGCCGGCGCTGCGCGCGAGCGAGGGGCCGAGGGTTGACCTGGCCGCGCGCATGCGCGCGATGTGGCGGTAGCGGCGCAAAGGCCCCGACATGACCAGGAACACGCTCATTGTCGGCTATGGCAATCCGCTGCGCGCCGATGACGGGGTCGGCCCTGCGGTCGCCCGGGCGTTTGCCGCCGAGGCCGCCATCGATGGCGTCGACGTCGTCAGTTGCCGGCAGCTCACGCCCGAATTGGCCGAGCGTTTCGCCGCGGCGGATCTGGTCGTCCTCATCGACGCCGAGGCCGGTCTCGAGCCGGGCGGCATCCGCATAACGCGTCTGCAAGCCGCAACGGCGCTATCGTCGGCTTTCGGTCACCATGTCGATCCCCGCGAGCTGCTCCACATGTCGGGCAAGCTCTACGGCAGATCGCCGGAAGCCTTCCTCGTCACCGTGGGAGCAAGCTCGCTGGCGCTGAGCGAGGGGCTTTCGGCGGCCATGGCGGCGGCGCTGCCGGAGGTTATCGCGGCGGTGCGCCGACTGGCGCTGAAGCCGTCGCCGATCGACTGAGTCGCCTGCGGCGCCTCGTCCCGGCGCGGCTCGCAGCCGTCAACTGCTGCGCATGGCGTCGACCACGATCCCATCCGCATTCACCAACTGGATATCCAGGGGATACTGGTCCGCCGCATGCGAGGAACAGCTCAGGCACGGATCGTAAGCCCGAACCACAGCCTGCACCCGATTGAGCATGCCCTCCTTCATCTTCTGTCCGTCGATGTAGTGGCGGCTGACCTGGTCGATGCTGCGGCTGATGGCGAGATTGTTGTGCCCGGTGGCGATGATGAGATTGGCCCAGGTGATCGCCCCCTGCTCGTTGACCTTGTAGTGATGAATGAGGACGCCCCGCGGCGCTTCGGCCATTCCGACGCCCTCCAGAGCGTTCACCCCCGCTCTGGCGCGGACATGCCGGTCGAGAATCGACGGATCGTTCAGCAAGACTTCCATCCGTTCGAGGGCGTATATGATCTCGATCAGACGGGCGTAGTGAAAATGGAACGAGCTCTGCGCGGGCTTGCCAAATCTCTGGTGAAACTCCGCGAACTCGACGTCGGCTTGCGGCGTGCCGCAGCGGGCGGCGACGTTCAGTCTGGCGAGCGGACCGACGCGGTAGATCCCGTCCGGAAAGCCGAGCGGCTTGAAATACGGCGCTTTCAAGTAGGAGTTCGGCATCGTCGCTTCGCCGATGAACTGCTGATAATCTTCAGCCGGCATCCGGTCGACGACGATTTTCCCCGACGCGTCGGAGAAACGCAGTCCGCCGTCGTAAAGCTGCAAATTGCCGCCGGCGTCGACCAGTCCCGCATACATGGTGGGGGCGTTGCCGAAGTGAGCGACCTCATCCGCGAATTGGTCGACGACGCCTTTGAAGAAACTCAACGTGCGCAGGGCGATCGCCTTGGCCTCCGGCAGGCCGGCCAGGATGCGGTCGCGCACGGCGGCCTGAAGAGGAGCGTTGACGCCGCCAGGAACGGTCCAGGACGGATGGATGCGCTCTTTGGCCAGACCTTCGATCACCTGCTGACCGAACTTGCGCAGCGCGATGCCATCCTTGGCCAAAGCCGGATGGTCTTCGATCACGCCGATGACGTTGCGCCGCGCCGGATCGGAATCGAAGCCGAGGAGCAGATCGGGCGACGAGAGGTGAAAGAAACTCAGCGCATGGGACTGCACGATTTGGCCGCAATGCAACAGTTCCCGCAGCTTCGCCGCGGTCGGCGGAATCCGCACGCTCATGATGGCGTCGCAGGCCTTGACCGAGGCCAACAGGTGGCTGATCGGGCAAATTCCGCAGATGCGCGCAGTGATGGCGGGCATCTCGTAGAAGGGCCGGCCTTCGGTGAATTTCTCGAACCCGCGAAATTGCGTGACGTGGAACGCCGTCTCGGCGACTTTGCCGTCCGGGTCGAGGTGAATCGTGATTTTCGCGTGACCTTCGATGCGGGTGACCGGGTCAATGACAATGGTACGCATAACGGCCTCCTCAGCCAAACCGCACTTTGGTCTTCAGGTCGGGGATGCGGCCGTCCAAGAGTTCGTTGAGAACGAACAGGATCGAGGAGGCTGACGGCGGACACCCGGGCACGTGCAGGTCGATTTTGACGACGTCGTGAAGCGGTATGGCTTGCTTCAGCAACGGCGGCACGACATCGGTGGGGATCCCTTTCTGCACGTCGGCGCCCTCGACGTAGGCGCGTTCGAGGATCGTCTTCACCGGAAACCGATTGCGCATCGCCGGAACATTGGCGGTGGTGGCGCAATCGCCAAGAGCCACCAGGATGCGGGTGCGCTCCCGAACATGGCGAATTTTCTCAAGATCGTCCTGGCTGCTGACGGCGCCCTCGACGATGGTGACGTCGACATCGTGGGGAAACTCCTGCGCATCCACCAAGGGCCCATACACCAGCTCCGCCCGCTGGGCGATTGCGATGATCGCTTCGTCAACGTCGAGCAGCGACATATGGCACCCGGAACAGCCGTCGAGCCACATCGTGGCCAGTCTCGCCTTCTTCATGGACTCGTCCCTCTCTTCACAGCGAGTTCCTCGACTACGGTGTTCCGCTTGATCATTTCCTCGACCGCGTAGCCTTTTTCGACCAGCGCGCCGGTTGGGCAGACCTGTACGCATTTGCCGCAGCTGGTGCAGGACTTCGACTCGCCCCAGGGGCGGTCGAGTTCGGCGACCAGCATCGAGTTGATGCCGCGCGACGACACATCCCAGACGTGCGCGCCCTCGATCTCGTCACAGACGCGAACGCACCGGGTGCAGAGGATGCAGCGGTTGTGGTCCAAGACGTAGCGGGGGTGAGAGACGTCCACCGTCAGCCGCGGGAAATTATAGGGCATGTCGACATGGGTGAGGCCGAGCTTCAGCGCGAGCGATTGCAATTCGCAATGGCCGTTCGAGACGCAGACGGCGCACACATGGTTCCGCTCGACGAACAGCAGTTCCAGCGCCATCAGTCGATTGTGGGCGAGTCGATCCGAGTTTGTGATGACCGCCATTCCGCTCGTGACCGGAGTCGTGCAGGCTGGCAGCAGACGGCCGACGCCGGAGACCTCGACCAGACACAATCTGCAAGATCCGGCGGAACTCACCCCTTCCATATGGCAGAGGGAGGGGATGTATCGTCCACTCGCGTGGGCCACCTGGAATATGGTCTGGCCTTCCCGAGCGGTGCACAGTTCGCCGTCGATGCGGACCGAGATTTGCTGAGACACGAACGTTGCTCCTTACCGACGGGAAACGGGATGCGCCCCTTCGCGGATATCGCAGCGCAGACAACGGCCAGCCTCTTCCCGCGCCGCTTCAGGCGGCAACGGCGACACGGCTTCCGCGAAGATCTTGGCGCGGGTCGCCGCTGGAAGGAACTGCGCGTTGTGGCGGGAGCATGGGCTCGGTTGCGGCGGCGTCTGGTCGTACTCGAAAGTCGGCATGAGGCTGTCGAAACGAGATTCGCCGTTGAGATAGAGCTCGATATTCCTCGCCGCTTTCTTGCCATGGGCCATTGCCACGGTGACGTTGGACGCGCCGAGCACGAAATCGCCGCCCGCGTAGATGGCCTCGCGGCTGGTCGCCAGGGTGAAACGATCGGCTTCGAGCATCCCGCTCTTGCCGATGGCCAGGCCGAACGCTTGGTACAGATTGTCGTCAGGATTTTCGCCGACCGCCAGAACGACGCTGCTGCAACTGACGACCTGGATTTCGCCAGTGTCGACCGGACGCCGGCGGCCGGACGAGTCGAATGCGCCCAGACGCGTCTTGGTCACTTCGATGGCTGTGACTGCGCCGCGTTCGCTGATGATGCGATGGGGCGAAGCGAGAAATAGGAAACGCACGCCCTCTTCTTCAGCGGCCTCGACTTCCTCGGGTATCGCCGGCATGTCCTTGCGTTCGCGCCGGTAGATGACGGTCGCAGACGACCCCTTGCGGATCGCGGTGCGGGCGCAGTCGATGGCGGCGTTGCCGCCCCCGATGATGACGACCCGTTCGCCGAGCTTGGCTTGCTTGCCGCAAGCCTCGCCTTCGAGGAAGGGAATGGCTCCAAAGACGCCGGACGCCTCGTCGCCGGAAACGCGGACCTGCATTTCTTTCCATGTTCCCAGAGAGAGAAACACCGCGTCGAACTTCTTTTCCAGTTCGTCAAGCAAGACATCGGTCCCGACGCGAGAGTTGAAGACGAATTGGACGCCGACGCGGCGAATGATCTCGATCTCGCGCTCCAGGACGGTCCGTGGAAGCCGATATTCCGGCAGGGCGAAGCGCAACATGCCGCCGGCCTCGGCGTGCGACTCGTGGATGACGACTTCATGCCCGAGCAGGGCCAAGTAGAAGGCGGCGGTCAGCCCTGTCGGACCGGCGCCGGCGATCGCAACCCTCTTTCCCGTCGCTGGCAGCCGCTTGGCGACAATCTTGCCCGCCATTTCGTCGAACTTATCGGACATCAGCACCGCGTCGGCGATGACCCGATGCACCTCGCGCATGTTGATCGACTCGTCGACCGTCTTGCGGCGGCATCGGCTCTCGCAAGGGTGCTGGCAAACGCGCCCCGTGGATGCCGGCAGAGGATTGTCCATGAAGACCGACTCGAAGGCGTCCGCCAGACGGTCTTCCTTATAGAGTTGCAAGAATCGAGGGATATTCATGTGCAATGGACAGCTGTTCTCGCAAGGCGACAAGGCGAGATCCTGACAAACGCCGGCGCGGCAGCGCTTCACGCGAACGTGGTCCTCGAATTCGTGACGAAAATGGCGAAGCCCGGTAAGGATCGAGTTCGGCGCCGATTGGCCGAGACCGCAGAGCGACGTGTCGCGGATCATCCGGCCCAGCTCCTCCAGTTCCGCCAAGTCCTCTTCTCGGCCCTCGCCTTTGGTGATGCGCGTGAGCGTGCGCAGCGCCTTGTCCAGGCCCACCCGGCAAGGCGTGCATTTGCCGCAGGATTCGGAGCGGGTGAACTCTACGAAGTAGCGGGCGACGTCGACCATGCAGTTGTCGTCGTCCATCACCACCATGCCGCCCGAACCCATGATCGAGCCGACTTTGCCCAGCGCTTCGTAATCGACCGGCGTGTCGAACATGCCGTGCGGGATGCAGCCGCCCGACGGACCGCCGGTCTGCACCGCCTTCACGGCGTGGCCGAGGTCGCTGCCGCCTCCGGCGTCATAGACGAATTTGCTGAGCGGCGTGCCGAACGGCATCTCGACCAGACCGGTGTTCTTTACTTTGCCGACCAGCGAAAAAACTTTGGTCCCGGCGCTCGCGCTGCTGCCCGTCTCGACAAACCACTCGGGCCCTTTGGCAATGATGGGGGCGACGTTGAACCATGTTTCGACGTTGTTGATGTTCGTCGGATAGCCCCACAGGCCCTTTTGCGCCGGGAAAGGCGGCCGCGGCCGCGGCCGGCCGGCGCGCCCTTCGAGCGAACTGATGAGGGCCGTTTCTTCGCCGCAAACGAAAGCGCCCGCTCCCTCGACCAGCTCGATGTCGAAATGAAAGCCGCGCCCCAAGATATCCTCGCCCAGCAGGCCGTATTCCCTGGCCTGCGCGAGGGCCAGTTCCAGCCGATGAACCGCAAGCGGATACTCGGCGCGGACGTAAAGAATGCCCTCGGCGGTGCCGGTGATGTAGCCGCCTATGACCATACCCTCGATCAGCGAATGAGGATCGCTTTCGATTTCATTGCGATTCATGTAGGCGCCGGGATCGCCTTCGTCGGCGTTGCAGATCAGATATTTCCGATCGGCCGCCGCTTTTCGCATGAATTCCCATTTCAGGCCGGTCGAGAAGCCGGCGCCGCCGCGGCCGCGCAGCCGGGAGGACTTGAGCTGCTCGTTGGCAAGGTCCGGCGTGCCGTCGATCAGCACCTTGTATAAGGACTGGTATCCGCCGATCGCGATGTACTCTTCCACATCATCCGGGTTGATCAGTCCACAATTGCGCAGAACAATTTTCTTTTGTCCCTTGAAGAATGGAACCTCGTCCCAAGACGGAATGGTCGGGTATCCGCTTCCGTAGTGTACTTGAGCCGTAATATGATCCCACCCTTCGATCTTGCACAGAGCAAGATTGGCTGGCACGGTCTTCGTCGCCAATCCATCGAGAATCTGGTCGACGTGATCGGTCTGGACACGATGCAGGATGACAAGCGGCTGGCCGGGAATCGAGACGTTGACTAGCGGCTCCTCGGCGCAAAAGCCGAAGCACCCCGTCCGCACCAGGCTCACGTCCAGGCCGCGCTCTTCGATGGCGTCGGCGAGAGCGGCGTAGACGCCCTCGGCGCCGTTGCCCGACCCGCAGGTGCCCATGCCGACAGCCAGGCGCGGGCGCGGAGGCTGAAGTTTGGCCAACCCGGCGCTGCGCACCGCGTTAAACGTGCTCAGGTCTCGAATCCGGGTCATTTCCGTGGCTCTCGCTTGTCCAGCGCTTCCAATTCACGCTGCAGGGACCGTTCGTTCATATGACCGAAAATCGCGTGATTGACTTCGACGACCGGCGCCAGCGCGCACTGGCCGAAGCAGGCGACGGTGCGCAGCGTCGTGGCGCCGTCGGCGGTCGTCACCGAAAGCTTCTCCGCCTCCCCGTCTTCCACGGCGTGCAACCCCAGGCTCATCATCACTTGCTCGAGCAGATCGCGCGACCCCCTGGTGTGGCAGGCGGTGCCGCGGCAGACGCAAACCGTATTGCGGCCCTGCGGCTCGAGATTGAACAACGCGTAAAAGGTGACAACGCTAAATATTCTCGACAACGGCACTTTTGTCTTCTCGGCGATGTATTCAAGCGTATCGCGCGGAAGAAAATTGCGAGGGTTGTTTTCCTGGACCTTCTGCAAGATCCCCAACAATGCGCCGGCGCGGCCATTCCGGCGAGAAATTGTTTTATCGATAAAGTCCTTGTCGATGTCCGGCGCCGCTTGCGAAGAAACGTTCTGCATGGGTCAATTTCCTCCGCTGACGCTCGGTCGCGCGCCGTCGGTCCCGTCGCGCCCCGGGCGGCGTCGCACCGCGAACGACGGCCGGCTCCAGCCCCGCCATTGCTCGACGAGAGCAGCGACGATCGTGCCTGGACGGCTCATGTCCGATTTCTCCCTGTTTGAGACGACGGCACATTAGCGCGGCGCGCGGCGGCCGAACTGATCCGCATCAAAGCGCCGAATCACTTGCCATGCCTTGGGCCCAAAGACGGCGCGGATCGCCGCCGGGCTCCAGGCGACGTCGGAGATTCGCGGGCTGAGCGTCGTCCGCCGATCTGGCGACGACGACCTCGCCTGGCGCTGTTTCCGTGGCGGCGTCGATGAAGATCGCCGAGTCCGATTGCGCTGGCGACTCGACGAGTTCGGGGGTCAACCGGCGGCAGTCGGCGATCTGCATGTCCGGGAGCCCCGCGCGAGCAGCGCCCGCGCGACCAATTGATCGACTCCGTCGTCGCCGCTCAGGAGCCCGCCAAGGCCGACGATGATTGTCTTGCCGCTCGTATGCCCTAACCGGAATCGCGGGCCGATCTCACGTGCGCCTCACGGCGCAGGCCAGCTGTCCAACCGCTTGCAATGGCGTCGCCGCGAGAGGCGGCTTTCGCGTCGAAGAAGTCTTGGTCCCGTTTGGCGTGGCTCCTAGCCCCTTCCGGAGCGCGCAGGGGCTCGGCCGGAATGCCCGGATGCGCGATGCGGCGGCGACTCCGCTCACGCCCGGTCTCTCTCTCGCCGGCGAATAGGAGAGTCCGGGCGCGTCATCGCTTCCCACGCTTCGAGCGAGCGTTCGCGCATCAGCGCCTGGGCGAACGTCCACGCCTGTTCCAACCGACTCGCGCCTTCGGGAGACAGGCCCTCGCCAAGCGCAAAACTCTCGCCGCGCAGGCAAAGCGCGAACGCCGGCGGCGGCGGCTCACCTTTCACCTGGGCGTAGACCGCGAGCACCGCCTCAGGCGCCAGAGCGTGGGTGGTGTGCGTCATGTCGCGCCGCGGCGCGAGGCGGGAAAACGAGAACGGCGCTGGCGTGTTCTTGCCGGCGTCGACGAACAGCGCGCAATCGACGCCTTCGAGATCGAGGGCGTGCTCGATCTGGAGCTGGTAGTCTTCGACCGTCGTCGTTTCCGGCCAGTCCGCCGCTGCGAAACGCGCCAGCAGAGCCGGTCCCAGCCCATCGTCTCCGCGCGCATCGTTGCCCCAGCCGAACACGACCAGCCTCACCGTTTCAGCCCTTGTCAGTCCTTGCGCCCGCGCGAGACCAGTGCGCCATCGGCGTCGACGAGCTCGACCTCGAGCGGCATCTCCCCGAGCGCGTGAGTCGCACACGACAGACACGGATCATAGGCGCGAATCGCCACTTCGATGTGGTTGAGCAGCCCTTCGGTCACTTGGCGCCCATCGAGGAACTGCCCCGCCACCACCCGGATCGCCTCGTTCATCGCCTGGTTGTTGTTCGTCGTCGAGACGATCAGGTTGCAGAAAGTGACAAGGTCGTCCTCGTCGACGCGATAGTGATGGATCAACGTGCCGCGAGGGGCCTCGATCACGCCGATGCCTTCTTCGCGCCGCGGGCCCTTGTCGGCCATCAAGTCCGTGCCGACGATGTCGGGATCGGCGAGAAGATCGCGCAGAAGCTCGGCCGCGCATAGCATCTCAATCAATCGCGCCCAGTGATAGAACAGCGCGCCGTGAACCGGCTTGCCGCCGCTGGCGGCGCGGAACGTCTTGCGCTCCTCTTCGGCTTGCGGCGAGGGCAGGTGGTCGGCGATCTGCACGCGGGCCAGCGGGCCGACGCGATACCAGCCCTTCTCCGCCCCAAGAGAGCGGATGTGCGGGAACTTCATGTAGCTCCACGGCTTGGTTTCCTCGCGCAAGAGCTTCGGATAGGTCGAATAGTCGACGTGGTCGAAAATCGTCGCGCCGTCTGCGTCGTTGGCGCGCAGGCCGCCGTGATAGAAGTCGAGCGCTCCGTCGGCGTTGACGAGGCCCATCATGTTGGCTCGCGACTCGCCAAAGCGGCTGTAGAACTCCGGCTGCGTCTCGTGCAGACGCCGCGCGAGTCCGACCGCTTCGCGGCTCCAGGCGACAATCCGTTCGCTTTCGCCGCGCAACAAGTCGCGCTCGGCGGCAGTCAACGCCTTGTTCATTCCGCCCGGAATGCAACCGGTGCCGTGGATGCGCTTGCCGACGATGTGGCGGATCACTTCCTGCCCGTACTTGCGGGTCAGCACGCCCTGCTTGGCGAGATCGGGGAAAGCGGCGGCGACGCCGATGATGTTGCGTTTGGCGACCTCGCTCTCGAACCCGAGCAACAGGTCAGGCGACGCGAGATGGAAGAAGTGCAGTGCGTGCGACTGGACGATCTGTCCGTAATGCAGCAGCCGGCGCAGCTTCTCGGCGGTCGGGGTCAGCGGGCCGTAACCGGCGATGATGTCCATCGCTTTGGCGGCGGCGAGGTGGTGGCTGACTGGGCAGATGCCGCACAGCCGCTGCACCGTGACCGGGATTTCCCAGTACGGCCGCCCTTCGATGAACGCTTCGAAACCGCGAAATTCGACGATGTGCAAGCGCACCTGATGGATGCGGTTGTTCTCGTCGAGCAGGATCGTCACCTTGCCGTGGCCTTCGACCCGAGTCACCGGCTCGATCGCAATGCGGCGAAGCGTCTGCGGCTCTTGGGCGGTCTCTAGGCTGGTCATCCCTGCTCTCCGCTTAATCGTAATGCATGGCCAACGGCTCGAGACGCGGCATGCGCCCGAGAATGAGGTCGGTCAGGTACTTCCAGATCGCGTCGCCAGACGGCGGGCAGCCAGGCAGAAAATAGTCGACGCGGACCACTTCGTTGATCGGATACACCTTGTCGAGCGGCAACGGCAGCTCGGGATCGTTCGGCACGCCCGTCCCCTCGCGCTCGGGGTCGTCGTAGACCTTGCGCAGGATGTCGTCGATGGCGAGGTGGTTGCGCATCGCCGGAAGGCCGCCGTTAATCGCGCAGGCGCCGACCGCGACCAGGATTTTTGCCTTGGCGCGCAATTCGCGCAGGACATACACGTTCTCGGCGTTGCACACGCCGCCTTCGATCAGCGCGATGTCGCACGGGCTGCAATGTTTGATGTCGGTCAGCGGCGTGCGATCGAATTCGGCTATCTCCGCAAGCTCGAACAGTCGCTCGTCGATGTCGAGTAGCGACATGTGACAGCCGAAACAACCGGCGAGCGAAGTGGTCGCCAGCCTGACCTTTACGGGCGTCTTGGATGGGCCGGTCGGATTCATCTCAGCTCTCCGCGATCTCGCAAGAATCGGTTTCCGCGCTGATCGGCTCTCGGTCGTACTTGCGCTCGCCGATCGGCTCGACGAACCCGACGCGCTTGATCAGAATCGCGCCGACCGGGCAGACATGCGCCGCCCTATCGGTGATCGCGAACGCGCTGTCGACCAGCTTGCCGCTGGGCGAATTGATGATCAGCTTCGATTCGAGGCCACGCCCGCCGAGCCCGAACACCTCCTTGTGATCGACGTCGCGGCTCGCGCGTACGCACAATTCGCACTGAATGCAGCGGCTGCGGTCGATGATCGCGTCGGGGTGTGAAGCGTCGACATCCAGGGTAGGGTAGAACTCGACGAAGTGCGGCGTCGTCATCTCGAATTCGTAGCCGAGCGCCTGCAGCTGGCAATTGCCGCTCTTCTCGCATCCGGGGCAGAAGTGATTGCCCTCGACAAACAGCATCTGCAATATCGAACGGCGCATCGCGTTGAGCTCGGGCGTGTCGACGACGACTTCCTGTCCGGTCGACGCCATGATGGTGCACGCCGAGACGGTGCGGCCGTTGACGATCACGATGCAGAGCTTGCAGCTGCCGTGCGGAGTGAACTCAGGATGGTGGCACAGGTGCGGGACATAGATTCCCGCCGATTTGCACGCTTCCAGGAGCGTCTGCCCCGGGGTGAACGGTATCGGTTGCTCGTCGATCGTGAAGCAGTTTTCCATCTCGCTCAAGCCTCCGCGCGGAAGTGCGCGCCCTCGTCCTCGCGGCCGGTGACCGCGCGCGCGGGCGACAGGGCGGCGTCGAGATCGGCCGCAGGCGCGAACTCCAACGCCAGCAGGCGCCGCTCGAAGGCCGGGCGGAACTTGTTCCATCCGTCAAAGATCGCATTGCCGGCCGTTTGCCCGAGCCCGCAGTGGCTCATGCGCCGCATCAATCCCCGAACCCGCATCAATTCGTTGATTTCGTAGCGCGTGCCCCGCCCCTCGGCGATCTTCTCGACCATTTGGCGCTGCAGCGAGGTGCCCACTCGGCAGGGCGTGCAGAAGCCGCAGCTCTCGTGAGCGAAGAAATGGACGAAATTGCGCGCGACCTCGAACAGGTCGCGCTGCCCGCCGAACACCATGAAGGCGCCCGTGGTCGGAACGTCCTCGAACGCGATGCGGCGGGTGAACTCGTCCGGGGTCATCAGCACGCCGGAGGGGCCGCTGACCTGCACCGCCGCGACGTCGCGCGCCGCGCCGGCGTCTTCGAGCACCTGCGCGATCGGGACGCCGAAAGAATACTCGTACAGGCCAGGCCGCTCGCAATCGCCCGAGACGGAGAGAATCTTCGAGCCGGTCGAATTCTTTGTGCCTTGGCGCGCGAACGCCGCGCCGCCGTTGATCGCGACTTCGGTCGCCTGGCAGAGCGTCTCGACGTTGTTGATCGCCGTCGGCCGGCCGAGATAACCGTGGGTGGCCGGAAACGGCGGACGGACGCGCGGACGCCCTGGCTTGCCCTCGATCGATTCGAGCAACGCCGTCTCCTCGCCGCAGACATACGCGCCGGCGCCGACGTGAATCTCGACATCGAAGTCGAACCCGGCGCAGCCGCGGATAGCGGGTCCGAGCCGGCGCACCAGCCGCATGCGGTCGAGTTCGGCGTCCAGTCGCGGCTTCAGATACTCGTATTCGCCGCGCAGATAGAGGAAACCGCGGGTCGCGCCGATCGCGTAACCGGCAATCGCCATGCCTTCGAAAATGCGGCCGGGATGCGACGTCAGCAGCACACGGTCCTTGAACGTGCCGGGCTCGCCCTCGTCGGCGTTGCAAACGATGTAACGATCGGCGCCAGGGGCGTTGCGAGCGGCTTCCCACTTCAGGCCGGTGGCAAAACCGGCGCCGCCGCGCCCGCGCAGGTTGGAGCGCTTCATTTCGTCGAGCACGCCCTGGCGGCCGAGGGCGATCGCCGCGTCGAGCGCGCGACCCGGCGTCATTGGCGTTTGCAGCAGCGAGCCCGCGCGCTGGACATTGTCTTCGACGTGGAAGATCTCGGCGGGCCAGTGACCAAGCGGCGTGCGCGCCTCGATCAAGTCGGCGATCGCATCGATTCGCGCTTCGCTGAGACGCGGGACGGCGATGTTGTTGACCAGCATCCCCGGCCCCTGGTCGCATAAGCCGGTGCACGAGGTGAGGTCGACGCTGACAAGGCCGTCGGCCGACACCTCCCCGCGCTTGACGCCAAAGCGGCCGAGCAGACGTTCGAGCAGCGACTGATTGCCCTGCATTCGGTCAGTGATGTTGTCCGAAATCAGCAGCCGAAAGGCGCCGCGGGGCTTGTCATAGAAGAAGGAGTAGAACTTCACCACGCTTTCGACGCGGGTGATCGGAATCGTCAACCGCTCGGCGATTTCGCGCTGCGTCTCGCGCGAAAGCCATCCCTGCGCGGCTTGCGCTTCGCGAATGATCTGCACGAGGTAGAGCGGGTCCGAATTGTACCGCTCGACCGCGGCGGCGACGGGATTCTCAGAGCGCATGACCTCTCCCCGAGCATTTTCGTTCCAGGAACAATTATCCGCCCGCCATGGCGCCAGTTTGGCCGGCGTTAGCCGATCGGACCGACCTCGACGTGTCGCGCGCCGAAGCGCGCGCGTTGCTTTTGTCGAACCGCTTGAACAGCGTACCACAGCGCGCAAGGCGCGCGGTAGCCCGGCGTCGCAACCCACGATCGGGAATTCGTCCGTCCCGCGCGGGCTCGGCCTGGCGATGCGACCGCAGTTCGAGAGCGCCGGCGTCGATCGCAAGGGATAGGCGCGGGCGGCCCTGCGCTCACATCACCCCTTTGGTCGAAACGCCACGCAAACTGACGGGTTCGTATCCAGCCGGTAGCCGCCGATCAGATCGAGGCAATAGGGCACGGCCGGGAACACGGCGTCAAGGCAAGTGCGAATCGCCGACGGTTTGCCCGGCAGATTGACGATCAGGCTGCGCCCGCGCAGGCCCGCGATCTGGCGCGACAGAATGGCGGTCGGGACCTCCATGAGGCTGCGCGTGCGCATCAACTCGCCGAAGCCCGGCATGATCCGGTCGCACACCGCCTCGGTCGCCTCCGGCGTCACGTCGCGCGGGCTGGGGCCGGTGCCCCCGGTGGTGAGAATCAACGCGCAACGCTCGACGTCGGCGAGTTCGCACAACGCCGCTTCGATGGCCTCACGCTCGTCCGGCACAAGCCGCCGCACGGGGCGCCACCGTGTCGCCACGATCGCCGCCAACGCTGCTTCGATCCCCGGCCCGCCCTTGTCTTCGTATAGACCGGCCGAGGCGCGGTCGGAAATCGTCACGACGCCAATAGGGGATTCGCTCACTTCATTTCCTCTCGCTGTGTGTTACGGCCCCGCGCGTCAAACCCTCCGGCGGCGCCCGTAACATGACGCGACGCGGTCACGGCGGATTGCCGGGCGTCAATTCGCGCACCGCTTCCTCCACGCTGTGAAAGAGGTGGTCGCGGCCGACCAGCGCCTCCAGCCCCTGACGGGCGAAGCTTTGCTGCGCGCGCACCGATTCCAGCCGCGCGAAGGCGACGTCGACGCCCTCCCCGCGCAGGCGTTTGACCAGGGCGCCGAGGACCACGGCGCCGGTGTAGTCGATTTCGACGATCGCGTCGGCCTCGATGACGAGCAGCCGCATTCCGTCTTCCGGCAGCATTTGGATCGCCTGCTGGAATTCGTAGGCGTTGAGGAACGACAGCGGCGCCTGCAGCGCGACGACCCGCACCCCCGGCACGGTTTCGCCGCGCTGCAGGGCGCTCGCCGGCCACCAGATCGACGTGCCGGGAATGCGCTCGAACTCGACCGCGCGGGCGCGTGTCGTCGTCCAGACGCCGTGCATCAGGGAGAGGATGATGCCGGTGGCGACGCCCTGCTGGATCGGCAGGACCAGTATCGCCAGCATGGTCGCGACGATCAGGGCGAATTCGGCGCCGCTGCGTCGCCAGACGTCGAGAAAGGTCGTCACCCGCACGATGCGCTGCGCGACGAACAACAGCACGCCGGCGAGCGCCGCGTGCGGAACATGGGCGAGGATGCCGGCGCCGAACGCCGACAGGGCGAGAGCGAGGGCGGCGCAGACCAGCGCCCCGAGTTGCGACACGCCGCCGGTCTCGGAAACGACCGCCGTGCGCGGCGGGCTGGCGTCGACCGGAAAGGCGCCGATCAAGCCGGCGAGCAGATTGGCCGCGCCCAGGCCGATGAAATCGCTGTTGACGTCGGGGCCGAGGGCCGGATTGGAGACGAAGCTGCGCGTCGTCGCCGCCGTCTGCACCATCACGACGATGCCGACGATCAGCGCCAGCGGCGCGACTTGCGCGAAATCATCGAGCGAAACGTCGGGAAGCGCCAACTTCGGCGTCGCGCCCGCCAAGGCGCCGAGCGTCGAGACCCCGCGCGACTGCAATCCCAGCGCGACGACGAGCGCGGTGGCAAGCCCCATTCCGATCAGCGCGCCGGGAAAGCGCGGATTGACGCGTTCGCTGACCAACATGATCGCGAGCACGCCGAGTCCGATGCCGAGCGCCGCGAAATTCGTCGCGCCGAGCCCAGCGGCGAGCGCGGCGACCTGGCCGATCAAAGACCCCCGCGGGGCCTCGAGGCCGAGCAGCGCCGGCGCTTG
>JBEKFO010000035.1:0-17354 GCA_050013275.1 Roseiarcus sp. | reverse complement strand
CAGAAGCCGCCGCCGGCGGCGCGCGTCATGCGGGCGGGATAGCCGGCGATGTTGGCGAGCGCCGGCGCCTTCGCCCCGGCGCCGACCCGGACGAGCTGATGGCGCCAGGTCTCGGCGGCGAGCGCCTGGCCGTCCGCCTCGGCGAGGACGCCGAAGGCGTATTCCATCCCGGCCGCGAGGTTGCGCGCGCGGCCGTCGGCGCCGCAAGCGACGATTCGGCCGGTGCGGCCCTTTTCCAGAAGGTCGTAGCACCACTGCGCGTAGGGGCGGATCGTCGAGCCGTCGGCGATCAACAGTCCGCCGGCGGGCGCCGCGGCGATCGCGTTGACGGCGTTCAGACGTTGGCCGGCCGCCGTGTCGATGCGCGGTCCGTCGCGCCTCAGCGCGTCGAGCGCGATCGCATCGCCGAGGCCGGCGGCGAGCCGCCCGTCCGGGCAAGCGGCGAGAGCCGTCACGTCGCGCTCGAAGCGGGCGACCTCGGTCAGGACGCCGTCGGAGCCGACGCGGACGATCGTCGGGCCGCAGGCGGCGTAGAGCTCGCCGTCGGCGGCCACAGCGAGGTCTTCCAGGCCGCGCCGTTCACAGAGGATCGGCGCTTCCTCGAGCGCGTTGTTGGGTTTCAGCGCGCCGTCCATGATCGGAATCGACAGCTGCTCGTCGCGACTGCCGAAGAGGAGGCTTTTCAGTCGAGAGGCGAAGTCACTCATGATAGATCGAGCTCGACACGAAATTGGGATCGGCGTTTTCCAGCTTGTAACGGCCGATGCGGTTGTTGGAGATGCCGCCGATGTAGAGGTAGCCGCGGTGCTCGCGCATCGAGGTGATCATCGGGTGGTTCTGCCCGCCGAGGTCCCACAGCGCGTCGAGAATCTCGCCGTTCTCGTTGATCTTGACCACGCAGCCGGTGTTGATGTTGGGGAACAGCCATTCGTCGCCCGGGAGCTGTTTGGACATGCGGCGGCGGAAGCCGGGCTTGCGCATCGCCAGGTCGAACGAGGGGCTGCGCATGCCGAGCAGGGCCAGCCAATAGTTGCCGTCGGAGGCGCGGTTGATGTTGTCGGGGTAGCCGGGCAGGCTGTCGATGACCGTCTCGACGTCGCCCTTCTTCGGCCCGTCGAACCAGTAACGCTTGACGCAGCAAGCCCAGCTCTGGGCGAAGATGATCGACTGCCGGTCCGAGGCGAGCGCGATGCCGTTGGGAAAGACGAGGTCGCGCAGCACGGTCGTCGTCTTCTTTGTCCGCGGGTCGTAACAGATGATGCGGCCGTTGCCCCGGCCTTCCAGCGCGTCGGTCGGCCATTCGTGCATTTCGTAGCGGATCGTCGCCTCGGAGAAGAAGATGCGGCCGTCGGGCGCGATGTCGAGGTCGTCGGCGAGGCGCAGGCGGCTGTCGTCGACGACGGAGAACATCGACCGATTGGTCTCGTCGGTCACCTTCTCGACGACACGCTCTGGCGTCACGCGGTAGAGGCCCATGCCGCCGACGCAGGCGTAGAGGTTCTTGTGGCCGTCGAAGGCGAGGCCGAGCGGCTGGCCGCCGATATGGGCGTAGACTTCCATCCGTTTGTGGTCGGGGGCGAAGAAGCGGATGATCTCGCCGTGGCGGCTGCCGCAATAGAGGTTGTCTTCCTCGTCGAGGATGACGTCCTCCGGCGACTCGACCATGCCGAGGCCGATGATCTCGACCTTGCGCAGCTTGTCGTTGACGGCGTAAGGCGAGCCGGAATCGAGGTCGGTGGGCGGCGAGGGCGGCAACGCGAGATAGCTCGGGCTGACGTAGAACTCCTCGACCGCCTTGTGGCGGTTCTTCGCCCAGCGGATGTCGATCGTCGCCGCGAGCAGCAGGATGCCGGCGAGGATGATGCGCCCTTCGCCGGCCGGCGCCGCCAGGCGCAGCAGGCCATTGGAGATCAGGAAGACGATCGTCGTGCCGAGCACCGCCTTGGCGACCGACCCCTTGCCGCCGCCGAGGCGAATGCCGCCGAGGATCGCCGAGGTCAGGACGATGATCTCCATGCCCTTGCCGGTGTCGGCGCCGGGGCTGGCGAGCCGCGCCGCGTAGAACACCGCCGATATCGCGGTGAACAGGCCGGAGACGCAATAGGAGCTGGCAATGACGCGGTTGACCTTGAGGCCGAGGTTGTATGACGAGCGACGATTGCCGCCGACCGCCATCACGTGCCAGCCGGACCGCAGTCGGGTGATGAAGACATGGCCGCAGACGGCGATGATCGCGAAGACCCAGGTGACGGTCGGCACGCCGAGCGGCGAGCCGGAGCCGATGAAGTCCCAGGCGTCGGAGTCCGGCACGACCGACGAGATCGCCACCGACCAGCGATAGCCGAGCAGATCGAACACGGCCTTGTAGAGGATCAGCGTGACCATCGTAGTCAGGAAGGCCCGCATGCGCATATAGCCGACCAGCAGGCCGTTGACCGCCCCGAGCGCCGCCCCGGCGAGCAGCGTAAGAATGATCGCCACCGGAATCGGCAGCGCCAGAACGTGCACGCAGTAGAGCGCGATGAGGTTGCACAGGCCGAACATCGAGCCGACGCTGAGGTCGATGCCGCCGACGATCAGCACCATCGACATGCCCAGCACGACGAAGCCGAGCTCGGAAGCCTCGCGCAGCGTATCGGAAACGTTGGCCAGCGAGGTGAAGTTGTTGATGCGCTGAGTGAAGAACAGGACCGTCAGGACGAGGACGATCACGGTGACGGAGTTCTCCATCCACCGCTTTTGCAGCAGCTCGCCGAAGACCTTGTCCGGCCACAGCTTGTAGCGATACTTCGTCAGCGTTTCGAACATTCGCGCTCTCGCATCGGCTTCGGGGAAGACCGTCGCCGTCACCTTGAACGAGCCGCACCGGGCGGCAGGGCGGCGGAGCGGGGCCCGGGAGTGTGGCCGCCGCTCCGCCGGATCGAGGGGCGCGCCGTCCTCTCGGACGGCGCGCCCGCCGAAGGTCAGCGGATCTTTTCCAAGGTCCAGCAGGACTGATCCTTGACGTTGTCGCGGGTGTAGGAAATGAGCGGCGTATAGAGCACGCTCTTGGTCGTGCCGACCGGGTTCTTGTCCTGCAGCGCCGCCGAGATGAGATCGGTGAGGTCGCGCGCCTGGCCTGGCACGTCGTAGCTGACGTAGTGATCCCACGAGCCGTCGAGCAGGCCGTTGCACGACACTTCGCCGCCGCCGCCCGAGGTCGAAACGAACACCTTGCCTTGCAGGCCGGCTTCCTTGACCGCAGCGGCCGTGCCGACGTCGGTGTTGTCCCACACGCCGAGAATGCCGCACAGGTCGGGGTGCTGCTGCAGCACGACCTGGGTGATCGACTTGGCCTTGGCCGACTCGTAGTCGCCGGTCGATTGCAGCGAGACGACCTTGATGCCCGGCGCCTTGCCGAGGACGTTGTCGTAGCCCTTCTGCATGTAAGCCGAGAACGGGCTGGTCGGCGGGCCTTCGAGGATCAGCACCTTGCCCGACGTGCCGGCGCCGCACTTCTGCACGACGGCCTTGGCCTGCGTCTCGCCGATCTCGATCACGTCGGCGCCGACGAAGCCGTAGGTCAGGATGTTGGTCTTCATGTTGAGCTGGATGACGTGAATGCCGGCCTTCTCGGCCTTCTCCAGCAGCTTGGCGTAGGACTGCACGTCCGGGTTCTGGACGACGACGACGTCGGGCTTCTCGGAAATCAGCGACGTCAGCGTCTGCGCGCCGGCGGCGGTGTTGAAATTCGAGTTACGCACCTCGTAGCTGTAACCGAGCTTCTCCGACTGCAGCTTCATCGCCTTCGACCAGCCCTCGGTCAGGTCGAGGCCCATGAAAACCGGGACGAAGACGACCCGTTTGCCCTTGAACTGGGCGTAGGTTTGGTCGCGGACCGGATCGTCCATGCTCTGTTGGGCGACCGCCGCGCCGAAACTGGCGACGCACAGGGCCGCGGCGGCGAGCAGGGACTTGCCCCACGTTGTTTTGGTTCTGACACTCACTTCGTTTCCTCCTTGATGTTCGATGCTCGGGCATTGGCCTTCGCATCGCCTGCGTTCTGTTTCGCCAACCCGGATCCCTCCGTCCCTTCGCGGCTCGTTGGCCCTGGCGTCGAAGGGGAATCGCTGACGACGGCTCATGGCGCCGCCGCGCGAAAAGTCAGATGTCGCCTTGCTGCGCGGTCTCCTCGTTGCGGGGGTTGATGACGCTGTCGAGCCCGATCGCCGCCAGCAACACCATGCCTTTGACGAGGCTCTGCACCTCGAACGAGATGTTCATGATCGTCATGCCGTTGATGATGGTGCCCATCAGCAGGGTGCCGACGACGACGCTCAGCGCCCCGCCGCGGCCGCCGGAGAGGCCGATGCCGCCGAGCACCACGACCAGGATGACGTCGTAGATCCAGGTGAGGTTGAAGATGCGGGTGTCCATGTCGTTGGACGAGGAAGCGAGGACGAGGCCGGCGAACACGGCGATGACCGCCGAGATGACGTATTGCAGCACCATGATCGGCCGTACGGCGATGCCGGCGATGCGCGCCCCGACCGGGTTGTCGCCGATCGCGTAGATGAACACGCCGAACCGGGTGCGGCGGAGAAAGACGCCGACGACGATCGCCGCGACGACGAAGGCGAACACCGAGTAGGGCACGCCCAGCCATTGGCCGCGGCCGAGCCAGCCGATGACGTCGAGGGAAGCCGGCCAGGGGACGATCTCGTAGTCGAAGAGCCCGCTCTGCCCGACGCCGGCGAGGCCGATGCCGACCGCCAGGGTGGCGAAAAGCGAGGGAATCTCGGCGTAGGCGACAAGCAGTCCGTTGAACATGCCGACCAGGACGGCCATGCCGAAGCCGCCGAACAGGGAGACGGCGAGACCGTAGCCGTGCCCGGAAAGCATGAGAATGACCGAGGTCGGCACCGTCAGGCAGGCGATCATCGACAAGTCGATGCCGCGGCCGATGACGACCACGGCCATGCCGAGTCCAAGGATGCCGAGCACCGACACCGTGCGCAGCAGCGTGAAGAGATTGGCCATGCTGAAGAACGACGGCAGGGTGAGCGAGAAGACGACGAACATCGACACGAACAGCAGGAATACGATGAGCTGCTGATCGGCTTTCGCGCCGCGGAAGAAAGTCAGGCGGCGGAACAATTCCGCGTTCATGCGAGAGCACCCCCCAAGCCGTTCGGCGCGGCGCGCC
Organism: Roseiarcus sp.; assembly: GCA_050013275.1. GTDB lineage: Bacteria > Pseudomonadota > Alphaproteobacteria > Rhizobiales > Beijerinckiaceae > Roseiarcus. Next base: position 12,169 of record JBEKFO010000035.1, on the reverse strand, counting down.
GACGGACGTTTCCTCTGTGTCGCGCCGCGAATGACGTCCCGCGCGCGATCGTGCGCGCCCCGAGCGCGGCGGCGCGTCGCCAATATGCTGACCTCGTCGCGGCGCACGAAAATAGGATTTTGGTTTGGTTGCTATCGCGATGTCGTCTGATGTGACGCCGCGCCTCGGCGCGCGGGCGCCAGACGGGGCGTCTATGGCGGTCAAGCAAAAATAGTATTGCGCGCCGCCGCGCCGCGTCGGCGATAGTCGCGCCGCGCCGCGCGCGCGCCAGAGAAAGCCACACTCGACCGAGGAACGTCCCATCATGCGTCTGAAAGGAAAATCCGCTCTCGTCACCGGGGCCGCGTCCGGCTTCGGCGCCGAGATCGCCCGAATGTTCGCCCGCGAAGGCGCGAACGTCGTCATCGTCGACCTGAACGGCGACGGCGCGAAGAAGGTGGCCGGCGAGGCCGGCCCGAAGGCGATCGCCGTCAAGGGCGACGTCACGAAGCGCGCCGACATCGACGCCGCGGTCGAGGCGGCGAAGCGTCACGGCGGCGGCCGGCTCGACATCGTCGTCAACAACGCCGGCTGGACTCACCGCAACAAGCCGCTGCTGGAGGTGACCGAGGACGAGTTCGACCGGGTCTACGCGATCAACGTCAAGTCGATCTACCACATGACCTCGGCCGTCGTGCCGGCGATGAGCGACCAGGGCGGCGGCGTCATGCTCAACATCGGCTCGACCGCCGGCATCCGGCCGCGTCCCGGCCTCACCTGGTACAACTCGAGCAAGGGCGCGGTGAACCTGCTCACCCGCTCGCTTGCGGTCGAACTCGCGCCGCGCAAGATCCGCGTCAACTGCGTGGCGCCGGTCATGGGCGCGACGGGCCTGCTCGAATCCTTCATGGGAGTGCCCGACACCCCGGAGAACCGCGCCCGCTTCATCGCCACCATCCCGCTCGGCCGTCTCTCCGAGCCGAAGGACATCGCCGCGGCTTGCCTCTATCTCGCTTCGGACGAAGCGGAGTTCGTCACCGGCGTCGTGCTGGAAGTCGACGGCGGACGCACGATCTGACGCGCGCGTAGGGAGCGGCGGCGACGCCGCGCCGGCGCGAAGCTCGGCGGCGGGGCGCATCAGTACGACCTCGGCAGATTGAGATCGTGCTGGGCGACGTAGTTCAGCACCATCTCTTCGGAAATCGGCGCGATGCGGAATAGGCGCGCGTCGCGCCACAGCCGCTCGATATGGCTCTCCTTGGCGTAACCCATGCCGCCCAGCGTCTGCATCGCCCGATCGGTGGCGAGCGCGGCGGCGTGGCCCGCCATCCACTTGGCCATATTGGCTTCGCTGCCATAGGGCTGGCCGGCGTCATAGAGAGACGCGGCCTTGTAGTTCATCAGCCGCGCGCACTCGAGCTGGATGCGGGCCTCGGCGAGGGGGAATTGCAGCCCCTGATAGGCGCCGATCGGCTTGTTGCGGAAGACGCGGCGCTGGCCGGCGTAGCGCACGGCGATGCCGATCGCCAGCTCGGCCGTGCCCACGAGTCCGGCGGTCGTGACGATGCGTTCGGTGTTGAGCACGTCGAGCAATTGCCGGAAGCCGCCGTGCAGCTGGCCGATCAACTCGAGCGGCTCGACGCGGACGTCGGTGAAGAAGATCGAGCTCGACGGAAGCGTGTTGGTGCCGACCTTGTCGATGGCGTAGTGGACGAGGCCCTCACGGGCGACGTCGATCATGAACAGGCTGACGCCGTCGGTCTTGCTCGTCGCTTCCTCGGGCTTCTTGGTGCGGGCGACGACGAGCAACTTGGTCGCCTGCGGCACGGCGGTGATCCAGATCTTCTGCCCGTTAAGCCGCCAGCCGTCGCCGTCCGCCTTGGCGAAGGTCTTGATGGCGAGCGAGTTGGAGCCGGCGTCGGGCTCCGTGAGCGCCATGGCGAAAGTGACGCCGCCCGCGGCGAGGCCGGGGAGAAGCTCGGCTTTGGCGGCTTCGCTGGCGAAGCGCGTCAGGGTGACGCCGCCGAAGATCGGATTGCACATGAAGAGCTGGCTCAGCGTCGAGCCGCCGCCGGCGGCGCACAGCGCCTCGATGGCCATCGCGAGGTCGAGCATGCCGAGGCCGGAGCCGCCGTACTGCTCGGGCAGGGTGATCGCGCTGAGGCCAGCGTCGCAGATCGCCTGCCAGGCGGCGCGCGGGTACTCCTTCTTTGCGTCGAGCTCGCGCCAGTAGTCGAGGCCGAACTTCTCGCCGACCCGACGCGCGGTTTCGACGAGCATCCGCTGCTGTTCGTTGGGTTCAAAATCCATTGGAGGTCGAAATCCTTGTTCAGCGCAGCAGACGCAGTGGGTTTTCCAGGCGGCGAACGATCGCGTCGAGAAAGCGGGCGGCGCGCACGCCGTCCCACAGACGGTGATCGGCGGAGAGCACGAGCGCGAGCTCCTGGCGGAGTTGCGGCGCGCCGTGCGCGTCGGGACGGAAAGCCGGCTTGACGGCGCCGACGCCGAGGATCGCCGACTGTCCGGGATTGACGATCGGGATCAGGCGCGAGGCGCCGAACATGCCGACGTTGGAGACGCTGATCGCGCCGCCCTCGAAGTCGTCGAGGGCGAGGCGACCCTCGCGCGCATCCGCCACCAGACGGTTGGCGGCGCTCGCCAGCGCGTCGAGGCCGACGCGCGCGAGCCCGCGCAGCACTGGCGCGACCAGCCCGCGCGGCGTGTCGACGGCGAGGCCGACGGCGATGTCGCCGACGAACTCGATCTCGCCGTCGCGCCACACGGCGTTGCAGTCGGGCGACTCTTCGAGCGCGCGGGCGACGGCGGCGACGACAAAATGCGTCAGGGTCAAGCGCGCGCCCGACGCGTCGCGGTTCATTTTGTCGCGGAAGTCGAGCAGGCGGCTGACGTCCGCCTCGGCCTGCACGTAGAAGTGCGGGATGTCGCGCTTGGCCTCGGTCAGGCGGCGCGCCGCCGTCTTCTCGATCGAGGTCGCCGGCCGGCGGCGTCCGCTCGGGCGCGCGGGCGCCGCCGGCTCGGCGGTCCGGACGGGCGGCTTGGCGGCGAGCGCGGCCGCGACGTCAGCCGACTTGACGCGGCCGGCGGGTCCCGTCCCGGATATGCGCGAGAGATCGACGCCGCTCGCGGCGGCCTGCTTGCGGGCCAGCGGCGTGGCGACAATGCGTTGGCCGGCGGCGCGAGCAGGGGCCGTCGGGCTCGCTGCGGCGTCGGCCGCGGGCGGGGCGGCGGACGGAGCGGGCGAGGCGGCAGGCGGGGGCGTGGCGGCGACGGCGTCGGCCCAGGTGGCGACCGGCGCGCCGACCGGCGCCGTCTCGCCTTCGGCGATGAGGATGGCGCCGATGCGGCCGTCGACCTCGGCGGCGATGTCGTTGGCGACCTTCTCCGTCTCGACGACGAACAGCACGTCGCCGGCCTTGACGGCGTCGCCCGCGGCGACCTTCCACGACGCCAGCACGCCCTCGGTCATGGTGAGACCGAGCTTCGGCATGACGATGGCGCTCGCCTCGCTCATCATTCGCCCCGGAACGCCGCCTGGCGCTTTTCGAGGAAGGCCGCGCAGCCCTCGTGCGCGTCCTGCGAGTCGAGGACGAGGCTGATCATTGCGTGCTCGTGCCGCAACGCGGCGCGCAGCGGCATCTCGTAGCCGTCGGCGAGCGTGCGCTTGAGCAGCTTCAGCGTCAGCGGCGACTTGGCGGCGATGCGGTCGGCGAGGGCGAAGACCTCGTCGTTGAGCTTCGCATCCTCCACCACCTTGTTGACGAGCCCGAGGCGTTCGGCTTCGGCCGCCGTGATGCGGTCGCCGGCGAACATCAGCTCCTTGGCCTTGCACAGCGGGATCTGACGGATGAGGCGCTGGCTGCCGCCGGCGCCGGGGAACATGCCGAGCGTGATTTCCGGCAGGCCGAGCTTGGCCGAGGCGGCGGCGAAGCGGATGTCGAGGCAGAGCAAGAGCTCGGTCCCGCCGCCGAGCGCCCATCCGTTGACGGCGCCGATGGTCGGCTTGTCGAGCCGCTCGATGCGATTGAATACGGAATGCAGGCGCTCGGCGAGCTCGAGGTAGTGCGGCAGGCCGCGGCGCGAGGCGAGGTCCGCGATGTCGCCGCCGGCGACGAACGCGCTTTTGCCGGCGCCGGTGAAGACGACGACGCGAACGCTGTCGTCGCGGTCGGCCTCGCCGACGCGGGCGTCGAGCTCGGCGAGCGTCGCCATGTCGAGCGCGTTGAGCGTCTCGGGGCGATTGACGGTGATGATCGCCGTCGCGCCGCGGCGTTCGAGCGTCACGCGCTGGGTCATGGTTTTCTCCTTCAGGCCAGCGCGCGCCGCGCGGCTTCGACCACGCGGGCGGGCGAGGGAATGTATTGGTCTTCGAGCGCTTTCGAGAACGGCGTCGGCATGAACGGCGCCCCGACCCGGATGATCGGCGCGTCGAGTTCGTCGAAGCCGACGTCGCCTAGGCGGGCGGCGATCTCGGCCCCGACGCCGAAGGCTTCGACCGCCTCGTGAACGACGACGAGCCGATGGGTCTTGGCGAGCGAGGCGAGCGCCGTGGCTTCGTCCCACGGCTGCAGACTGAGGAGATCGACGACCTCCGCCTCGACGCCGTCGCCTCGCAGCATTTCGGCGGCGGCGAGCGAAGTGCGGACCGCCGCGCCGTAGCTGACGATCGTCAGGTCGCGCCCTTGGCGGACGATCTCGGCCTTGCCGATCGGCATGAGCGACGGCGGCTCGGCGAGATCGGCCTTCATCGCGTAAAGACCTTTGTGCTCGACGACGATAACCGGATCGGGATCCGCGATGGCGGCGCGCAGCAGGCCGTAGGCGCTGCGGGGCGAGGAGGGGCAGACGACCTTGAGGCCGGGGACGTGGGCGAACCACGCCTCCAGGCATTGCGAGTGCTGCGGCCCGGCGCCGAGGCCGCCGCCGTGCGGCGCGCGCAGCGTCAGCGGCAGCGACGCTTGGCCGCCGAACATGAAGCGCGCCTTGGCCGCCTGGTTGACCAGCGCGTCCATCGCCAGGGTCATGAAATCCATGAACATGATCTCGACGACCGGCTTGAGGCCGCTCATCGCCGCGCCGACCGCCGCGCCGGCGATCGCCGCCTCGGAGATCGGCGTGTCGAGCACGCGCGCCGCGCCGAAGCGGCCTTTGAGACCGCGCGAAGCGCCGAAGGAGCCGCCTGCGTCGGAGACGTCCTCGCCCATCAGGACGACCGTCGGGTCCTCGGCCATCGCGTCGGCGAGGGCCATGTTGACGGCGCGCAGGTAGCGGAGCTCGGCCATCGCTCAGGCCCTCGCCGTGTAGACGCCGGCCAGAGCCGCGCCGAAATCGGGCGCGCGTCCGGCGCGCGCGGCGGCGAGCGCCGCATCGACGCGCCGTTCGACCGCGGCCGCGATCTCGGCGAGCTGCTCGCGCGGGACCTCAAATTCCGCCAGCCGACGCTCGGCGACGCGCAGCGGATCGCGCTCGGAAAGCGCGTTCAGTTCCTCGGCCGGCCGGTACTTCTGCGCGTCGCCTTCGTAATGGCCGCGCACCCGGGTGGTCATGCACTCGAGCGCCGCCGGAGAGCCGGCGCGCACGCGCTCGACCAAGCGCTCGGCGGCGTCGGCGACGGCGACGACGTCGTTGCCGTCGACGCGCTCGTGGGGAATGCGATAGGCGGCGACGAGATCGGCGAACGTGAAGGCGAGCTGCTTCGAAGTCGGGGTGAATTCGCCCCAGCCGTTGTTCTCGCAGACGAAGGCGAGCGGCAGCCGCCACAGGGCGGCGAGATTGAGGCATTCGTGCAGCAGTCCCTCCGCCAGCGCCCCGTCGCCGAAGAAGGCGACGGCGATCGCCGAGCGGCCGAGGGTGCGATGGGCGAGCGCGCTGCCAAGCGCGATCGACAGGCCGGCGCCGACGATGCCGTTGGCGCCGAGCATGCCGACGCTCATGTCTGCGACATGCATCGAGCCGCCGCGGCCGCGGCACAGGCCTTCTTCGCGGGCCAGCAGCTCGGCGAAGAAGCCCTCGAGGGGCAGACCCTTGGCGATGGCGTGGCCGTGGCCGCGATGGGTCGAGGCGATGGTGTCGGCCGTCCCCAGCGCGCTCATGACGCCGGTCGAGACCGCTTCCTGGCCGATGGAAAGGTGGATGAAGCCCGGCACCTCGCCCTGGGCGAAGAGGGCGGCGAGGCGCTCTTCGGCGCGGCGGATGGTCAGCAGCGTCTCATAGTGGCCGAGGAGGCGGCGCTCGGCGGCGTCGTTCGCCCCTGGGGCGGGCGGCCCGGGGTCGACGCGGCGACGGTCCTCCGAAATCTGCAAGCGGCCCTCCCTATCGCGGTCTTGATATGAATAATGACTCATCATTCATATTTAGCTATGCGTAACCCTCGACGCCGCCCGAGTCAAGCGGCCTGGCGGGCGCTGGGCGCAAGCGCGAAGACCGAGACGGCGTCGGCGATCGACCCTTCCGGCAGACCCTGGACGAAGCGCTCCAGCCGGTCGAAGGCGGCGGCCGGCACGCCCTCTTCGTCGCCGATCCGGCGCAGCATCTTCGATACGGTCGGCAGGTCGTAGGAATAGTCGGCCGCCGTCATCCGCTGGTCGCGGACGAGGCGCGCGCCGTCGACGGTCTCGACCTCGAGGATGGCGCTCAGCACCGGCACGGTCGGATCGGTGACCAGTTCGACGCGCTCGACGAGGCCGTTGACCGCCGGATCGTCGTAGGTCGTCATGCGCTTGGTGGTCGGCGCGCCGTGGACGAGGGTCGCGGCGATGCAGAAGGGAATGCTCATCAACGTGCCGGAGATCGAATGGAACGGCCCGACGGCGTCCATACCGGCGTAGCCGGTCTCATAGGGGTTCATCCGCACGCGCACCTTGGCCGGCGGGGATTTCATCTTTTCCCGCAGGACGAGCGCGCCGGTGACCGGCGTCTGGTTGAAGGCGCAAACGGGGAAAGGCTTGAAGGCGACGCGCGCGATCGCCCACTCCGCGCCGAGCGTCGCGGCGAGCGAAGGGTCGAAGTCGCGGCGCGCGAAGGCGCGTGCGAGGCCGGTCTTGCCCTCGAAGGCGTTGGGCGCCGCCACCGCTCCGGCGCGCGCCAACTCGGCGGCGACGAGGCCATTGCGGGCGACGACGCCGACCTGGTAGCGCCACTCGTCGGTGCCGTCGGCGAAGGATTGCAGCACGCCGCCGGTGAACGACACGGCGTTGGCCAGCGCTGCGGCGGTGCGCTCTTCGGAGAGGTCCATCAGCCGCGCCGCGGCGGCCGCGGCGGCGACGACGCCGTAGGTCGCGGTCGAGCGGAAGCCGGCCGGCGTCGTCTGCCCGGCGAAGGCCTTCTCCAGGACGCCGCCGGCCTCGTAGCCGGCGACGAGCGCCGGGATCAGTCGCGCCAGCGGATAGCCCTTGGCTTCGATCAGCGCCGTCAGCAGCGGAACGAGGATCGTGCCGAAATGGGCGGCGCCGCAGCTGTCCTCCTGCGCGCGGCCATGGAAGAGCGCCGAATTGGCGAGGCAAGCGGCGCCGACCGTGGTGCGGCGGCCGTCGACGAGCATCGTCGCCCCACCGGCGATTTCGCCGTCCATCGCCAGAGCTGCGGCGCGGGCGACCGGCGAGAACGGCGTGGCGTGGCCGTTGATGCCCATGCCGTAGGCGTTGTAGAGGCAGACGCGCGCCTTTGCGGCCACCTCCGGCGGCAGCGTCTCGAGCCGCAGGCCGGTCAGGAAACGGGCCAATTGTTGGGCGTAGGTCGTCATCGAAGAATCCTCCCCGTGTTCCGTGTCGCCGCGCCGCTAGGCCGGGTCGCGCAGGCCGCCGTACGTGCGCCAGCTCGGCGCCACCAGCCAGCCGCAGTCGACCGGCAGGTTGACGCCGGTGATCGCCGTGGCGAGCGGCGAACAGAGGAAGGCGACGGCGCGGGCGATGTCGACCGGCTCGACCATCCGCCCCATCGCCGAATTTTCGATCAGGTTGGAGGGGTCGCGTTCGCCGCGATCCATCGCCGCCTGCAGGGCGGGCGTGCGGGTGTAGCCGGGCGAGACGCAATTGACGCGCAGCTGCGCCGGGCCCCATTCGGCCGCCAGGCACTGGGTCATGCTGATGACCGCCGCCTTGGCCGGCGCATAGGCGTGCAGCGGCGCCGAGCGCATGCCGACGACCGAGGCGATCTGGACGATGGCGCCGCGCCGCCGCTTCAGCATCGCTTGGGCGAAGGCGACGCTGGCGACGTAGGTTCCCCGCTGGTCGATGCGCACCACGTCGTCGAAGGCGGCCATCGTCAGCTCGGTCGGCCGCAACGGCCGCTGGATCACGCCGGCGCTGTTGACGAGCGATTCGACCGGGCCGACCTCGGCCTCGATCGCCGCGGCGACGCTGCGCATTTCGGCCTCGTCGGCGACGTCGGCGACGAACGCGCGTCCGCCGACTTCGGCCGCCACCGCCTCGGCGCGGGCGCGGTCGCGGTCGAGCGCGACGACCTTCGCGCCGCGTGCGGCGAGCTCGCGGCAGCAGGCGGCCCCGATGCCGCTCGCTCCGCCGGTGACGACTGCGACGCCTTCCACTCGCATAGGCTTCCCCTCATTCGCCGTCCGCCGGTCCGTGCGGCCGTCCATTTTTTGCGGACGGAGCGTGACGCGGAAACGAAAATGAACTATGAGTCATAAATCGTCAATAGCGTCGATCAAAGAAGATCGACGGCAAGAGGGGGGCCCGAGGCGGCATGGTCAATCTCTCCAGCTTCATTCTCGCCCACGCGCGGCGCGCGCCGGATCGCACGGCGCTCGTCTATGGGCCGGACCGGATTTCTTACGGAGAGCTGGCGCGGCGCGTCGTCGTGACGGCCGGCTGGCTGGAACGGCGGGGGATCGGCGTCGGCGACGTCGTCGCCGTCCTGATGAAGAACAGCCCGGCTTTCCTCGAGCTCGCTTTCGCGGTGAGCCACATCGGAGCCGTGTTTCTGCCAATCAATTTTCGTCTCGCCCGCGACGAGGTCGCCTACATCGTCGCCAACGCCGAGGCGAAGCTCCTGTTCGCCGACGAGGCGCTGCAAGGAAACGCCAAGGGCGCGCCCGCAGTCGAGCTCGTCAGCGCGGCGGCGCAGCGCGACGTCACGCGCCTTTGCGCCGGAGCGCCGCCGGCGCCGATGCGCGTGCGCAAGACCGGCGACCTGTTCCGGCTGATGTACACTTCCGGCACCACCGACCGGCCGAAAGGCGTCGTCCACACCTACGAGAACTTCTACTGGAAGTCGGTGGACCACGTGGCGGCGCTCGGCCTCAACCAGGAGAGCCGTCTGCTGACCGCCGGGCCGCTCTACCACGTCGGCGCCTTCGACCTGCCGGGTATCGCCGTGCTGTGGGTCGGCGGGATGATGTGCCTGCATCGCGAATTCGATCCTGCCGTCGTGCTCGCCTCGATCGAGGCCGAGCGGCTCGATTGCGGCTGGCTCGCGCCGGTGATGACGAGCTCGATCCTCGGGTATCCCGATCGCAGCCGCTACGACGTATCCTCGCTGCGCTGGGTGATCGGCGGCGGCGAGCGCACCCCGGAAGCGCGCATTCGGGCCTTCTCCGGCTATTTCACCAACGGTCGCTACATCGACGGCTACGGCCTCACCGAGTCGTGCAGCGGCGACACGCTGATGGAGGCCGGGCGCGAGATCGAGAAGATCGGCTCGACCGGCCGGGCCCTGATGCATGTCGAGATCGAGATCCGCGACGACGCCGGCCGCGCGCTTCCCGCCCGCGCCGAAGGCGAGATTTGCTTGCGCGGGCCGAAGGTGACGCAAGGCTATTGGCGCGATCCTGAGCGCACCGCGGCGGCGTTCTTCAGCGACTGGTTCCGCACTGGCGACGTCGGCTACCTCGACGAGGAGGGCTTCCTCTTCCTCACCGACCGCAAGAAGGACATGATCATCTCCGGCGGCGAGAACATCGCCTCTTCCGAGGTCGAGCGCGTCATCCTCGAGCTGCCGGCGATCCGCGAGGTCGCGGTGGTCGGTCTGCCCGACGAGCGATGGGGCGAGCGGCCGGTCGCCTTCGTCGCCCTGGAGCCGGGGGTTACGCTGACGTTCGCCCAGCTCGACGCCCATTGCCGCGCCAAGCTGGCCGGCTTCAAGACGCCCAAGGAGCTGTTCATCCGCGACGCGCTGCCGCGCAATCCGTCCGGGAAAATCCTCAAGCGGGCCTTGCGAAGCGGCGAGGCCGTGTGAAAAGCTTCGTTTCCCGGATCGAGGACCCGATGACGCATCAATCCCGCCCCACGGCGACGGCGGCGAAGCCCAAACTCACCCGCGCGGAGCGCAACGACGAAGTCAAGCGTCGCCTGTTCGACGCCGCGGCGAAGGTGGTCGGCCGGCTCGGCTACGCCGAAGCCTCGGTGGCGCGCATCACCGACTTGGCGCAGGTGGCGCAGGGCACCTTCTACAATCACTTTCAAAACCGGCAAGAGCTGCTCGACAACCTGCTGCCGACGATCGGCATCGAGATGATTCACTTCATCCAGGATCGCTCCAACGCCGCCGAGCCGGGCGTCGGCAAGGAGAACGCGCGCTTTCGCGCCTTCTTCGATTTTCTACAGGCGCGGCCCGAGTTCCTGCGCATTCTCAACGAGGCGGAGTTCTTTGCGCCCAAAGGCTACCAGCGCCACATCGACAACATCGCCACCGCCTATGTGCGTATTTTGAAGCGCGGCCGCGACGCCGGCGACGTCGCCGACTATTCCGACGAGGAGCTGGAGGCGATCGTCCATCTGTTGATGGGCGCTCGCGGCTATCTCTCCCGGCGCTACGCCTATGGCGAAGACGGTTCGGTGGCCGCTGCGCCCGAGCACGTCTTCACGGCTTACGAGAAGCTGATCGCCGGCGGCCTGTTCAGGCTGCGCCGCCCGAACGGGTCGGGCCCAAGCGCGTGAGCGGGGCGGCCGCACGCATACTGGTGACCGGCGGCGCGAGCGGCGTCGGCGCCGCCTGCGCGCCGGCGCTCCTGGCCGCCGGCCTCGAGCCGATCCTGGTCGACATCGCGGCGATCGCTGCGGCGCCGACCGGGGCGCTCGTCTGGGAGCGCGCGTTCGACGTCGCCGACGAGGAGGCGGTCGAAGCGGGAGTCGAGGCGATCGAACGCGCGCACGGACCGCTCTACGGCGTCGTCAACGCCGCCGGCGTGCTCGGCAAGATGCACCTCGCCGAGAAGGTGCAGATGCGCCACTGGGACCGCGAGATGGCGATCGATTTGCGCGGGACCTTCCTGGTCTGCCGCGCCGCCGGGGCGCGCATGGCGGCGCGCGGCCGCGGGGCGATCGTCAACGTCGCCTCGGTCGCCGGCATGACCTCGGCTCCGGCCCACGCATACGCCGCCGCCAAGGCGGGCGTCATCCAGCTCACGGCGACGCTGGCGGCGGAATGGGGGCGGCGCGGCGTGCGCGTCAACGCCGTCTCGCCCGGCTTCACCCGCACGCCGGCGTTGGAGGCGGGGGTCGCCGCCGGCGCGCTCGACCGCGGTTCGATGACCCACCCGACCGCGCTGGGCCGACTGGTCGAGGCGGCGGAAGTCGCCGAGGCGATCGCCTGGCTCGTCTCGCCGCGCGCCAGCGGCGTCACCGGGATCAACCTGCCGGTCGACGCCGGTTTCCTCGCTGGCGCGACCTGGGACGCCTACGGCGGCTTCCGCAACGCGTAGCGGCGCCGGAAGGCCGGTTGGATTCGGCGATAACATGAACTATGAGTCATAGCTCACAAAACGGAGGGGCGACCATGTCGATGGCGAACGCGCAGGCCACACACAATCCGTTTTCCTTGGCCGGTCAGACGATTCTCATCTTCGGCGCGGCGAATGGCATCGGCGCCAGCGTGGCGCGCCTCGCCGCGCGGCTCGGCGCGCGACTCGCGCTTGCCGACGTCGCCGATCTCGGGCCGCTGGCGCGCGAGCTTGCGGCCGATGGAAACGAGCCGACGACGCTCGCTTGCGACGTCGCCGACCGCGCCGCCGTCGAACGCGCCGTCGCCGAGGCCGGCGCGATCGGCGCCATGGTCGTCTGCTCGGGAATCTGTCCGTTCGACGACTGGATGGCCGACGACTGGGACGCGGTCTACGACCGCACGAACGCGGTGAACGTGAAGGGGACCGTCAACTGCGTGCGCGCCGCCCTGACCGGCATGATGGAGCGGGGCGGCGGCCGCATCGTGCTGGTCG
>JBEKFO010000034.1:0-19117 GCA_050013275.1 Roseiarcus sp. | reverse complement strand
TGGATGGGCATCGAGCGCGAGCGCGGCATTTCCGTCGTCACCTCGGTGATGACCTTCGAATACGGCGGCTGCGTCTTCAACCTCCTGGACACGCCCGGCCACGAGGACTTCTCCGAGGACACCTACCGCACCCTGACGGCGGTCGACTCGGCGGTGATGGTGATCGACGCGGCCAAGGGCATCGAGGCCCGCACGCGCAAATTGTTCGAAGTCTGCCGCCTGCGCGACATTCCCATCGTCACCTTCATCAACAAGATGGACCGCGAGACGCGCGACCCCTTCGACCTGCTCGACGAGATCGAGAAGACCCTCGCGCTCGACACCGCGCCGCTGAGTTGGACGATCGGCCGCGGCCGCTCGCTCGCCGGCGCCTACGACATCCGGCGCAAGACCGTTCGCGCGCTCGGCAAGGACGCGCCGATCATCCCCGTCTCCGGCCCGAGCGACCCGAGGGTGGCCGCGCTGCTGCCCGAGCACGAGCGCGAGGCGGCGATCGAGGAAATGACGCTCGCCGTCGAAGGCTGCCGTTCATTCGACAAGCAGGCGTTTCTCGAGGGGCATCTGACGCCGGTGCTGTTCGGCAGCGCGCTGAAGGAATTCGGCGTGCGCGACCTCATCGACGCGATGGCCGAGTTCGCGCCGCCGCCGCGCGCTCAGGAAGCCTCGACCCGCACGGTGAAGGCGGACGAGCCGAAAATGACCGGCTTCGTCTTCAAGATCCAAGCGAACATGGACCCCAACCATCGCGACCGCATCGCCTTCATGCGCGTCTGCTCGGGTCGCCTGGCGCGCGGCATGCGCGCCAAGCTGGTGCGCACGGGAAAATCGATCACGCTCTCGGCGCCGCAATTCTTCTTTGCCCAGGACCGCTCGATCGCCGACGAAGCCTTCGCCGGCGATGTCGTCGGCATCCCGAACCACGGCTTGCTGCGCATCGGCGACACGCTCACCGAAGGCGAGGAGATCGTGTTCCGCGGCGTGCCGAGCTTCGCGCCGGAAATCCTTCGCCGCGTCAAGCTCGCCGACGCGATGAAGGCCAAGAAACTGCGTGAGGCGTTGCAGCAGATGGCCGAAGAAGGCGTGGTGCAGGTGTTCCTGCCCCACGACGGCGCCAGCGCCATCGTCGGCGTCGTCGGCGCGCTGCAGCTCGACGTCTTGAGCGAACGCCTCAACGCCGAATATGGCTTGCCCGTCTCGTTCGAACAGAGCCGCTTCGAAGTCTGCCGCTGGGTGAGCTCCGGGGATCGCGCCGAACTCGACAAGTTCGTCAACGCCTACCCCTCCTCGATGGCGGCGGACCTCGACGGCGCGCCGGTGTTCATGGCCTCCAGCGCATTCAACCTGCGCTACGAACAGGAGCGCTGGCCGAAGATCGCGTTCACCGACGTGAAGGACTACCAGAAGCGGGTCGACGCGTAGAGCGGACGACAGACCGTCGAGCCGCCGGCCGGCCAGATCGGGGGCTCGCGCGGAAAACCGCTTCATGCCGCGCGCGCCTTGCCTTGCGCGATCCTCCGCAGCGCCGCGCGGTCGACGATGGTGAATTGGTCTCGACTGTCCGCCATGATCAGGCCGCGATGTTTGAGATGGGTGATGTTGCGGCTGATGGTCTCGATGGTGAGGCCGAGATAGAGAGCGATCTCCGCCCGCGAGACCGGCAGGCGAATCTCCGCCGAGCCTCCCGCATCGTCCCCGATCAAATCGACGAAGAAGCTCGCCACCCGCTCGATGGCGGTTTTGCAGCCAAGCAGGAGCGCCAAGTCCCGCAGGCGATGGATTTCGGCGATCATCGCGCGCGCGATGCGCTCGGCGATCTGAGGATGGCGTTGCGCGGCGCAGCGATCGAGGCTGCAAACGACCGCCGCCGAAAGAGCGACGGCGTCGCAATCATGTCGGTCGGCCGCGGTGAAGCCGAAGAGGCGGCCGGGCCCGACGATGTCGACGATCTGTCGGCGACCGTCCGGCAGACGCCGCGCAATCATCGCCGCGCCGCGCGCGAGCTCGTGGATCTCCGACGCCGTATCGCCCTCGGCGAAAAGGACGCCGCCCGGCGCGAACCTTCGCACATGCACGGTCGGGCCAGCGGCGGCGTTGCGCCAGCGCGCGCCCGACCGCGCCGCGCCGGCGACGGTCTCGTTCGGCGTGAATTCGGGCAGAAGAAGAAATTCACCGTCCATTTTCGTTCTCCGCGCTGGAAGAAATCAATGATCTGTCATCGAATCCTACGGGACGCGGCGTCATCGACTGCAAAGAGCGAGGAGGTTCTCGGCCGGACGACCGGCGTCGCCTCGAGCGAAACGCCGCGCCGATCGCGATCGCCGACGCAATCTTCACGGAGGATCGCGGGCGACAACATTTCCCGGCCGAGGGAACCCGCCCAACGCGCGCCGTTCCCCTCGCGAGGAGAAAAGAGCGACGCGCAGCGGCGACGACGCCGGAAGGATCAGATCAGCGGAGGCGCGCGCGGCGAAAACGCCCCGGCCAAGCGCGCAGGGATGGGGCGGACGGTCTCTTGCCGGGGAATGAAGAGCGAAGCCTCGCGAACGAGCGCAAGGTTGTAGGTCGCTTCGTCAGGCGGCAGAACGTTCGCCTGCATCAGCGGCAGACAGAAGGGGCACATCGGCGCGCCGCCGCCGTCCTGCTGACGAACCGGATTGCCGTGAGAATCGAGGACGATCGTGCCTAACCCGGTGCATACGACGATCCGATCGCCGTCGAGGCCGGCGAACATCGGCGAATTCGCCTGGGCGGCGGCGCCGAGCAACGTCGCGGCGACGACATTGAACAGGATCGCCCACAAGCCGACAAGCGCAATGATCCGCAGCCGAATCCGCCCACGAAGAGGATCGGTCGAGATGACGTAGGTCTTATGGCGACCAGAAACTGCCATATCCGGTCCGCACGACGTCAAGTGAAAGCGTGCTAAAATTAGTGTGCGCGCGCCGCCTTGGCTATGAACAAGGTGGGCGAAATCGCCGGCCTGTGGCGGTTTGCCGCAGGGCGCCGCGAACGCGATCAAACGAGGAGGGTCTTCATGCAGGGCAAGGCCGTGGTCGCGACCGGCGCGACGTCCGGGATCGGCGAGGTCGCCGTTACGAAACTGGCGGCGATGGGCGCGCGCATCGTCTTCGTCGCGCGCGACGCCAAACGCGCCGAGGCGACGCTGGCCAAGCTCGAGCGCATCGCGCCGGGCCGCGGCCATCGCGCTTATATTGCCGATCTCTCGCTGATCGCCGAGACGCGGCGGGTCGGCGCGGAAATCGCGGCCAGCGAGCCACGCATCGACGCGCTCGTCAACAACGCCGGCGCGATGTTCGCGGACCGGCGCATCACCGCCGAAGGCCTGGAGCTGACCTTCGCGCTCAACCACATGGCCTATTTCGTGCTCACACAGGCGCTGCGCGCGCGGCTCGTCGCCTCGGCCCCGGCGCGCGTCGTCTCGACCGCGTCGATGGCGCACGTCGGCGCCCGTCTCGATTTCGACGACCTGCAATGCGTCAGGGGCTACAGCGGCTGGAAGGCCTATGGCCGCTCGAAACTGTGCAACATCCTGTTCACCCGCGAGTTGGCGCGCCAGTTGGCGGGGACTGGCGTCACCGCCAATTGCCTGCATCCGGGCGTTGTCGCCTCACGGTTCGGCGACGAGGCCGGCGGCTGGACCAGCGCGATGTTTTCGCTGATCAAGCGCTTCGCCATTTCGCCCGACGCGGGCGCCGACACGATCGTCCATCTCGTGTCCTCGCCCGAGGCTGCGAGCGTCAGCGGCGAGTATTTCGCCAAACGAAAAATCCTGAGACCGTCGGCGGCCGCGCGCGACGACGCGGCGGCGCGGACGCTGTGGGAAAAGAGCGAGGCGATCGCCGGGTGAGGGCGGCGCAGTCGCCCTCTCCGCGACAGCGGAGAAGCGCGCCCACCCGCGCGAATCGTCAACCAGGCTGTTGCGACTATTCCACGAACACCAACTTGGCCTTGCCGTCGCCGGGAATGCTGAGCTCGCCGATGCGTTGGGCGATCCCGAACTCCACCGCTTTGGCGGCGCTGTAAACGACTGTCTCGTGCTGGAATCGCTTGATTTCAACGTCCGGCAACTTGGTGCGATCACGATAAATCTGCTCCAAGACCTCGTCGGACTCGTTCATCATCCGCAACTGGTCCTCGAACTGCGGGCTGTTGAATACGCCGAAAATCGGCGTTTGCGAGGGATGAAACAGGAATTTCGCGTTTGCGTCGGTCGAACGCTCGGCGCCGGCGAGATAGAGGATGTTCGCCGCAGAGCCGACAAACACCTGCGCGTGAGTCTTAATTTTGACCGGCAGCGATAGAATGAGACTGTAAAGCTGCAAAGCCGGCGTCAGGAGGCCGCCGTTGGAGCTTATGACGATGGCGATTTCCTTAACCCCGCCCTCGACCAGCGCGACGAGGTAGCCGCGCAGCGTCTTCACGGTCTGCAGATCGATGTTTTGCTGAAAGAACAGGAAATACGCTTTCTCCTTGTCGACGGGCCCGAGCGCGCTCCCGGATGAGAAAGCCGGCGCTGGCGTTGGACGCGGCGCAAATGTGATCGGAGGAAAGGTGGGCGTGGGGGTAGGCGTGGGCGTTGGCGCGACGGGAGACTCTTGCGCCGACGCCAGTGCAGGCGCCATTACGCCGCCGAGCAAAGCCAGCGCGCGACGACGCCCTATCGAGTGCGTCGCCAGCGCGCATTTGGCCGGCGCGGCTTCGGGCCGCGCGTTCTCGTTGCTTGCTCGCCCGGCGTCTCTTCGCTCGCTCATGTCGTGCTGTCCGATCTCATTTGCGTCTCTTTCCAAGAGAGCGGACTTTGCAAATGCACGCTAGAGTGCGTTTTGTCGCAACCGCAGCGAATTTCTGGCGCCGGTGCGGCGGCGGAGTCGCCGCTCACGACGCGCTCTGGCTCGTGTGCGGAATCGGCGGCGCGAAGCGCAGCGCCCCGGCGATGCGGTTCCATTGATTGATCGTGCCGATCGCCACGGTCAGGAACAGCGCCTCGCTCGGGCTGAAATGCTGCAACAGCCCCGCGTAGTTCTCGTCGGAGGCGCCTTCGGCGGCGCGCTCCGTCAAGGCTTCGGTCCAGGCGAGCGCGGCCATCTCGCGATCGGTGAACACGCCGGCCTCGCGCCACACCGCGACGAGATCGAGCTTCGCGCCGGGCAGCCCGAGTTTGCGCGCGATGTTGAGGTGAAGTTGTAGGCAGTAGGCGCAGCCGTTGATCTGCGAGGCGCGCAGCTTGACGAGTTCTGTCAGCCCCTTCTCAAGGCCGGAATCGTCGACCGCATTGCCGAGCGCAAGCAAGGCGCCATGGGCCGAGGCCGCCGTCTTGGCGAAATCCTCATAACTCAAACGGGCGTGCGATCCGGACATGCTGGCTCTCCCGATAAAAGTGTCATAATATTTGAGTGCGAATATCATATTCGAGGTCTAATATCATGCGCAAGCCCCGTCCCGCACGAACTTCGCCCGAGCCCGGCGAAGGGAAACGCGGCCAGGAGGGTCACCTCGGCTATCTCCTTAGGCAGGCGGGGGCGGCGTTTCGCGTGCGCATGGAGCGCGCGCTGTCGGATTTGGACGTCACGCCGCCCCAATTCGCGGCGCTGACCATGACCGCCGCCTATCCCGAACTTTCGAGCGCCGATCTGGCCCGGCTTTCCCTGCTGACGCCGCCGACCGTCACCGTGATCGTCGGCAACCTCAAGCGCTCGGGCGCGCTCGTCGACCGGCCGCACCCCGTGCACGGCCGCATCCGGCAGCTCGAGATCACGCCGGCGGGAAAGGAACTGCTGGCGCGCTGCAAGCGCCGCGTCGAGGCGCTGGAGGCGCGCCTCACGGCCGGTCTGTCGCCGGCCGATGAGAAGGCGGTGCGCCGGTGGCTCGTCAGCGTGGCGACAGATAACAAGGCGAAGGCGTAGCGAGCCGACGAACGCAGGCCGGACGACGCGGCGGCGCAGGTCGACGCGAAGCGAGGCGGTCGCGACCGCCATAGTTCCGCCATATATTGATTGATCTATAAATAATGTATGCCCGTCCTTTCGCCTAGCCGCCGAGCGCCGTCATGAACGCTTCGCCCACCGAAATCCGCAGCAGGCCCGCCGAGGCGGGCGCGCCACAACGCGGGCGCCCGATGAAGGCCCGCCCGAAGCTGCTCGAGGCGGCGATTCAAGAGTTCGCCGAGTGCGGATACGATGGCGCGACGACGGCCGCCATCGCCCGTCGAGCGAAGGCGCCTCAGCCGCTTGTTCATCACCACTTCGGCTCGAAGGAGAACCTGTTTCACGAGGCGCTCGACGTTCTCTTCAAGGAGTTCAGGAGCGAAGTCCTGGAGACGGACTTCGGGCAAGGTGACGTAGGCGCGATCTTGCGTCGGTTCATACTCTTCACCGCGCGCCGACCCCAGCTCGTTCGCATATGGGTGATCGAGAGCGCGCGCCGAGGGCCGCACGCGAAGTATGTCATTGAGAAATACATCCGTCCGCTGACCGAACTGATGAGGCCGGTTCTTCGTTCGGCGACGGCCAAGGGCGTGTTGCCGGCCGTCGACGAAACCCTGCTGCTGCTCGCGGCGCAGGGCGTCGGCAGCTACCCGTTTCTCGTGGGGGAGCAAGTGCGCCGTCTCGCCGGCATGGACGCGCAGAGCGACGAGTTCGCCAATCGCTACGCGGACGCCGCGCTGGCGATCATCGGCTTGGGCGCGACGCGGCGATGAGGAGTCCCCAATGCAGGAGTCGTCGAAGGGCGACAGCGATTGACCGCCGTTACGGCGGCTCGCCTTTCAGTCGGCGAACGCCGGCGAGAACCGAAAAGGAGTGACCATGAGAAACTATGACCGCATCAACGCTCCGGCGCCGAAAGACATCGAGAAGAAGTCGGCGCACATCATCGGCGGCGGCGTCGCGGGGCTTTCCGCAGCGATCTCGCTCGTGACGGACGCGCGCATGCCTGCGGGCAATGTGACGATCTACGAGTCGCTGCCGGTCCTCGGCGGCGCGATGGACGGCGCGGGCGACTCTGAGCGGGGATACACTTGCCGCGGCGAACGCGAACTCGAAGCGCGTATGGAATGCCTCTGGTACGTCTGCAGCAAAGTCCCATCGCTGCAAACGCCGGGCCTGACGATCCTCGACGAGACCTACTATGCGAATGTCCGGGAGCCGATCGAGTCGAAATTCCGTCTCATGCACAAGCAGGGACAGCTCTACGACTCGACGGGTCCTTACATGTCCCTGCGCGACTCCAAGCGCATGGCGGAGTTGATGCTGACGCCGGAAGAGAAACTCGAAGGGCTGTCGGCCGCCGACTGGTTCACTCCCGAGTTCACAAAATCGATCTTCTGGTACTGTTGGAGCTCGATGCTGGCGTTCCGCGACTACCACTCGGTCATCGAAATCAAGAGGTACCTTACGCGCTTCATGATGTATGCGAGCGGACTGACGCGTCTCGCCGGCATCCTGCACACCGAGTACAACGAATACGACTCGATCATCAAGCCGATGCAGGTCTATCTACAGTCGCTGGGGGTTCGCTTTCAGACCGCGACGAGCGTCGTCGATATGGAGATCGCCGACACTGCGCAAGAGACGGTCGTGACCGCGCTCACGCTTCGCGATTCCCGGGGAGATCGGCGCATCGCGTTGACGCGCAACGACCTCGTATTCTTCACCAACGGTTCGTTGACCCAGAATGCAGCGATGGGGGACACCCACACCGTCGCAAAGTTGAACCGCGACAATCGCGATCGCGGCTGCTTCACCTTGTGGGAAAAACTCGCGGCGGGAAACCCGAAGTTTGGCAGGCCTGAGGTCTTCCTCTCAGACATCGACAAGACGAACTGGGTTTCGTTCTTCCCCACTATCAAGGGCGATCGCACATTCTACGATTTCATGGAGGCCAAGACCGGCAATACGTCGGGGACCGGCGGCGCCATCACGGTGGTCGATTCCAGTTGGAAGCTCGGCTTCGTTCTCTACAGCAAGTACTTCCCCAACCAGCCGGACGATGTGAACGTCTTTTGGGCCTACGGGCAGTGCAGCGATGTCCCCGGCGACTTCGTCAAGAAACCGATGCGGCAATGCACCGGCGCCGAGATGTTCGCCGAGTTGCTCTACCACTGCGGCCTCGAGGACAAGATCGACCCGGTTCTCGCCCATTCGACGGTTTCAACGGCGATGATGCCGTACATCACGTCTCAGTTCATGCCGCGCAAGATCAGCGATCGGCCGAAGGTGATCCCGGAGGGTTGCGTCAATCTCGCCTTTATCGGGCAGTTCGTCGAGTTGCCGCTCGACGTCGTCTTCACGGTGGAGACTTCGGTGCGCACCGCGTTGATGGCGGTGTGGGGGCTGACGGGGCTGCAAAAGCCGATGATTCCCGTCTATGAGCCGGCCTATGACATCCGCGTCGTCGTCGCGAACTTGAAAGCGAGCCTCGGCATCGAGAACATATCGCTGTCGGCCCTGCCGAAGATCCTGCGGTCCGGCCCGTCTCTGAAGCTTCTTGCCAAGCGCATCGGGAGTCTTCCCCCGCCCCCGATGTGAGATCGAGCCGGTCCCGATCGGACACCGCTCCTGGCGACGCGGTGGAACCCATGATCGGGCCGGCGCTGGTCGACCAAGGCGACCATGATCTGTTGATCGATCGGAGCGGCGGACGCGCCAGGGGGTCCGCCGCCGAGGGGGCGCAGCCGGCGACACGCGACGGCCTCGGGCGCGACCTTGCCGAAAGCGCCATTCCGAGACTCGTCTGTCTGAATGCGAGAATTGCGAGGAGCGCCAATTGGGTCTGTTCAGCGGAAAAGTCGCGGTCGTCACCGGCGCGGGCTCGGGCATCGGACGCGCGCTCGCCCTTGGCCTCGCCGCCCGCGGCGCGAAGCTCGCCCTGTCCGACGTCAACAAGGTTGGCCTTGCCGAAACGACCGAGCTCGCACGCGCCGGCGGCGCCGAGGTTGACTGGCAGCGGCTCGACGTCAGCGAAGCTGCGAGCTTCGCCGCCTATGCGGCGGCGGTGCGGACCCGATTTGGCGTTGTTCACCAGCTCTACAACAACGCCGGCGTCACGAGCGGCCCGCGGTCGTTCCTCGAGATGCGGCCTGAGGAGTTCGACTCGGTCCTCCGCATCAATTTCGGCGGCGTCGTCAACGGAACGCGCGCGTTCCTGCCGCATCTGATCGCCAGCGGCGCGGGTTGTCTCGTCAATATTTCGAGCCTCAACGGCCTGATGGCGCAGGGAGGCATGTCGGCCTACGTCGCTTCGAAATTCGCCGTGAGGGGCTTCACCGAAGCGATCCGGGTGGAGATGCTGATGGCCGCCTGCCCCGTACAGGTCGTCGTCGTCCATCCCGGCGGAGTTCGGACCAACATCGCCAACGCCGCCATGCAGAACGACGCCGGACTGACCGAAGCGGAGCGAAGCCGCACGGATACACTCCGGCGATTTTATAACGAGAAGCTGTTGACGATGGCGCCCGAAGAGGCGGCCCGCCTCATACTCGAAGGCGTCGAGCGCGGGCGCAACCGCATCGTCGTCACCTCGCAGGCAATCTGGCTAGACCGCCTCGTCCGGTTGCTGCCGGAAAGCTATCCGCGCCGCGTTGTCGCGGCGCAGAAAAAGATGTTCGCCGCTTAGCGGAGAGAACCACTGGGCCGCTTCGCTGACGACGCGATTGCGCTGACCGGCGAGGACGACGGCGCCGCGGTCGATGTCGCGGATGATCGAGGGCTGGATGCCCTCAGTCGGCTCGTCGAGGATCAACAGCTTCGGCCGCGTCACCAGCGCGCGCGATCGCCAGTTGCCGCTGCTGGCCGCCCGAGAGGTCGCCGCTATGGCGGCCCATCATGTCGCGCAGCGCCGGGAACAGGTTGAAGATCTCGTCGTCGATGACATGGTTGGCGCGCGGCTGCGCGGCGAACCCGGTCATCAGCTTCTCATGCACGGCGGGCAGCAGAAAAATCTCACGCCCCTGCGGGACGTAGCCGAAGCCGCTCCGCGCGCGCTGTTCTTGGGCGCCTTGCTTGGCGAAGCGCGCCCGCGCGCTGTCAGCGCGGCGCGCGTTTGCCGAGGATGCGCTGCAAGGTGCGCCGATGCATGTTGAGCTGGCGCGCGGTCTCCGAAACGTTGCGATCGCACGATTCGTAGACGCGCTGGATGTGCTCCCAACGCACGCGGTCGGCCGACATCGGGTGTTCGGGACTGTCGACCGGGTCGGCCCGCTCCGCCATCAACACGGCGACGATCTCGTCGGCGTTGACCGGCTTGGCCAGATAGTCGAACGCGCCCAGCTTGACCGCGACCACGGCGGTGGCGATCGCGCCATAGCCGGTCAGGATGATCGCTCGCGCGTCGGCGCGCTTGGCTTTCAAGGCGCGCATCACGTCGAGGCCGCTGCCGTCGCCGAGCTTGAGATCGATCACCGCGAAGGCGGGCGCTTCGGCCTGAATGGCCGCCAGGCCCTCGGCGACGCTGACGGCCAGACGCGGCGTGAATCCGCGCGAACCCATTGCTCGCGCCAAACGCTCGCAAAACGGCCTGTCGTCGTCGACGATCAGCAGCGACTTGTCGAACGGAGCCGATTCATTGGGCGACGGCTGTCGGGTGACGTCTCTCTCTATTTCCATCGGGTCACTGCGATTTGACATAATCATAGCTTTCTAGCCCTTGTCGACGCGACAGTCGACCGTGTTCGAAGGCGGCGAGCGGCCAGACGATCGTCGCCACCGCGCCGGTCTGCGACGGCGGCGCATTGGCGATCTTGAGCGAAGCGCCGGAACGCTCGAGCAGCGCGTCGGCGATGAACAGCCCCAGGCCCATCCCGCCCGCGACCTCGCCCTCGCGCCGCCGCGCCGCGCCGCGCGTCGAAATGTAGGGCTCGCCCAGGCGCGCCAGGACCTGCGGGGGAAAGCCCGGCCCGTCGTCGGCGATGACGATCTTGACGATCGAGCTCGTCCACGTCGCGCGAATCTTGACCCGGCTCTCGGCGAAGCTCACGGCGTTCTCGACGATGTTGGTCAGGCCGTAGATCATCCCGGCGTTGCGGCGACAAACGGGCTCGGGCGACGGTCCATCGCGTTCGACCTCGATCTCGACGTCGAGCAGTCGATGGGGCGTGACGATCTCTTCGATGAGTTCGCCGAGCGTCGTTTCCTCGAGCGAAGAGGACTCGATCGTGGCGGGTGAAGACAGCTTGCCGAGGATCAACCGACAGCGCCCGACTTGATCCTCGACCAAATGCAAGTCGTCGGCGCATTGCGCGGCGACCAGCGGCTGGGCCGCCAATTCGTGAACCACCAGCGCGACGGTCGCCAGCGGCGTGCCCAGCTCGTGCGCCGCGGCGGCGGCCAGGCCGTCGAGCTGCGAAAGATGTTGTTGGCGGACCAGACTCAACTCCGTAGCTGTCAGCGCGCTGGCGAGTTGACGCGCCTGCTCCGCGATGCGGTTGCCGTAAATCGTGACGAATATGGCGCTAACCGCGATCGCCGTCCACAGCCCGACGCCGTAGAGCGCCGGTGGCTGGAATTCCTCGCCGCCCGGCCAGCGCAGCGGCCAATGCCAAAGTTGCAGCGCGGTCGCGCAAACCAGGGTGAAACCGAGCAGGGTGAGCGTGCGGCGCAGCGGCAACGAGACCGCCGACATCATCACCGGCGCCAGAAACAGGATCGAGAAGGGATTGACGAGACCGCCCGTCAAGAACAGCAGCGCGGTCAGTTGCGCGATGTCGAAGCCGAGAATAGTGGCGGCCCAGGAATCGTTGAGCCGATGGCTTACGGGAAACCGCATTCTCAGCGCAGCGTTGAGGAGCACCGATGCGCCAATGATCACAAAACAAGGAACAAACGGAAATTTCAGGCCCAACGCGAAATAGGAAATAAGCACCGCCGTGGACTGGCCGAATACCGCGATCCAGCGCAGCCATATCAGCGTGTCTACGCTAAGACGGCGCGCCCTTTGGCCGAAATCCTCGTCGTCGAAAGCGTCGTAAGCGTCCAAAATGTCTTCGCAACCTATGCCCAGGGGTCGCAGAGCGACGCGGCTATTGGATCCTTTCGTTAGGGTATACGCCCCACAGGGCGACCTGTTCAATATACCCTTTGTACCCATCCCCATCGATCAGGCACCAGGAGCCGTCGCAGGCGCGCACATTGGCGATGACGCCCGATTGCAGCGTCGCGGCCACCTCGCCGTTCGCCCTCGGCTGGGTGTAGATCTTGAACACTTGGCCATTCTTGCCGACCCCGACCAGCCCGGTGCGGCGCCCGGAAAGCAGGGAATGAAGCACCCACCCTTCCGCGCCCTCGGAATCGCGCACCTTGCGCCAGATCTCGAATTCGGCGGTGATCTCGACAGGCAGGCCGGCGCGCTGGAACACCCACTTGGTCGGATGATCCTTCGACGGCCCCTCGCGCAGGTTGACGCGATCGGTCTTCAGGCTCGCGTAGCGCGGCAGGGGCAGGCCGGTCACCGAGCCGACCTGGTCGGCCAGCGCCACGGCGGGCCACAGCGTCAGCAGCGCAGCCGCGGCGCCGAGACGGGCCTGGCGCAGCCAGATCAAACGAAGAAGAAAGGCGATGAGTTTCATTCCCGATCCATCTCAGCGGGCGCGACGCCGCGCATCCTTGTCTTTGCCTCGCCATCTGCTAGAGAGGCCGCAGCGGCGCGCGAAACGAGGGCTCGGCCCCCTGGTCTCTCCCTTGAGGCTTTCTTTTGCGGGCGCGCCGTTAACGAGGCGTAAAGGCATTTGATATTGCGCGCGAACATGGTTGAAATCGGGCCGTCGGGAAACAGGCGCCAGGGGAGCGAGGAGGCAAGGGCCCATGAGTAGGAAGAAGCCCCTCGTCGTCGTCACGCGCCGGCTTCCCGAGCTGGTGGAGACGCGCATGCGCGAATTGTTCGACGCGCGCCTCAACCTCGACGACAAGCCGATGTCGGAGAGCGAAATCGGCGAGGCGATGCGCGAGGCCGACGTCCTCGTGCCCACCATCACCGACCACATCAACGCCCACATGATCGCCCAAGCCGGCGAGCAGATGAAGCTGATCGCCAATTTCGGCACCGGCGTCGACAATATCGACGTGACCTCGGCCCTGCGCCGCGGCATCATCGTCACCAATACGCCGGGCGTCCTTACCGAGGACACCGCCGACATGACGATGGCGCTCATCCTTTCCACCGCCCGCCGGCTCGCCGAGGGCGCGCGGGTGATCCCCGAAGGACGCTGGACCGGCTGGTCGCCGACCTGGATGCTGGGCCGGCGGATCGGCGGCAAGCGCCTCGGCATCGTCGGCATGGGCCGCATCGGCCAGGCGCTGGCGCGGCGCGCGCGCGCGTTCGGCATGTCGATCCACTATCACAACCGGCGCCGGGTCGCGCAGCAGATCGAGGAGTCGCTGGAGGCGACCTATTGGGACTCGCTCGACCAGATGCTGGCGCGGATGGATTTCGTTTCGATCAATTGCCCGCACACCCCGGCGACCTATCACCTGTTGTCGGCGCGGCGGCTGAAGTACCTGCGCCCCGAAGCGATCGTCATCAACACCGCGCGCGGCGAGGTGATCGACGAGAACGCGCTCACCCGCATGCTCGAGGCCGGCGAAATCGCCGGCGCGGGCCTCGACGTGTTCGAGCACGCGCCCGCCGTCTCCGACAAGCTGATCGCGCTCGCCAACAAGGGAGCGGTGACGTTGTTGCCGCACATGGGGTCGGCGACCCACGAGGGGCGCAACGACATGGGCGAGAAGGTCATCATCAACATCAAGACCTTCATGGACGGCCACCGCCCGCCCGACCGCGTGCTGCCGAGCATGCTGTAGGGCGAAGGCGCGGCGCGGGCGACCGCAGCGGCAAAGAACCGGGCGAGGCGGCGTTCCGCGCCCTGCGCCGCAGCGAAGGACGCGGGCGCCTCTCGGCGGCGCAGGCCCGGCGCCATTTTCCGGCGCGCGGGCCTGATTTCAACGCCTTGCGTGACGTTTTTCCGCCGCCCGGTCCCGCGGCTGGGCAAGCCGCGGCAGTTCGGGAACAGGGTGCAGGACGCCAACCCTTTCGTCCCCAGCCTTGCCGTCGCAAACGCGAATCAATACGATCGGCCATGCCCCCGGACGAAATCATCATCGAAATACAACGCATCGGCGCAATTTTGCGCGTCGCCGCCGTGGACGTCGCGACAGGAACCGAAGTCACGTTCCAAGCCCCCACCTCGGCCAGCCGCGCCTCAATCAATCGCCTCGCCGCCAGTAAGCTGCGGTATGTGCTGAGAAAGACGACGACATCTAAGGCCTAGAGGTCCGGGTCATCTGAGAAGAAGGGTTATGACGCCGAACTTTTTGACGTAAACGAGCGTAATGGACTGGAGTGGGTATTCGGGGACGTATTCGGGGACAGGTATTCGGGGACAGGATACACATTGGGGACAGGTATTCGGGGACAGGATACACATTGCAATATAACGGGGTATTCGGGGACAGGATACACATTGCAAAATAACGCGCCCGAGCTACGCTGCCGCCATGGCGCGTCTTTCCCGCATCACCGTTCCCGGCCTGCCCCATCACGTGACGCAGCGGGGCAATCGTCGGCAGGCGCTGTTCGCCGAGCCGGGCGATTACGCGCTCTATCGCGATCTTCTCGCCGAGCGCTGCCGGGCCAATGGCGTCGCCTGCTGGGCCTATTGTCTGATGCCCAACCACGTTCATCTCGTTCTCACGTCCGCCGACGCCGACGCCTTGTCGAGGACGGTGGGAGAAGCGCATCGGCGCTTCACCGCTTTCGTCAACGCCCGCGCGCGCACCACCGGCCATTTGTTCCAGGCGCGGTTCGCCTCGTTCGCGATGGACGACGCGCATTTCCTCAACGCCTTGCGCTATCTCGCGTTCAATCCCGTTCGCGCCGGGCTCGCCGCTTCGCCCGACGCGTGGCCGTGGTCGAGCGTGCGCGCGCATCTTGCCGGTCGCGACGACGCGCTGGCCCGGGTCGGCCCGGCGCTGGAGCGCGCGCCGCGATTCGCCGATCTCCTGGAATTGTCGCTCGACGAACAGGCCGCGCTCGACGGGTTCGAGAGCCGCAGCCCGAACGGGCGCCCGCTCGGCGCTCCGAACTTCATCGCGATGGTGGAGCGGAAACTGGGTCGAAAAGTCCGGCCGGGCCGGCGGGGGCGCAAGCCGCAAAGCGGGCGGGCGGGGTGAATTGGAATTGGGGAATTCGTATCCTGTCCCCGCAAAGCCCTGGCAAAGCCCGCAAAGCCGCAAAGCCCTGCGCAAAGCCTGTCCCCGAAGCAGTCCGAGCCCTGGCCGTAAGCCCGAAAGCCCGTAAAGCGCTTCCGGCGCTTCGCCGCGGCTACCGGCCATTTCTCCCGCGCATGGCGGAGCGGCGGTACTCACCCGGCGTCACCCTCATGATCCGCTTGAAGTGGCGGATGAAGTGGGCCTGGTCGACAAACCCGAGGTCGACCGCCACCTGCGCTCCAGACAGCCCGTTCCGCAAGAGCTGGCGCGCTCGCTCGATGCGGATCTGGACATGGTAGGCATGCGGCGGCAGGCCGACGGCGCCGACGAACGCGTGAACCAGCCGGAAGCGGCTCAACCCAGCCGCCGCCGCCACTTCGTCCAGCGTCACCGGCGCCGCCAGATTGTCGTGGAGGTGGGATTTGGCCCTGGCCACGGCCCGAGGCTCGTTCGCTGCGCCACCGACGCTCGGCGCCCGTTCGGCGTGGGCCAGCACGCGGCGGACGATCCGGGCTTGCAGCGTCTCCACCTCGAGCGGCGCGCAGTCGCCCCTCTCCGCCGCCAAGCCGAGCCGCCAGACCGCGGCGGTCAATCCGGGATCGTCGGTGTGAGCCGTTCTCAGATGAGGAACGCCGTTCAGTCCGAGATCGCGCGCCGCCGCCTCGACTTGCCCGGGAGGAATGATCGCCACCTTGAAGACGGCGACGGGAGGGACCGAAAGAGTCCGGTGCAATTCGCCCGGCTCTATCAACATCGAGCCGCGGCCGGGAAGGGAATGCACGCGGCCCCGGTATTTCCAAGCTTGTCCGGCGAAGGTCGGGGCGGCGCAAATCGTGTAAGTTTCGTGGTGGACGGCCCACAAGTGGCGGGATCGATGGGCGATCAGATACTCCCAGCCGCCCAGGGTCTCCGGCCGAATCCAGGCGACGCGTTCTTGGGGATCATCGAGCGCCACCAGCCCCTCCATCCTCCAAGAATTCTGCTGCCGCGGCAATATCGTACAATTTCCACACTCTCAACAACGATATTACGAGTGAGCGACCATCGGCGAGCAATTGGCCGCCGCTAGCCGTCGGGTGCTGAAAGCAGCCGCCGTCCGCAAGACCACCCCGACAAGGAGCAATTTCGGCTATGCGCCTTCTCCAGGCTCTTACCATCGCCGCCGTCTTGTTGTTGACCGCTTGCGCCGACCAAGGTGCCGACGGCAGGCTGATCAATATGGGAGCCGGCAGTCCCTCCGCGCTCGTCGCCCAGGGCCAATCTTCCGGCCAAACCGCGCTGCAGGCGCCTGTCGTCGGTCGGGCCGCGCCCCCTGGCGCCTACGCCAAGAAGCGGCTGGCGGTCCAAATGGTCAGCGCCTGCGCGAAGGATCCCGATCCGACGGGACTTTTTGGCAGCGATATCTACGACGATTGCGCACCGAGCACGCTGGAAGCCGTGCGGGCGAAAGTGGCGGCGACCCTGGCCGCCACGGGCGCTTTCGCCGGCGTGGGCGACGGCGAGCGGGACCTCGTGCTCACGGTGACCCTGACCAAGCTGATGGTGGACACCGGCATGGGCGGGTTCGTCGGCGATATGATGGCGACGACGAAGATGTCGGCGACCTATCAGCTCGCCGACGCAAGCGGGCATGGCGTCGCCAGTGGAACGGTGAGTATCGAGAGCGGCAGCGACGACCCGAACCAGACGTGGCTGCGCTTCGCCAACCAACTCGCCGCGAACCTCCTCGGCTCGGCCTCCGGCGGCGCTCCCGTTGCGCAAGCGGGGGCTCCCGCGGCTCCGCCGAAGCTTGGCGTCGAAGTCAGCGATCTCGCGCCCTCGGTCGCCAGCGAACTCGGTCGCCCAGGTCTGACCGGCGCCCAGGTCGTCAATTGCCTGCCCGGCTCTCCGGCCGACAAAGCCGGAATTCGAAGCGGCGACGTGATCTACCTATTCGCCGGAAAGACCTTGGCCGACGCAAAGAGCCTGATCGACGCCGTCGGCCGCGAACCTAAAGGCAAGACCGTTCCGGCGAAGCTGCTGCGCGGCAAGCAGGCGCTCAGCCTCACCGTGCAATTGTAAGAGGGGAAACGCAGATGGCGGCGCGCGGGAAAATGTTTCGCGGCCCGTCGACCGCCCTCGCGCTGGCTTGCGGCGCGGAGGCGGCTTTGAAGGCCATCTATCCCTGCGCCAAGTGAAGCGGCGCCATGGATTTATCTTGGCAATGTCGATTGGAAAAAACAGTGCGAGGCGGAACAGTGCGCGGCGGAAGCCTTGTCTATTTGACGGGGATATCTAGAGCTATGAAGACACATGGCGCACGAATTGTTCTCTTCCTTGTGGTTGCGGCGGCAATGGCCGGCGCATCGACCGCGCCGGCGGCGGCGGCCTCGTGCGTCTTGAGCGCCGCCGACTTCAAGGCTCTCGCGCTGTCTCCTTCTCATGTTGCGAGCCAGGCGGAGGTGGACGCCCTGGAAGGACAGAACATCGCGACGCTGGGCGTGACCAAACAGGCGTTGCTGTGCGGGACGCGCGAGGCCTGGGCGCGGATTTCCTCCGGGCAGTACGACAACAAGACATTCGGACCGATCGCTCTGAACATTTCGCCGTTCTATCTCAGCCCTGAGGAACTGACCGCGTTCAACAAGATCGACGACGCCTGGCAGAGCGGCAAAATGAAGTCGATGTCTCAGGCGCAGTTGAAGCGCCTGCGACAGCAATTGCTCGACGACGCGAAGCAACAATAAGCGCCCTGCGGCGGTCCGAATCCGTTGCAAAAATTCCAAATGAGACGAAGGAGCAGAGCGATGCGTGGGTGGGCGAAAATAGCGAAGGCGGTTGCGATTGCGGCGATTTCAGCGGCGACCGCCCCGGCGCTGGCCGACGGGCCGACAACCGCCAAGTTCGCCCATGACTGCAAGTCTCAATCGGCGGGGTGCAAGGAGCTGCTGGCCGAGGTGACCCTGGACAGCGACGCCTCCTGCGCGCCCAGCCTTGGGGCGGCGCTGGCCGAAATCGCCCGGCATCCGGAATGGTCCAAGTTGCCATGGTCCGACGGCGTCGAAGCGGCGATCAAGAACATCTGCGCCGGGCAATGAACGAGACGTTCGGTCTCCGGCGTCGATCAGCGAGACCTGCGCGACGGCGTCTTCAGGAAGCTCTGCGCCATGATCGGCCAGGACCCGGCGCGTCGATAGCGGCGAGACGCGTCCCCTCACCGCTCCGCGAACGCCAGCCGCACCGCCAGCGCGCCGAAGGCGGCGGCGAAGCTGCGGCGCAGCCATGTCAGCACGCGCGGGCGCGCGATCACGTGGTCGCGCACCGACGCGGCAAAGACGCCGTAGAGCGCGAACACGACGAAGGTCGCCGCCATGAACGCCGCCGAGAGTTCGGCCATGCGGACGAGCGGATGGCCTTCGCCCGCGTCGATGAACTGCGGCAGGAAGGCGACGAAGAAGATCGAAAGCTTGGGATTGAGCAGATTGACCAGGATCGCGTCGCCGACGACGCGCGCATCCGAGCGCCGGTCGGCGACCCGCTCGATCCGCAGTGCGCCGCTCTCGCCGAGCGCGCGCCACGCCATGTAGAGAAGATAGGCGACGCCGGCGTATTTGACCGCGGCGAACGCCAGCGCGCTGGCATGCAGGATCGCCGCCAGCCCGAGCATCGCCGCGCCGATGTGCGGCAGGATGCCGAGCGTGCAGCCGAACGCGGCGACGAGGCTCGCCCTGGCGCCGCGCGACAGGCCGGCGGCCAAGGTGTAGACGACGCCGGTCCCCGGCGAGGCGACGATGACGAGAGTCGTCAGCCAGAACTGCAGCGACATCAGGCGTTCTCCTTAGCGAACAATGTGTTTAAGTCGAATGATTGCCGTTGTCATTGCGAGCAAAGCGAAGCCATCCAGACTTAGGGTTTGCGGC
>JBEKFO010000033.1:0-17771 GCA_050013275.1 Roseiarcus sp. | reverse complement strand
GGAAACGTGGCCATCTCGATCCGCTCGGCTCAGGAAGAAGCGAGCGGCCTTATCGCAACGCGCAGGCGCGGGCGCAAGAGGAGGCGGGCGCGACGCTCGGACGCGGCATTCGAGCGATGTCGCCGCACGCCGACCGCAGCCCTCTTCGGCTCAGAACGGATGGTATTGGAACATCCAGGTTTCCGTCAGCGTCTCGCCGTTGGCTTGCAGGAAGCAGCGCATTTCGACCGGGTCGGTTCCACCGTCGACCGTGTAGTCGAATTCCGCGCGCCAGTGGCCGGACACGCCGTCTGGGACCGCTTCGACGATCCGGTAGCCTTGCAGCGAGCCGCGCGAGGCGTTCACCACCATTTCAGGCTTGACCCCGAAGGGCAGCGTCGTCAGCGGCCCGCCGAGAAACTCCACCACGAACTTGCGCACACCCTTGGGGCGCGGCAGGCCGGGCTGGCCGCCGCGCCCGAGCCGCGTGGCGACGCAGCGCCCGAGCTGGGGCGGATAGGGCTCGTCGGCGAGCCAATGCAGGCGATAGTTCAGCTTTAGCTCGGCGCCGGACGGAACGGGCTTTTCGGGCACCCACATCGCCACGACGTTGTCGTGAATTTCGTCGTCGGTCGGAATTTCGCAGAGCTGGATCGATCCCTTGCCCCATCCTTCGCCCCCGGGGCCCGGCAACGGCTCGACCCAGAGACTGGGCCGGCGATCGTAATTGACGCCATCGAGATAGTGGTCGAAGACGCGGTCGCGCTGGCAAAGGCCGAAGCCGCGGGGATTGTTGTCGGAAAAGGCCGAGACCATGATTCGGGGTGGATTGTTGAGCGGGCGCCAGAGCCGCTCGCCATTGCCCGACCACATCGACAGACCGTCGGAATCGTGCACCTCCGGGCGCCAATCGATCGCCGTCTCCTTCTTGGTTTCCGAGAACCAATACATCGAGGTCAACGGCGCGATGCCGAAGCGAGATACCGCGGCGCGCGTGAACAGCGTCGCCTCGATATCCATCACGACGCCTTTGCCGCGCTGCATCACGAACCGATAGACGCCGACGATCGAGGGACCCTCCATCAGCGCATAGATGATGACCGTGTCCGCGCTCTCTTGCGAGTCGATGTAGAACTGCGTGAAATCGGGGAATTCTTCGGGCCGGTCGGGGACCGCGATATCGAGCGCGACGCCACGCGACGATAGGCCGTACTGGCGCAATTCGCCGATCGCGCGAAAATAGGCGGCGCCGAGAAAAGCGACCCAGTCGTTCGAGCGCCAGTCGAGCGGCCCGAAGCGCGATTCCTGGATGCGAAATCCCGCGAAGCCCGCGCCTTGCGGCAATTGCCTCGCCACGGAATCGGCGGGCATGTCGAAATAGGACTGATCGTAGATGATCTTCTTGGACTGATCGCCGTCGATCACGTAGAAGTCCACCGCCTTTTGGAAGAACAGGCCGAGGTGGAAGAACATCATCGGGAACGGGCCGGGGCCGTTGGCGAACAGCGCGTGATCGCTGCGATAGCGGATCTTCCCCCACTCTTCATAGTTGATCTTCTGCACCACTTCCGGCGCCGGATGCGGGGGGGCGACGTAGGGGGCGTGCGCCTTCTCGCGCGCCGACGCCTTCAGGAGGTCGTAGGAAAACGCGACCGGCTCGCTGAAGCCCAAACCGTCGGGGAAGGCCGCCTCGCCTTCGCCTATCGAGCCGATGGCGACCGCGGCGGCCGCGGCGCCTTTCAACAGGGTGCGACGATCAACGCTGTCCGACATTTCAATCCCATGCCTTAACTTTACGGAAAATTGTAACCGCGCTTTCTTACCGAATCGCCCACAATCCGGCTTCGGCGCGGCGATTCATTGGCGGATGAACGTCAAATAGGCCGAGGCGCGGCCCGCGGCGCGCGCCTTGGCTTCGTAGCGCGTCGGCGACCAGTCATCCCAGGGGACGCGCCAATCGTCGGCTGCGCCCGCAGTCCAGCGGAAGTCTGGCGAATCGAGAAAGCGGCTGAGCGTCCAGCCGGCGTAATCGTCGATGTCGGTGGCGAAGCGCAAGATCGCCCCCGACCTAGCCGCGCGCGCGATCTCGCCGATCATTTCGGTCGAAATCACCCGGCGCTTGCGGTGCCGGCGCTTGGGCCAGGGGTCGGGATAGAGGATGAAGATCCGCGACAGCGACTCGGGAGGCAACGCCTCGACCAGCGAGCGCGCGTCGCCCGCCCGCAGCCGCACGTTCTCGAGGCCGTGAATTTCGAGCGCCGCCAGGGTTTTGGCGACCCCGTTGACAAACGGTTCGCATCCGATGAAGCCGACGTCGGGATGGGCGCGCGCTTGGGCGATCAGGTGCTCGCCGCCGCCAAAACCGATTTCCAGCCACAGTTCGCGCGGTTCGAACGCGAACAGCGGCGCTCGCGAAACGAGGGTCGCCGCATCGACTTCAAGCTCGGGCAGACGTTCGGCGACGAGGCGGGCGTGATGGGCGCGCAACGCCTTACCTTTGCTGCGCCCATAGAGCGCCCGGCGCGCTGGTGTATTGCTGGTCGTTTCCCTCA
Source organism: Roseiarcus sp. (assembly GCA_050013275.1). GTDB lineage: Bacteria > Pseudomonadota > Alphaproteobacteria > Rhizobiales > Beijerinckiaceae > Roseiarcus. The sequence goes on along the minus strand of JBEKFO010000033.1, from coordinate 15,240 downwards.
AGTGCGCCTACGCGACCAAGGAACGAAGCTGCTCCGCCAGATCGGTCTTCTCCCAGGAGAACCCGCCCTCGCTGTCCGGCGCGCGGCCGAAATGGCCGTAGGCCGAGGTGCGGGCGTAGATCGGCTTGTTCAGCCGAAGGTGCTCGCGAATGCCGCGCGGCGAGAGGTTCATGATTTCCATCAGCGCGCGTTCCAGCTTGGACTCGTCGACGTGGCCGGTGCCGTGCAGGTCGGCGTAGATCGAAAGCGGCTTGGCGACGCCGATCGCGTAGGAAAGCTGAAGCGTGCAGCGATCGGCCAATCCCGCGGCGACGACGTTCTTGGCGAGATAGCGCGCCGCATAGGCCGCCGATCGGTCGACTTTAGTCGGATCCTTGCCTGAGAAAGCGCCGCCTCCATGCGGCGCCGAGCCGCCGTAAGTGTCGACGATGATCTTGCGTCCAGTGAGGCCGCAGTCGCCATCCGGCCCGCCGATGTAAAACTTGCCGGTCGGATTGACGTGCCAGACCGTCTTGGGCGTGATCCAGCCATCCGGCAGCGCCGAGATCACATAGGGGCGGATCAAGTGCGCGACGTCTTCGGAAGTGAGCTTGGGATCGAGGTGCTGATGCGAAACCACGATCTGCGTCGCCTCGACGGGTTTGCCGTTTTCGTAGCGCACGGTCACTTGACTCTTGGCGTCAGGTCCAAGCGCCTTTTCCCGTCCCTCATGGCGCGCCTCCGACAGAACGCGAAGGATCTTGTGCGCATACTGAATCGGCGCCGGCATCAATTCCGGGGTCTCGCGGCAGGCGTAGCCGAACATGATGCCCTGATCGCCTGCGCCCTCGTCCTTGTTGCCCGCCGCGTCGACGCCCTGGGCGATATCGACGGATTGCGGGTGCAGCAACACTTCGACCTGCGCATTGCGCCAATGAAATCCGTCCTGCTCATAGCCGATGGCCTTGATGGCGGCGCGCGCGGCGTCTTCGATCGCCGTCGGGCCCATTTTGGGTCCCCGCACCTCGCCGGCGATCACCACGCGGTTGGTCGTCGCCAAGGTCTCGCAAGCGACCCGGATCTGGTAGGGGTCGAGCCCTGCGCGCGCGCCCTCGCGAAAGAACAGGTCGACGATTTCGTCGGAAATGCGGTCGCAGACTTTGTCGGGATGGCCTTCGGAAACCGATTCGCTCGTGAATTGATAGTTTTGCCGGGCCATCGTCTCAATCTCCAATCGCGCTGCTCTGCCCCCGGGATCGCGCGTTTTGGCGTCGTCGCGCGTCCTGCGCTCTCGGCTCGCGCGCGCATCGGCGTCGCAAACGACGAGAGTTCGGCGCCGCTTCTGACAGGCCGCGTTCTTTTGGTCAAGCGAATGTGCAGATTTCGTTCTTTTTATAGAACGACCCGCCGAGGCTATTCTTTGACGAGGGATACGACGAGATCGATGATCTTCTTGCGCACCTTGGGGTCGCGAATCAGCGCGAACGCTCGGTTCAGCTGCAAGCCCTCGCTCGTCGACAGAAAATCGACGACATAGGAACTCCCCGCCGGCTCCGTGAACGTGAGCTTGCCCGTGTCGGAGGCGGGGGCGCCCTCGAAGAAGAAGGCCGGGGGGACCTCCAACACCCGCGCGAGCTGCTGCAGACGGCTGGCGCCGATCCGATTGGTTCCCTTCTCATATTTCTGAATCTGCTGGAACGTGACGTCCAAGGCCTCGCCCAACTTCCCCTGACTCATGCCGACCATCATACGGCGCATGCGAAGCCGCGCTCCGACGTGCTTGTCGATAGGGTTGGGCGCTTTGATCATGCGTAAGGAATCCGTGGAGGTTGCTAAGACAGGGATGGCCTCGGCCCAGCGCCCGCCTCAGTTAAGATGACCTTGGGGAAATCCTATCCGATGCGCGTAATGCGCGCAATGGGCGAAAACTCGCCAAGCGCCGCGCCGGTCTGGTCACGCTCGCCTGCGCGCAACGAGGCAAAAAATCAAAAATGTCACGCCCATCAGTCCGGATGTCGCCGACCCCCAGCGGTATTGCCAGGTCGGGGCCAGCGCCTGCGGCAACGGGCTGTCGAGCACGGCTTCCGCGCCCAGCGGCGCTTCGACCAGAATTCGTCCGAAGCCGTCGGTGACGGCGGATATGCCGGTGTTGGCCGCGCGCACGAGCGGCAGCCCGAGTTCGATCGCCCGCAGGCGCGCCTGAGCGAAATGCTGGTAAGGCCCGGAGGTCAAGCCGAACCAAGCATCGTCCGTCACGTTGAGCAGCCAGCGCGGCGGGTCGGCGTCGACGTCGACGGCCCTGCCGAGCTCGTTGGGGAAGATCGCCTCGTAGCAGATCAAGGCCCGCGCGCTCGGCAAGCCGGGAATGTGGATCCGGCTCGCGCCGACGCCGGCGTCGAAGCCGCCGGGGAAATGAATGAACTGTGTGATTCCGAAGCGCTCGAACAGCCGCGAAAACGGCATGTATTCGCCGAACGGCACAAGGTGGCGCTTGTCGTAGCGCTCCGGCAGGAGGCCGCGCCGATCGAGGACTTCGATCGAGTTGAAGAAATGGAAACGGCTGTCGGCTCGATCGCCCTGCTCCATGCGCGCGGCGCCGGTGACGAGAACCGCCCCGCCGCGCAGGAACCCCGCGATCTCCGCCAGCGCCTGGCCATCGCGCGAGAGAATAAAAGGAAACGCCGATTCCGGCCATATCAGATGCGTGACGTCGGCCACGCCCGAGGTCTTCGGCGAGGTGGCGCGATCGGACAAGGCGAGATAACGGCGCACGATCGCCAGCCCGTTTTCGGGGGTGAATTCCGGCCCTTGCGCCACATCGGGCTGCATGATGCGCAATTTGACGCCGGGAACCGCGGCGCTCGCCGGCGCGTCGAGTCGGAATGCGCCGAAGGCGTAAACGGCGGCGAGCGCGAGGGCCGCCAATATCGTCGGCGCCCAACGACGTCCGGCCCAACTCTCGTTCAACAGCGTCGCCGGCGCAGCGAATATCGCGATCGCGGCCAGCGTCAGCCCGTGCAGGCCGATAATCGAGGCGATCTGCGCGAGCGCGACGTTTTGTCCCAGCGCCATGCCGATATCGTTCCAGGGGAAGCCGGTGAAGGCGACGCAACGCAACCATTCGCTGACGCCGAGGCCGACTGCGAGCGCCAATACGCGCAAAGCGTCGGGGCGCCACAACAGCCTGGCGAGCGCGAAACCGAGCGCCGGAAAGAACGCCAGCGCAGCGGGCAATCCGAGGACGCCCAGAGGCAGGGCCCAAGCGAACTTGTCCGGTTCGACGAGAAACGCCGACCCCAGCCACCACAAGCCCGCCACAAAATACCCGAAGCCCCACCACCAGCCGACGCCGAATGCCGCTCGTAGCGAGGCCCAACGCGTCGTCTCGCGCGCGCCGCGATCCACCGACCCGTCGATCAGCCAGACGGCGAGCGCCAACGGGACGATCATCGCCGGCGCGAACGAGAGAGGCGGCATGGCGAGGGCGCCCGTCGCGCCGCTCAGAAAGGCGATCATGCGGCGCGGCCAACCCCACGCGAGAATGACGTTTCGCGCGAAGAGACGGAACACGCCTTCACGAGGCGGGAGCGTCGGTTCCTGCAAGGACAATGACGATTTTCCGGTCAAGGCGATTCGGGTCTCGTCGAGCATAGCGCGGATGCGGCCAGACTCGAATTCATGGCCCGATCGTTCATCGATCCGTGGTCCCCGGCCTGTCGGAAGAAGTCGCGTCGTCGCCCTTTTCGGCGCGCGCAGGCGCTGCGCCGCGCCGCCGAGGCGCTGCGCGCGGATGGATCTTGAGTCGCTTGACGCGGCGCGGATCGGCGTCGAGCACCTCGAATTCGAAATCGCCCGGACCCGCGACGATCTCGCCGCGCCCCGGAACGCGCCCCGCCGCGGCGGTTAGCAGGCCACCGATCGTGTCGACATCCTCAGCGTCGGCTAGCGTAGAAAAGTCGAAACCGATCGCTTCGGATACGTCCTCGAGGCTCGCGCGCGCTTCGACGGTATACGCGCCGTCGCCGCCGGCGGCGATTTCGGGCCTTTCCGCATCGTCATGCTCGTCCTCGATGTCGCCAACGATCGCCTCGACGACGTCCTCCATCGAAACGAGACCGTCGGTTCCGCCATATTCGTCGATCACCAGCGCCATATGCGTGCGCGACGCCTGCATCTTCACGAGAAGGTCGAGGGCGGGCATCGAAGGCGGCGCGAACAGCACGGGGCGCAGGATGCGCGCGGCGGAAAGCGGCGTGTTCATGCCGAGTTCGGCGATCTTCTGTTGCTCTGGCGACGGGTTCGCGGGCGGCGGCTGGTCGACCAGGCCGAATCGCGGCTCCGAGGCAAGGAAATCGAGGAAGTCGCGGATGTGGACCATGCCGCGCGGATCGTCGAGCGTTTCGCCATAGACCGGCAGGCGCGAATGGCCGGCGGTGCGGAAGAGCGCCAGCAGCTCGCTCAAAGTCGTGTCGATGCTCGCAGCCACGATGTCGGCGCGCGGCAGCATGACGTCGGCGACGCGCACGTCGTGCAGGCCGAGAACGTTCTTGAGAATAGCCCGTTCTTGCGGCGTGAAATCAGCGTCGGTCCCGGCGTCCTCGAGCGCGTCTTCGATGTCGTCGCGCACCGACGCTGAACCCAGTCCGAACAACGCGCGCAGCCGCTCGAACAGCCCCGGCGGAGTCTCTCGCGCCGGCTGAACGGACGCCCTTTCGTCGCCGGGACGCTCGGCGTTTTTCGAATCGCTCACGGCGCGACGCCCTCGAGTTCACACGCCTGGTAAGGGTCGGCAACGCCGAGCCGCGCCAAGATTCGCGTCTCCATCCCCTCCATCCGCTGCGCGTCCGCGTCTGCTTGATGGTCGAAACCGACGAGATGCAGGAAGCCGTGAACGACGAGGTGCCGATAGTGATCGGCCAACGGCTTGCCTTCGTCGGCCGCCTCGCGCGCGACCGTTTCGAACGCGAGCACGATGTCCCCGAGAAGCCGGGCTTGGTCGATGTGCGCCGGCTCCGCGGCGGGGAAAGACAAGACGTTTGTCGCCTTGTCGAGGCCGCGCCAGCGCGTGTTGAGCTCGCGAATATGCGCATCGTCGGCGAGGTGCACGCACAATTCGGCGCCGGGCCGAAGCGCAACCCCGCACTCGGCCAGGCTCGCCGCGAGCGCCTGGCGCGCCAGCGTTCGCGCCGCGAGCGCGGCGCGCCATTGCGGCGAAGTCGCAACGAACTCGACGTGAAGTCTCATCGCTCGGGATCCGATCGCGCGGGCTTTGCGCTTTCATAGGCTTCGACGATCTGGCGCACGAGGTCGTGGCGCACGACGTCGCCGTGGCGGAAGCGGACGTGGCCGATGCGCTCCAACCGACCGAGCAGCCCGATGGCGTCACTGAGGCCCGATTTCTGCCCCGGCGCCAAGTCGGTCTGCGACGGGTCGCCGTTGACCATCATGCGCGAGCCTTCGCCCAGGCGCGTCAAGAACATCTTCATCTGCATCGCCGTCGCGTTCTGCGCTTCGTCGAGCAGAATCGCCGCCTTCGACAGCGTCCGCCCACGCATGAAGGCGAGCGGCGCGATCTCGATCATGCCGGTCTGGATGCCGCGTTCGACCATCCGCCCCTCCATGAAGTCGTAGAGGGCGTCGTAGATCGGGCGCAGATAGGGATCGACCTTGTCGCGCATATCGCCGGGCAGGAAGCCGAGCCGCTCGCCGGCCTCGACCGCGGGGCGCGTGAGAACCAGCCGTTCGACGATTCCCTGCTCGAGCAGAGACACCGCGTGGCCGACGGCGAGCCAGGTCTTGCCGGTGCCCGCCGGCCCTTCGGCGAAGACCAGCTCATGTTTGCGCAACGCCGCGAGATACCGATCCTGCGCGGCGTTGCGAGCGCGCACAACGCCGCGGCGGCGCGTCTTGATATGGCTGAAGCCGTCGCCGGTGGGGTCGATTTCGCCGGGAAACAACGTGCCTTGATAGGAGGTTTCCTCGATCACCCCCTCGACGTCACCCTCCCCGGCGGGCTGGCCGAGCTTGGCGCGCTCGTAGAGCAGCTCGAAAATGCGGCGCGCCTGTTCGCTCGCCTCCCTGGGGCCGCGGATGACGATCTGGTTGCCGTTGGCGTTCGCCGTGACGCCGAGACGGCGCTCGATGCGGGCAATGTTTTGATCGTAGTGGCCGAAGACGATCGAAGCCAAGCCGTTGTCGTCGAAAGCGAGCGCGATCTCGGTGGATTTGGGCTCGCGGCTGTCCGGAGCGAGACCGGAAGCGGGGACGGGAATTCGCGGCAACGTCTGGTCTTGGGCTTTCAAATTGGCGGTCTCCCTCCGAGTCAAGCGATGAGACTCATTTCACGTGACGCTCGCGCGACAAGCCGGCCGATCAGCGAATTCGGACCGACACCGACGATCTCGACGCTCGCCATCGCGCCGATCAGCGACAGATCGCCCTCGGCGTAGACAGACTGCATATAGGGCGAGCGCCCGATGATTTGACCAGGACGCCGACCCGGCTTGTCGAAGACGACGTCGAGCCGGCGCCCGACCAGACGGCGGTTGAACGCCAGACGCTGCTCTTCGAGCAGAACGAACAATGTGGCCAGACGCTCGGCCTTGGTCGCTTCGTCGATCTGATCGTCGATTTCCGCCGCCGGAGTGCCGGGCCGGGCGGAGTACTTGAAGGCGTAGGAGGAGGCGAACTGCACTTCGCGCGCCACCGCGAGGGTCTGCTCGAAATCGGCCGCGCTTTCGCCGGGAAAGCCGACGATGAAATCCGAGGACAGCGCGATGTCGGGGCGAGCCCGGCGCACGCGGGCCACGAGATCAAGATAGTCGCGCGAGGTATGGCGTCTGTTCATGGCCGACAAAATGCGGTCCGAGCCGGATTGGATCGGCAGATGCAGGTAGGGCGCCAGCGCATCGATTTCGCGATGGGCGCGGATCAGATCCTCGCCCATGTCGTTCGGGTGCGAGGTCGCATAGCGAAGCCGCAATACGCCAGGGATTTCGGCCGCCGCGGCGATGAGATCGGCGAGGTTGGCGCTGCGCCCGCCCTCGCCGCGCCCGTGATAGGCGTTGACGTTCTGGCCGAGTAGGGTGATTTCGCCGACGCCGGCCCGCGCCAGACGTTCGATCTCGGCCAGCACCTTGGCCACGGGGCGCGAAGCCTCGCCGCCCCTGGTGTAAGGCACGACGCAAAACGAGCAGAATTTGTCGCAGCCCTCCTGCACCGCGACGAAAGCGCTGGCGCCGCGCGCCCGGATCGCCTCGGGCGCGCTCGCCGGCAGATGGTCGAACTTGTCCTCGAGCGGAAATTCGGTGTCGACCGTCCCGGCGCCGCGGCGCCTCGCGCTCAGCAGTTGCGGCAGGCGGTGATAGTTTTGCGGCCCGACGACGATGTCGACCGCCGGTTGTCGACGCAGGATCTCGCCGCCTTCGGCCTGGGCGACGCAGCCGGCGACGACCACCGTCGTCTCGCGCCCCTCGTTCGCGCGCTCGTCCTTCAACTCACGAATCTTGCCGAGCTCCGAGTAGATCTTCTCGGAGGCGCGCTCGCGGATATGGCAGGTGTTGAGGACGATCAGATCGGCGTCTTCGACGCTCGCCGCCTCCTGGTAGCCCTCCGCCGCCGCCACATCGGCCATGCGCTGCGAGTCGTAGACGTTCATCTGGCAGCCGAACGACTTGATGAACACGCGTCGGGTCGGCTTGGCGTCGTCCGTCGGGCGGTCGTTCTTCATTTCTTTTATCGAAGTCAATATGGGCAATCCGCGGTCTCCTGCCGAACCACTCCCCTTCTACGACGATACGGGCCCGGCAGGAATAGCCGACTTCGCCCCGCGGGCGCGCCCCGCCAGCTCGCGCACCTCCATTTCCGTCGATCGGGCGATCGTCTTGCGGCCGGTTTCCCGCGACACCTGGATCGGCGCGCCGAAATGGACGTCGCAGACGATCCCCCCGGCCCCGAGGAAGCGGTGGAAGTGGGGGAAAAAGGTCATGTCGCCATACCATGCGACGAGAGGGCGCTCGCGGCGCCCGAGCGGCATGCCGGCGAGGCGGGAATAGTCGAGGAACACCGGCTGAATCACCGCCTCGGCCCCGTGCTCGCCCGAGGCCGCCCGGCGCGCGGCCTCGAAATGCGACGAGCGAAAACGCAGCAGCCGATTGCCGTCGCCGGTGGTTGCTTCGGCGAATAGCACCACCGGTTCTCCGCTCGCCATCGCCTGCACGATCTGTGCATTCACGCGGGGGATGCCGCGTGGCCGCCGGCGATCGACGAATATAACGCCCTGCAGTCGCGCGATCCGCCCGCCCAGCGCGGGCGCGCCGACTTCCGTCTTGGCTAGAAACGTCATCGGCTCGATCGAGGCGAGAACAGGAATGTCGAGCCAGGACACGTGATTGGCGACAATCAGCCGGCGCGCGGCGGCTTCCGGGCGGCCGTAGACGCGCACGCGCACGCCGAGCGCGGCGCACAGCAGGCGGTGGAAAGACACCGGCGTTCGACGCCCGAGGCGCCAGCCTCGCCACTGGGCCAAACGGCGCAGCGGTCCATTGACCAGCAGAAACAGCGCCGCCGCCACGACGCCGACCGCGAGGCGCGCGTAGCTCACGGCGCAGCGCGGGGAAAGGCTGGGCGTCGGTTCAAGCGAGATCCTTTCGCATGACGAGCGCGGTCGCCGACTTGCCGTCGGATCGGCGATAATAGCCTTCGCGCTGGCCCACCTTGCGAAAGCCGAAGCGTGCATAAAGCGCGATTGCCGCCGCGTTGTCCTGGTCGACTTCGAGGAACATCGCCCGCGCGCCCGAAAGCGTCGCCCGCGACAGGTGTTCGCGCAAGAGATCGCGCCCGACGCCGCGTCCGCGCCAAGCGCCGGCGACCGCGATCGTCAAGATTTCCGCCTCGTCGGCGGCGAGCCGCGAAATCGCGAAGCCCCGCATGCGGCTCGTCGCGGGATCGAGCGCGGCCGAGCCGATCGTCGAGGCGCTCGCGAGCAGCGCCGCGAACTCTCCGGCCGACCAGGGATGCGCGAACGCGCTCCTGTGAATAGCGGCGCATTCCTCCGCGTGATCGGCGCGCAACGGCCGAACAGTCGAGGGGGTCGTGCGGCGAAATCGGAAAACCATGGCGCGGCGCCCGATTATCCTTCCGCGCGCGCGATCGCGTCGCCGGCGGTCGGCTTCGCGTCGGGGGGCTTGACGTACAGCGGGCGCGGCGCGCTTTCGCCGGGGTCCGAGACCAGCCCGATCCGCGCGATCGCGACGACGTCGGGATAAGCGGCGGCGACGAAACTGTCGCAAGGGAGCCCGGCGCGCCGCGCTTCGAGCGCGAACGCCTCGGCGGCGTCGCCCGCCACGCGCACCGGGCCCGCGCCGATCGCCTTGACGGCGTCGCGCAGACTGGCGATCCGCGGCGCGAAAAGCGGACGTCCCGAGGATTCGAACGCCTGGAAATAGACGCTGCCGTGTTTGGCGTCGATCGCCGAGACGATGACCCCCGGACGCGCCTCATCGAGAAAGGGGGCCGCGAAGGCGACGAGAGTCGAAACGCCGATGACGGGAATCTCGAGGGTGAGCGCCATCGCGCGCGCCATCGCCAGGCCGATGCGAATGCCGGTGAACGAACCGGGGCCGACGGCGACCGCGATCGCGCCGAGCGAGGCGAATCCGTCGTCGGCCGCGCGCATCACGCTTTCGACGATCGGGCCGAGCGCCTCGGCGTGGCCGCGCGTCATCGGTTCGCTGCGAAACGCCAGCGCTTGGCGCGACGCGGCGTCTACGACGGCCGCGGAGGCCGCGCCGCAGGACGTGTCGATTGACAGGATCCGCATCGAAATCACAATCCTACGAAGCCCGCGACGCCAAGACCGGCTCAGCGGGTGATCAGGGTCCCCGCCCCGTAGTCGGTCAGCAATTCGATCAGCACGGCGTGCGGGATCTTGCCGTCGAGGATGACCACGCCCTCGACGCCGCGCTCGATCGCGTAGATGCAGGTTTCGACCTTCGGGATCATGCCGCCGGTAATGGTGCCGTCGGCGATCAGACCGCGAATGTCGTCGAGCTTGAGATGCTTGATCAGGTTCTTGTCCTTGTCGAGCACCCCGGGCACGTCGGTGAGGAACAGCAGGCGCTTGGCCCGCAGCGCGCCGGCGATGGCGCCGGCGAAAGTGTCGGCGTTGACGTTGTAAGTCTCGCCGTCGACGCCTTGCGCGACCGGGGCGAGCACCGGGATCAGCTCGCGGCCGAGGACCTGCTCCAACACGGTGGTGTCGACCTTGTCGGGCTCGCCGACGAAACCGAGATCGACGACGTCCTCGACGTCGCCGCCGCCGCCCGCGCGCGAAACCTTGCGGGCGACCACCATGTTGCCGTCCTTGCCGCACAAACCGATCGCGCGGCCGCCCTGGGAGTTGATCGTTCCCACGATCTGCTTGTTGATGGAGCCCGCGAGCACCATTTCGACGATCTCCACCGTCGCCTTGTCGGTGATGCGCAGGCCGGCCGAAAAGCGCGACTTGATGCCGAGCTTCTCCAGCATGGCTCCGATCTGCGGTCCGCCGCCGTGGACGACGACGGGATTGACGCCCGATTGCTCGAGCAACACCATGTCGCGCGCGAAATCGCGCGCGGTCGTTTCGTCGCCCATCGCGTGGCCGCCGTATTTGACGACAATGATGGCCTCGTCATAGCGCAACATGTGCGGCAAGGCCTGCATCAGAATTTCGGCTTGTTCCTGCGGGCTGGCTTTGAGCACGTCGTTCATGGTCTCTCCGGCGGTCGGGCGTCGCAGTTCTAGCGGCTCGCGCCGCCAACCTCAAACGCCGGAGGGGCGACAAACGTGAAAGTTTTCGCTCGGCTCGACAAGGACGATCGCGCCGGCGGCCCACCGCCGCCCGCGCGCCGTCAAGTCTGGCGTCGCGCCGCGTCGAGTTTCCCGGCGATTTCGTCGAGCATCGTCAAGAATCGTCAAGGCCTGTCAAGGCTTTCCTTGACAAGGCTTTCTGCAATTTCAACGACTTACGACGCCTGGCGTTGACAAGCGGACCTCGGCGCGAATTCCTTGCGCCGCTCGACGCTTCGGCTGTGCGCGGACCGCGCCTCGACGGACCAAGAACAGATTGGCCCCCATGCGGCAATTCGAAAAGGAATTGTCGGGCCCGACTCTTGGCCGAAGGCATGGCGAAAGCGAAGCATTCGTCCGGGCGGAGCGGGCGCGGCGACAGGGCGTCCAGAAGGACTCCCGTCTATCGACGGGCTACGGACGCCGAGCACCGATCAGGCGCTTCGGACCGAAGGGATCTCGAATTGCGATGTGTGAATCCGAAAGCAAGCGGGAAAAGGGCGGCGGCGCCGCGACGCCCGATCGAATCGCCGGCCCCGCGCCTACCCCCAACAGCGCCTTGTTTTCCAGATCGTACAGACTGGGCGCGATCAGATGCGCTCAGGGCCGCGCGAAATGGCGGCGACGCCGGTGCGTGAAACCTCGACGAGGCCGACCGGCCGCATCAGGTCGACGAAGTCGTCGATCTTGCGCGGCGCGCCGGTAATCTCGAAGATGAAGCTCTCGGTCGTCGCGTCGATCACCTTGGCGCGGAATGCTTCCGCGAGGCGCAGCGCCTCGACGCGGGGCTCGCCCTTGCCGCGCACCTTGACCATCGCCAGTTCGCGCTCGATCGCGCGCACCGCGAGGGTGAGGTCGGTGACCGAATGAATCGGCACTAACCGCTCGAGCTGATGGCGGATCTGCTCGATGTATTCGGGCGTGCCCGAGGTGACGATGGTGATGCGCGAAAGATGGGTTTCGTGCGCGACCTCAGCGACGGTGAGGCTCTCGATATTGAAGCCGCGGCCCGAGAACAGGCCGACGACGCGCGCGAGAACGCCCGGCTCGTTGTCGACAAGCACCGACAGAGTGTGGCTCTCGGCGCTGGACCGGCCGAGCGGCGAAGAATAGGGGGACAGGGGGTAGGCGGTGACGGCCTTGCTCATGGAATCAATCCTTCGTGTCGATGCGCCGGCGTCGGCGCGGAAAGTGAGCGATCATTCGGCCGCAGCCGGATAAGGCGGGGCGACCCAACGCTGGAACAGTTCAAAATCGATGTTGCCGCCCGACAGGACCAGCCCGACCCGCTTTCCCGCGAGGCGCGAACTCTCCTGCATGGCGGCCGCAAGGCCCGCCGCGCCGGCGCCTTCGGCGAGATTGTGGGTGTCGGTCCAATAGACGCGAATGGCGGCGGCGATTTCCGCATCGCTGACCAGAACGATGCGTGAGGCGCCGCGCCGAATGATCTCCAGCGCCTCGTCGTCGGGGACCCGCGTCGCCATGCCGTCGGCGAAAGTGTCGCTGTTGTTGGTGCTCACGACGCGGCCCGCCGCGAACGACAAGGCGTAGGACGGCGCTTCGGCCGCTTGCACGCCGACGACCTCGGTCTTCAGCCCCAGCGCGTCGCGCGCGGCGATGCAGCCGCAGATTCCCGAACCCTGGCCGATCGGAACGTAGAGCACGTCGAGATCCGGCCGATCGCCGAACAATTCGAGCGCGTAAGTTGCGACGCCGATCGCCAGATCGCGATGGAAGGAGGGCACGAACTCGGCGCCGCGCGCCTCAGCGAGCCGATGCGCCTCTTCGCGCGCCGCCTGGAAGTCTGCGCCATACTCGACGAGGTCCGCGCCGAGCGCCCGCATCGCCGCGTTCTTCTCGGCGGAGTTTCCTATTGGCGCGACGATGGTCACGGCGATGCCGAATCGCCTTCCAGCGAAGGCGAGGCTCTGCCCGTGATTGCCGCGGGTGGCCGAAATCAGCTCCGTGGCGTTCGGCGCGCGGCGGCGGAAGCTGTCGACATAGGTCATCCCGCCGCGCACCTTGAAGGCGCCGGTCGGATTGTGATTCTCGTGCTTGACGACGACCTCGGCGCCGAGCCGGCGCGCGAGCAGCGGCCAGGCGAAGGCCGGCGTCGGGCGCAGCGCCTCGCCCACGATCTCATGCGCGTCGCGCAATTCGTCGAGGCTGAACATGATCGAACTCCTCGCGCGGCGCGTCACACCAGCATCTTGCCCTTCTCGTCGATGACGGCGCCGATATCGACGCCCGCGTCGTCGCCGAGTTCGGCGAGCAACATGTCGTTGTGCGCCTTGCCCGACGGGATCATCGGGAAGCAGTTCTCCTTCTGATCGACCAGGCAATCGAAGATCACCGTTTTCGGCGTGTCGATCATCTCCATGATGGCGTCGTCGAGCTTGGCCGGATCGGAGCAGCGAATGCCGTGCCCGCCATAGGCTTCCGCGAGCTTAACAAAATCGGGCAGCGACTCGGTGTAGCTCTGTGAATAGCGTCCGCCGTGCAGCAGTTCCTGCCATTGGCGCACCATACCCATGTATTGGTTGTTGAGGATGAAGATCTTCACAGGCAGGCGATGCTGGATCGCCGTCGACATTTCCTGGATGTTCATCAGGATCGAGGCTTCGCCGGCGATGTCGACGACGAGCGATTCGGGATGGGCGAGTTGCACCCCGATCGCCGCAGGCAGGCCGTAGCCCATTGTCCCCAGGCCGCCCGAAGTCATCCAGCGGTTCGGCTCTTCGAAGTGGAAGTGCTGGGCCGCCCACATCTGATGCTGGCCGACCTCGGTGGTGATGTAAACGTCGCGGCCTTTGGTCAATTCGTAAAGCCGGCGAATGGCGTGCTGCGGCTTGATGATCGCATCGGAATTGCGGAATTCGAACGACTTGCGCGCGCGCCAATGGTCGATCGTCTGCCACCACTTGGCGAGCGCCGCCGCGTCGGGCCGCTGCGCGCTGGCGCGCCACAGCCGCACCATGTCCTCGAGCACGTGCGCGCAATCGCCGACGATGGGGAGATCGACTTTGACGTTCTTGTTGATCGAGGACGGATCGATGTCGATGTGGATCTTCTTGCTGTGCGGCGAGAAGGCGTCGAGGCGTCCGGTGATGCGGTCGTCGAAGCGCGCGCCGACGCAGATCATCAGATCGCAATCGTGCATCGCGTTGTTGGCTTCGAACGAGCCATGCATACCGAGCATGCCGAGCCACTGCTTGTCGGACGCGGGATAGGCGCCCAGACCCATCAGCGTCGAGGTGATGGGGAACTCGGTCAGGCGCACCAGTTCGCGCAGCAGCGTCGAAGCGTGCGGGCCGGAATTGATGACGCCGCCGCCGGTGTAGAAGATCGGCTTCTTCGCCTTGGCCATCATTTCGACCGCGTGCTTGATGCGGTCGAGGTCGCCCTTGACCTGCGGCTGATAGGTCTTGTGCTGGATGTTGCGCGAGAACGCGTAGGCTCCCGAGGCGAATTGCACATCCTTGGGGATGTCGATGACGACGGGGCCGGGCCGCCCGTGCGAAGCGACGTAGAAGGCCTCGTGCAGAATGCGCGGCAGGTCCTCGATGCGGCGCACGAGGTAATTGTGTTTCGTGCAATTGCGGGTGATGCCGGTGGTGTCGCATTCTTGGAACGCGTCGGAGCCGATCAGATGCGTCGGCACCTGGCCGGTGATGCAGACGAGCGGGATCGAGTCCATGAGCGCGTCGGTGAGACCGGTGATCGCGTTGGTGGCGCCCGGCCCCGAAGTGACCAGCAGCACGCCAACCCTGCCGGTCGAGCGCGCGTAGCCCTCGGCCGCATGTGCGGCGCCCTGCTCATGGCGCACCAGGACGTGGCGAAACTTGTTCTGGCCGAAAATCGCATCGTAGATCGGCAGAACCGCGCCGCCGGGATAGCCGAACACGTACTCGACGCCCTGGTCCTTGAGCGCCTCGACGACCATCTCCGCGCCGGTCATCTGCTTCGACATTGCGTTCTCTCCATATCTTCGTTTCCGGGTCGCGCTTTACGCCTGTGACGCGGGAAGCCGGAATCTGGACAACAAAAAAGGCCCGCGAGGGGCCTTGGGCATGCGCCAGTCAGCGGAAGCGGGTTCTAAGCCCGTCCACCCTCCAGCGCGCAAAATACGATAAGCTTCCGAGCCACGACGGGCCGCTCCATCCGATAAAGTCCGGCGAACCTACTCAAGCGGCGGCGCCCCGTCAAGCGTCGCAAGGCGGCGCGTCAATCTGACGCGACCGCCCCCGGTCCGGGCGTCGCGCCTGGCGGGCACTTGCCGAGGATGATCATGCCGAGCACTTCGTCCTTGGTGAGGTCCTTGACGCGCCCCGTGCCGACGATCTGGCCGTTCTTCATCACCGTGACGCGGTCCGCGAGATCGAAGACGTCGTGGATGTCGTGGCTGATGAGGAAGATGCCGATCCCTTCGGC
>JBEKFO010000032.1:0-18001 GCA_050013275.1 Roseiarcus sp. | reverse complement strand
TTCTTCGTCGGCATGCCCGCGCCGGCGGGCGCCATCGTCGGCCTGCTGCCGGTCTATTTGCGCTTTCTGTTGTCCGCGAACTCGTCCGAACCGCGCTTCGTCGCGCTGGAAATCATTTATGTCCTGGCGATCGCGCTGCTGATGGCGAGCCGCGTGCCGCACTTCTCGGGAAAGACGATCGGCCGCGTGCCGCACGAATATGTCGCGGTGGTGTTGATCGGCCTGGCGGCGGCGCTATTGCTGATCGTCAATTTCCCGCTCCAGTCGCTCGTCGCGGTGTCGCTGGCCTATCTGGCGACGATTCCCTTCAGCGTGCGGCAGTTCAGGGCGATGCAACGCGAAAACGGCTGACGCAGTGGGAAACCGCTCGGTTCGGCGACAAATGGCGTTTCCCCTTTGCAGTGAATTCATATAGGGTCCGCGTGGTTTTTTCGCTTGCGCCGCCGCGCCGAGCGCTCCACTTCCGGTTCTCGCCGCGCCAGCCAGCGCGGCGAACGCAAGAAAGGCCCCTATGTCGAAGGAAGAATTGCTCGAGTTTCCGGGTTTCGTCGTCGAACTGCTGCCCAACGCGACTTTCCGCGTCAAACTCGAAAACGACCACGAGATCATCGCCCACACCGCCGGCAAGATGCGCAAGAACCGCATCCGCGTCCTGGCCGGCGACAAGGTTCTGGTCGAAATGACGCCGTACGACCTGACCAAGGGCCGCATCACCTACCGTTTCAAATAGGCGCCCGATCGATGGACGCTTCGCCGTGAGACGCCCCGCGTGAGCGAAATCTTGACGCGCCCTCGCCTAGTGCTCGCCTCCGGGTCGCCGCGCCGTCTGGCGTTGCTGGCGCAGATCGGCGTCGAGCCCGACGCGGTCATTCCCGCCGACATCGAGGAGACGCCGCGCCGCAACGAATCGCCGCGCGCGCTGGCGCAGCGGCTCAGCGCGGAAAAGGCCGGCATCGCGGCGGCGATCGCGCTCAAGCGGCCCGACGTCGGCCCTTCGCTGACGCTCGCCGCCGACACGGTGGTGTGCGTCGGCCGGCGCATCTTGCCCAAATGCGAAATCCTCGACGAGGCGGACGACTGCCTGAGTCTGCTGTCGGGGCGCGCCCATCGCGTCTACACCGGGCTCGCGCTGGCGACCCCGAGCGGGGCGACGCGCCATCGCCTGGTCGAGACGCGCGTGCGCTTCAAGCGCCTGTCGCGCAGCGAAATCGCCGCCTATCTCGCCAGCGGCGAATGGCGCGGCAAGGCGGGCGGCTATGCGATTCAGGGTCTCGCGGGCGCCTTCGTGGTTCGCCTCGTCGGCTCCTACCCGAACGTCGTCGGCCTGCCGCTCGCGGAAACCGCGGCGCTGCTCGCCGGCGAAGGCTATGTCGCCTATCGCGGCTGGACGCCGGGCGGCTGAGATGACGGCCGAAGCCGCGAGAAATCCAGTCGGCGACGGTCGGCGCGTCGAGGCCCAGGGCGTTTGCGCCATCTGCGGGCGCCCGCGCGATCCGCGATACGACCCGTTCTGCTCGCGCCGCTGCGCCGATGTCGACCTCCATCGCTGGCTGAAGGGCGGCTATGTGATTCCCGGCGGCGAGCCGTCGCGCTCCGAGCGCGACGACGACGCCTAGCGCCGAGTGCAATCAGGCCGATTTTTTCCGCTGCTTGGCGTTGGCCGCCAGGGCCTGACGGTTGGCTTTCGAGAAACTGTCGGACGCCGTCATGTAGACGAGAAAGGCGAGAGAAGCCCACGTCGCGATCAGCCCCAACGAGATGACGAAGGGATATCCAATCTCATACGTCGCCACGACTACGATCAGCGAGATGATCGCAAGGAAATAATATATAGAATTGACGGACTTTGAAGTAGACGTCCCGACGATCCCGTCGACAACACGCGTTTCGATTGCAGCGCTACTGGCGTTTTCCACAGCGTTTTCCTCATAAGTTTTTGGTGAGATTGTCTCACGTCATCTTTTTTCATTGACTTGGCTCAAACGGTCAAGCGACCCACGCTGCGACAGTTTGTCGCAATGTCGTGCGTCCCATTGTCGCAAGAACGGGCGCGAGCGAACGGTTGCCGCCGGATTCGCGAGCGCTGCCGCGCCCGCTCCCGGTCGCCCCTACCTCGCCCGCACCCTCTCGCCGATCTGCCCGCTGGCGCAGGCGATGGCGAAGGCGTAGGCGCGCGCGACGTCTTCGAGGCGGTCGAAGCGGCCCGGCGCCCCGGCGTGGCCGGCCTCCATCGCCGTGCGCAGCAGGACGGGTCCGCCGCCGGTCATCGTCGCGCGCAATTTCGCGACCCATTTGGCCGGTTCCCAATAGGTCACGCGCGGATCGGTCAGCCCGGCGAGCGCCAGGATCGCGGGATAGCGCTGCGCGCGGACGTTGTCGTACGGGCTATAGGCGCGGATCGCGGCGAACGCCTCGGCGCTGCGGATCGGATCGCCCCATTCCAGCCATTCGGGCGGGGTCAGCGGCAGGCTCTCGTCGAGCATGGTCGCGAGCACGTCGACGAAGGGCACGTCGGCGATGACGCCCGCGTAGAGCTCCGGCGCGGCGTTGGCGATCGCGCCCATCAGCATGCCGCCGGCGCTGCCGCCATGGGCGACGACGCGATCCCGAGCGGCGAAGCCTTCGGCGACGAGATGGCGGGTGGCGGCGAGAAAGTCGCCGAACGTGTTGGGCTTGTTGGCGAGCTTGCCGGCCTCGTACCAGCGCCAGCCCTTTTCCGTGCCGCCTCGCACGTGCGCGATGGCGTAGACGAAGCCGCGATCGACCAAGGAAAGGCGATTGGTGGAGAAATTCGCGTCCATCACATGGCCGTAGGCGCCGTAACCGTAGATCAGCATCGGCGCCGTGCCGTCGAGCGGCGTGCCGCGGCGATAGAGCAACGAGATCGGCACGCTCTCGCCGTCGTCGGCGCGGGCGAAGACGCGGCGGGTGACGTAGGCTGAGGCGTCGAAGTCCTTCGGCGTCATCTGCTTCTTGCGCAGGATGCGCTGGCGCGCGCCGACGTCGTAGTCGTAGATCTCCTGGCTGCACGCCATCGAGGAGAAGCTGAAGCGGAAGACCGGGGTGTCGAATTCGAACACCTGCTCGAGCTTGAGGAAATAGGTCTGCGCCTCGAACGCGATCTCGTGCGCGGCGCCGCTCGCAAATTCGTGGATCATCAGGCGCGGCACGTTGTCCTCGCGGGCCAGCAGCACGAGATAGTCCCTGAACAGCGCCGCGCTCTCGATCAGACGGCCGTCCTTGTGCTCGACGAAGGTGCGCCAGTTCGCCTCGCCCGGCGCCTCGCGCGGCGCGGTCACGATCTTGAAGTCGCGCGCGCCGCCGCTGTTGGTCTTGATGGTGAAGACGTCGCCGTGGTCCATCGCCTCGTAGCGATGACCGTGCCGGCGCGGCGCGATCAGCAGCGGCGGCGCGGTCGGGTTGTCGAGTTCGACGACGCGCGCCTCCGACGCGTCGTGGCCGTGCACGGAAATGATGGCGCTGCGGCCGAGCCGCGTCGGCGCGATCGAGATGAACCAGGCCGGGTCGGCCTCTTCGAACACCACGGCGTCTTCGCTCTGCGCGGCGCCGAGGCGATGCAGCATCACCCGCCAGGGGCGATGGTTGTCGTCCTGCGCGACATAGAGAAAGGCGCCGGAATCGCGCGTCCAGACCACTTCGCCGGCGGCGTTCTCGACGCGGTCGGGCAAATCGGCGCCCGCGGCGACGTCGCGCACGCCGATCGCGTACATCTCGGAACCCTTGTCGTCGGCGCTCCAAGCGAACTTGCGATGGTCGGGCGAATGCCGCGCGGCGTTGAGGTGAAAGAACGGCTTGTCGTCGGCGCGCTCGTCGCCGTCGAGGAGCACCGTCTCCTTGCCGCCCGCACGCGGCCGCCGACAGAAAATGCGGTGCTGGCCGCCATGACGGAAGCGCGAATAATAGGCGTAGGGGCCGTCCGATTGCGGCACCTCGCTGTCGTCCTCCTTGAGGCGCGCGCGCATCTCGCGCACGAGCTGTCGCTGAAGCGCGCGGGTCGGCCCGAGGATCTCTTCGGCGTAGGCGTTCTCCGCCTCGAGCAGCGCCCGGATGTCCGCCGGCAGCGCTTCAGGATCGCGCAGCACCTCGCGCCAGTTCTCCGCCCGCATCCAGGCGTAGTCGTCGATCCAGGCGACGCCGTGGGCGTGGTTCTCGTGCGGCCGTTTGTCGGCCCTGGGCGGCGTCGGCTCGCCGCGCGCCTTGGCGTGGGGCATGGCTCACGGGCTCCCAACTGTCGGAAGCGCGTATTGCCATGGGCGGGGCGGGAAAGGAAGGAGGGGGGCGAAGCAACGACCCGCAAGCCGGCCGCTACCCTCCCTCAGTTCAGCTGGAACTCTCCGTCGATCGCCTTGAACTCCGCCGGCCGGATCAGCCCGGCGTGGCCGACGACGACGGAGTGCAGCGCGCCGTCGAGCTCCCGGCGCCAGAAATCGAGGAATTTTCGCAGTTCGGGGAAATGCGGATGCAGGTCGTGCCGCTGCCATATATAACTCTGCAACACGGCCGGATGGTCGGGCATGTGGTAGAAGATGTTGGCGGTGGTCAGCCCGAAACCGTCGAGCTGGCGACGAATCTCCAAAGAGGCCATCGCGCTCCCCTATGCGTCCAATCGTCGCGATGGTGGCGCCTTGGACGGTCGACCGCAAGCGGAAAATCGGATGATTGCGGAACGATTTCAATCTGTTAGCGCTCATCAGAGCGAGTGCTGGTTTTCCCTAGGCCACCCCCTTGAAGTGAAAAACGCGTTTCCCAATTCTCAAGTCCCGGAGCTGTCGGCTGCGACGCCGACTTCACCAATCCAACGAAGGAGGAGCCCATGAAGTTTCGCCCGCTGCACGATCGCGTCGTCGTCAAACGCCTCGACGCGGAAGAAAAGACCAAGGGTGGGATCATCATCCCCGACACCGCCAAGGAGAAGCCGCAAGAGGGCGAGGTTGTCGCGGTAGGACCCGGCGGCCGCGACGAAAGCGGCAAGCTCGTGCCCATGGACGTCAAGGTCGGCGACCGCATCCTGTTCGGCAAGTGGTCGGGAACGGAAATCAAGCTCGACGGCCAGGACCTTCTGATCATGAAGGAGAGCGACGTCATGGGGGTCCTCGAAGGCGCTGCCGCCCCCTCGCGCAAGGCCGCGTGATCCGGGGACCGGGATCGGCTTCAATCTCATGTCTTGTCTTATGGAGTGAGACGAAATGTCCGCTAAGGAAGTCAGATTTTCGCAGGACGCCCGTGACAAGATGTTCCGCGGCGTCGATATCCTCGCCAACGCGGTCAAGGTGACGCTGGGCCCGAAGGGTCGCAACGTCGTGCTCGAAAAGAGCTTCGGCGCGCCGCGCGTCACCAAGGACGGCGTCACCGTCGCCAAGGAAATCGAGCTCGAGGACAAGTTCGAGAACATGGGCGCGCAGATGGTGCGCGAAGTGGCCTCGAAGCAGAGCGACGCGGCCGGCGACGGCACCACGACGGCGACCGTGCTCGCCCACGCGATCGTCAAGGAAGGCGCCAAATCCGTCGCCGCCGGCGCCAATCCGATGGACGTGAAGCGGGGCATCGACGTCGCCGTCGAAGCCATTTGCGCCGACCTCCAAAAGAACAGCCGCAAGGTCACCAAATCCGACGAGATCGCGCAGGTCGGCACGATCTCGGCCAACGGCGACAAGTTCATCGGCAAGATGATCGCGCAGGCGATGGACAAGGTCGGCAACGAGGGCGTCATCACCGTCGAAGAGGCCAAGAGCCTGGAGATCGAACTCGACATCGTCGAGGGCATGCAGTTCGATCGCGGCTATCTCTCGCCCTACTTCATCACCAATGCGGAGAAGATGGTCGCCGAGCTCGAGGACGCCTACATCCTCATCCACGAGAAGAAGCTGACCGCTTTGCAGGCGATGCTGCCCGTGCTCGAGGCGGTGGTGCAGGCCGGCAAGCCGTTGCTGATCGTCGCCGAGGATGTCGAGGGCGAGGCGCTGGCGACGCTGGTCGTCAACAAGCTGCGCGGCGGCCTCAAGATCGCCGCCGTCAAGGCGCCGGGCTTCGGCGATCGCCGCAAGGCGATGCTGGAGGACATCGCCGTCCTCACCGGCGGCACGATGATCGCGGAGGACCTCGGCATCAAGCTCGAAAACGTCACGCTGCCGATGCTCGGCCGCGCCAAGCGCGTGCGGATCGAGAAGGAGAACACCACGATCGTCGACGGCGCGGGGAAGAAGAGGGACATCGAGGCGCGCATCGCGCAGATCAAGGCGCAGATCGAAGAGACGACCTCCGACTACGACAAGGAAAAGCTCCAAGAGCGTCTGGCCAAGCTCGCGGGCGGCGTCGCGGTGATCCGCGTCGGCGGCTCGACCGAGGTCGAGGTCAAGGAAAAGAAGGACCGCGTCGAGGACGCGCTCCACGCCACGCGCGCCGCGGTTCAGGAAGGCATCCTGCCGGGTGGCGGCGTCGCGCTGCTGCGCGCGGCGAAGACTCTGGAAGGCGTGAAGTTCGACAACGCCGACCAGCGCACCGGCGTCGAGATCGTCCGCAAGGCGATCCATGCGCCGTCGCGGCAGATCGTCGAGAACGCCGGCGTCGACGGCTCTGTCGTCGTCGGCAAGATCCTCGAACACAAGGACTACGCCTGGGGCTATGACGCGCAGAGCGGCGAGTACGGCGATCTCTTCAAGCTCGGCATCATCGACCCGACCAAGGTCGTGCGCACCGCGCTGCAAGACGCCGCCTCCGTCGCCGGCCTACTCATCACCACCGAGGCGATGATCGCCGAGAAGCCGAAGAAGGAGACGCCGGCACCGGCGATGCCGGGCGGCGGCATGGATTACTGAACCTGTCCGCTCGCGGACCGGGGACGGCGCAGGCCCGTTGGCTCGGCGCCGTCCGTCCGCGAGGGCGAAGAAATCGTCGGCAGCAGACGTTGCTGCGCCGACATGACGGCGTCACGGTAGCGGCGGCGTATATAACATTACAAATACGTATATTGCGGCGCCGCGAGCCGCGACATGGACACAAAAGCGCACTCAAGCCCCTAAATTCGCTTGATCGCGGACCGGACCGCCGCTCGTGCGCCGCGCGGCGCCGCGTTTGGCGATTCGCGGCCCGTCAGCATATCGCGTATTGCGATCGATCAACGCTAGGCGTGCCCCCTTTCGATTAGATAATTTCTTGCCGTCGCGCGTGATCGCGCGGAGGCGAGAGGCGAGTCGATGGTCAAAGACAGCGGCGGCGCGAGCGAGGCCCCGTTGCGCCCGCTCGACATCAATCCCGAACGCGCGGGACGCGCCGACCGCGCGCCCTATGCGATCGTCGACATCGGCTCCAATTCGGTGCGGCTCCTCGTTTACGACCAACTCGGCCGCGCGCCGTTGCCGCGGTTCAACGAGAAGTCGCTATGTCGCCTCGGCGAAGGCCTCGCGCGAACCGGCGTCATCGCGGCGGAGGGCTTTCGCCGCACGGTCGAGGCGACGCGGCGGTTTCGCGCCATCGCCGACGCGATGCGGGTGAGCAGGATCGACGCGACGGCGACCGAAGCGATCCGCCGCGCGTCGAACGGACCGGCGCTCGTCGCCGCCATCGCCGCCGAATCCGGTCTCAAGGTTCGCGTCCTCAGCGGAGCGGAGGAAGCGCGCTTTTCGGCGCTCGGCGTGATCTCCGGCTTCTTCCGCCCAATTGGAACAATCGGCGACATGGGCGGCGGCAGCCTCGAAATCGCCGAAGCGCTCGACGATCGTGTCGGCGAACATTGGGTCAGCCTGCCGCTCGGCGCCTTGCCGGTCGAAGCGATGCTCGCCGCCGGCGCGGCCGAGGCCAAAGACCGGATCGACGAGATGCTGCAGGCGAGCCTGCCGCCGGCCCTCGGCAAGCCGGTGTTCTACGCCGTCGGCGGCGGCTGGCGCGCGCTCGCCAAAGCGCACCTGGAGGCGGTCGAAGCGCCGGTCAAGGTCGTGCACGGCTACACGCTGGCGACCGAGGACGCGCGCGCCTTCGTAAAAACGCTGGCGCGGCTGACGCCCAGCAAGTTGGAAGCGATGCCCGGCGTGCCCGAGCGGCGCGCGCGCACATTGCCGGCGGCGGCGCTCGTGCTCGATCGCGTGCTCAAGCGCCTCGACCCCGAGCGGATCGTGTTTTCCGCATTCGGCTTACGCGAGGGTTTTCTCTATTCGCAATTGAGCGAGCCGGAACGCTATCTCGACCCGCTCGTCGAGGGCGCTCAGCTAACCGGATTGCCGGCGGCGCGAGTGCCGGATTTTGCGCCGGCGCTGGCGGCTTGGACGGCCGATCTCTTCCCGGGCGAGACGCCGGCCGACACGCGCCTGCGCGTAGCGGTCTGCGCGCTCTCCGACATCGCCTGGCGCGCTCACCCCGACCTGCGCGCGGAGGAGAGCTTTCGTCGGCTGCTGCAATTTCCCTTCATCGGCGTCGATCACGCCGAGCGCGTCTTCATCGCCACGGCGATCCACGCTCGCTACGCGGGCGAGCCTGACGCGCCCTGGCTCAGTCCATCCGACAGTTTGCTCACGCCGGCGATGCGGCGTCGCGCGCAGATTCTCGGCCGGGCGATCTTGCTCGCCTACCGCTTTTCCGGCGTCGTGCCGGCGGTGCTCGCCAGCGCGCGCCTACGCATCGAGCCCGACCGCGTTCGGCTCGAAGTCGGCGCGGCCGCGCGCGCGCCTGACAGCGAAGTCGTCGGCGACCGTCTCAAACTGCTTGCGACGGCCATCGGCGTCCGGCGCGCCGAGATCGTCGTCGTGTAGCCACGCGCCGCGAGCCGCCGGCGCGACCGCCTCTGGCCGATACGCCGCGGCGCTTAAGGCGTCTCCCAGCCGCCGCTACGCGCCGAGCGGAACGCGGCGTCGATGACGCGCATGTTGGCGATCGCGTCCTCGATGGGAAACTCCAGCGCCGCTTCACCGAGGATCGCGCGCGAGAACGCGTCGCCTTGCAGCGAGTATTGATCGCATGGTGGGAATTCCTCGACGCGCGCGCCGCCGCCGAAAAGGTCGACGCCGTCGTCGATCGTGATGCGCGTCGGCCGGTCGATCGGCGCGTTGAAGGGAATGGCGATTTCGACGCGCCCTCTTTCGCCAACGATCGTCACGCGCTGGTGCGCTGAGAGCTGCGTCGCGCAGGTGAAGGTCAGATGCCGATCGCCGGGAAATTCGATCAGCGCGCTCGTCAATCGGTCGACGCCGAACGCGGGATCGAAATCGAGCGCGGCGACGACGCGCGTCGGCTCGGCGGCGAAGACGTGGCGCGCGGTCGAGATCGCGTAGCAGCCGATGTCGTAGAGCCCGCCCCCGCCGGGCGGCCGATTGCGGATGTTGGCGGCGTCGGTCAGCCGATAGGAAAAGAACGTCTGGATCGCGCGCACATCGCCGATCGCGCCCGAACGCGCGATCTCGCGCGCACGTCGCCATTGCGGATGAAAGCGCACCATGAACGCTTCCGCGACCAGCTTGCCGGCGCGCGCGCGCGCCTCGATCAGCGCGCTCGCTTGCCCCGCGTCGAGCGCAATCGGCTTCTCGCACAACACGTGCTTGCCCGCTTCGAGCGCGCGGATCGTCCACGGAACATGGAGCTCGTTGGGCAGCGGATTGTAGATCGCCTCGATCGCGGAATCGGCTAGCAGTTCCTCGTAGGAGCCGTAGGCCTTGGCGACGCCGAGGGCGTCGGCGGCGCGGCGCGCCTTGCCGATGTCGCGCGAGGCGATCGCGTCGACACGCGAGACCTCGCCGCGCCGCATCGCGGGAATGACTTGCTCGATGCCGATCTTGGCGGCGCCGAGCACGCCCCAGGAAACCTTGCGCGTCATCCCCTGCCCCCTCGTCCTCCGCCTCAATCCTTCGGCTCGGGCCAGCGCTGGTCGCTTTGGCGCGCGATCATCCAGCCGGGATATTCGGGCGCCGGCGCGCTCACTTTTTCGAGCGCCGCGATCTCCTCGGTGCTCAAGGCGAGCCCGGCCGCCGCGAGATTGTCGTCGAGCTGCTCGACCGTCTTGGCGCCGACGATGACGCTCATCACGCCCTTGCGTTGCAGCAGCCAGGCGAGCGCAACGCGCGCCACCGAGGCGCCGTGCGCCTCGGCGATCGGCCGCATGGCGTCGACGACGTCGAACGCGCGCTCGCGATCGACGGGCGGAAAATCGAACGAAGCGCGCCGCGCGCCTTCCGGCTTGGCGCCCGCGCGCGTGAACTTGCCCGTGAGCAGGCCGCCGGCCAGCGGGCTCCATACCATCACGCCGAGGCCCTGGTCCTCGACCAGCGGCAGAACCTCGCGTTCGAGATCGCGCCCCGCGATGGTGTAGTAGGCCTGCACCGTCTCGAAGCGGGCGAAGCCGCGGCGCTCGGAAATCCCCAGCGCTTTCATGATCTGCCAAGCCGCGAGATTGGAGCAGCCGATGGTGCGCACGAGGCCGCGCGAAACGCAGTCGTCGAGCGCGCGAAGGGTCTCCTCGATCGGCGTGAGCGGATCGAAGCCGTGGATCTGGTAGAGATCGACGTGATCGAGCCCGAGCCGTTTCAGGCTGCCGGCTATCTGGTCCATGACGTGGCCGCGAGACAGCCCGACCGCATTGGGTCCGGGCCCAGTGCGGCCGCGCACCTTGGTGGCGACGATGACGTCCTCGCGCTTGACCTTGAGATCGCGCAGGGCCTGGCCGAGCATGACTTCGGATTGCCCTTCCGAATAGACGTCGGCGGTGTCGATGAAATTGACGCCCGCTTCCAGCGCGCGCGCCACCAGCGCCGTCGCGCCTTTCTGTTCGACCGTTCCGACGGCGCGCCAGAAGCCCGCGCCGCCGCTGAACGTCATCGTGCCCAAGCAGATTTCCGAGACGAGTTGGCCGGTGCGGCCGAGCGGTCGATAACGCATGAGAAAATTCCCCGTGACGGTTGAAGACGGCGGTCCGCGCGCGACTGACCCCGCCCCGTCGAGCACCTATGCTCGCGCCTGCGCTCCCGCAAGAGCGGCCCCGCTCGCAATCCCGCGATCAAGCGGCTCGATCGAGGCGATCAAGCGGCCTGATCGACCGGCGGCGCCAAGGCGCCGGTCATCATCGCGACGGCGTCGGACATCGTCTGCTTCTTGGGATCGATCACCGTCAGGCGGCGGCCGAGCCGATGGATGTGGATGCGGTCGGCGACCTCGAAGACGTGCGGCATGTTGTGCGAAATCAGTATGATCGGAAGGCCACGTTTCTTCACATCGAGAATGAGTTCCAGCACGCGCCGCGATTCTTTGACGCCCAGCGCCGCCGTCGGCTCGTCCATGATGATGACGCGGCGCGCGAAGGCGGCCGCGCGCGCCACGGCGACGCCCTGGCGCTGGCCGCCCGACAGCGTCTCCACCGGCTGGCTGATGTTCTGGATCGTCATCAACCCGATCTCGTTCAGCTTTTCCCTGGCGAACTTCTGCATCGCCGCGCGATCGAGGGCGCGAAGATATTTGCCCATGAAGCCCGGCGATCGCACTTCGCGTCCCAGGAACATATTGTCGGCGATCGACAGGGCCGGCGACAGCGCGAGGTTCTGGTAGACAGTTTCGATGCCCGCCTCGCGCGCGTCGATCGGCGAGCGGAAATGAACCACGTCGCCGGCCAGCCTGATTTCGCCGGAGTCGGGGATCACGGCGCCGCAAAGCGCCTTGATCATCGTCGACTTGCCGGCGCCGTTGTCGCCGATGACCGCGAGAATCTCGCCGGGATAGAGGTCGAAATCGGCGTGGTCGAGCGCGGTGACGCGCCCGTAGCGCTTGACGAGGGAGCGCGCCTGCAGGATGGGTTCGACGCTCACTTGGAAACCCTCCGTATCCATTGGTCGAGCGCCACGGCGACGATGATCAGCACACCGATGGCGAATTCCTGCCACAGCACGTCGAGTCCGGCGAGCGAGACCGCGGAGCGGAAGACGCCGACGATCAGCGCGCCGATCAGCGTGCCGACGATCGAGCCGCGCCCGCCGAACAGGCTGGTGCCGCCGATCACCACGGCGGTGATGGAGTCGAGGTTCCCATTCGCGCCAGCGGTCGGGCTGATCGCGCCGATGCGGCCGATCAGCGCCCAGCCGGCGATCGCCGAGATGAGCCCCGCCAGCACGTAAACGCTGAGCAGGATGCGGTCGGTGTCGATGCCGGCGAGGCGCGCGGCCTCGGGATCGTCGCCGGTCGCATAGACATGACGGCCGTAAGCGGTGCGGTTGAGCACGTACCAGACGACGACCGCCAGTACGATCAGCAGGAAGCTGGCGAGGATGATTCGCGCGCCGCCGATCTGAAAGGGAACGCCCATCAATTGCAGGAACGGCGCGTTCGTTTCGAGATCCTGCTCGCGAATGGTCTCGCTCTGCGAATAGAAGGTGTTGAGCGCGCCGATGATGCTGAGCGTGCCCAGCGTGACGATGAACGGCGGCATTTTCATCCGCGTGACGAGCAAACCGTTGAGGTATCCGCAAGCGATGCCGCACAGCAATCCCAGCGGGAACGCGACAACGATCGGCACGCCGTCGACGACCGCCAGACGGCCCATCACGACCGACGAAATCACCATGATCACGCCGACCGACAGATCGATGCCGGCGGTCAGGATCACCAAGGTTTGCGCGATGCCGAGGATGCCGATGATCGTCACTTGCGTCAGAACGGTCGACAGATTGCTCCCGGTGACGAAGTGCGAATAATTGACGGTGACGCCGAGCAAAAGCCCGAGAAGCAGCACCACGAAGGGAACGGTTGTGGGATAGAGGTGCAGGAAGCGCTGAACGCGTTGGACGAATGAGAGACTTTCTTCCTCGAACGAGGCCTGCACGGTCGCGGCGGCGGCGAGCACGCGCTCGTATTCTTGCGGCGTCGGCCGCTCGCCTTGTGAAGCTTCGCTCATCGCTCGCTCCCCCCTCGTTTCGTCCTTAGGCTCGCGCCTCTGCAAAATCGGCGCTCCCAGACGATGCTTGGAAGCGCCGATCTTTCATATCATTAAGCGATCAAACGCCGGCGAAATCAACCCCAGCAGAGCTTGGTTCCCTCGGTGGTGTCGATCGAGGGAACGCCCGGGACGGGATGATCGGTGACGAGCTTCTCGCCGGTGTCCATGCTGACGGGCTTCTTGCCGGTCTTGACGTAATCGACGACCGCCTGGACGCCATCGGCGGCCATCAGCAGCGGATATTGCTGCGAGGTGGCGCCGATCACGCCTTCCTTGACGCTCTTGACGCCCGGGCAGCCGCCGTCGACCGCGACGACCAGCACGCCCTTTTCCTTACCCGCGGCCTTCAGAGCGGCGTAGCCGCCGTCCGCGGCCGGCTCGTTGATCGCGTAGACGACATCGATTTCCGAGGCCTTCTGCAGGATGTTCTCCATCGCCTTGCGGCCGCCTTCGTCCGACCCCTGCGTCACGTCGGAGCCAACGATCTGCGGGCTGTCGCCCATCGCGAAGTGCTTGGGATCCTTGACCGGGATGCCGAAGCCGGTGAGGAAGCCGTTGTGCCTGAGATAATCGACCGTCGGTTCGTTGGCGGCGAGGTCGAGCGTGGCGATCTTGGCGGTGGCCGCCTTGGCGCCGAGCGTCGCCTTCGCCCACTGGCCGATCAATTCGCCGGCCTTGAAGTTGTCGGTGGCGAAATTGGCGTCCGCGGCGGTGATCGGATCGAGCGGCGTATCGAGCGTGATGACGATAATGCCTGCTTTGCGCGCCTTTTCGACAGTCGGCACGATCGCGCTCGAATCGCTGGGCACGAGCAGAATGCCCTTGGCGCCGGCGGCGATCAGTTCCTCGATCGCGGCGACCTGGCCGTCGTTATCGCCGTCGAACTTGCCGGCGTACGCCTGCAGGGTGACGCCGAGCTCCTTGGCTTTCGCCTGAGCTCCTTCCTTCATCTTGACGAAGAAGGGATTGGTGTTGGTCTTGGTGATCAGGCCGATGATGGTCTCTGCGGCGTAAGACGGCGCGCTCATCATCGCGATCGACAGAGCCGCGATCGCCGCGGTCGACAGAATTCCAAACTTCCTAGACATGAGTTCCTCCCGAAACAAACACACCGGCGACGGCGGCCGCGCTTCGCGCGAGAAGTTGGCGAAACTTGCAAGACCGACTCTGGCCAAGCCGGGTTCGCGCCATCGCGGCGCTATAGGGACAAAAACCGAGCCGAGAGTCAATGGATAAATCAATCGGCCTGAATTATTATTGACAGGTTCCTCGTCGCCCCGCATGCTAGGCACAATGAGAGGGGCGTCGCCGCGGTCGCCGTGAAGGCGCGTCACAGGGAAAACGCGCGAGGAGAGTCGATGCCGGAAGCGGACGAGAGCGCCGCACCTCCCCCGCCGTCGCCGCCGATCGCCAGCGGCGCCGACCAGACGGGGGTGCGCCTTTACAACGAGCGGTTGATCCTTTCGCTGGTTCGCCGGTTCGGGCAGCTCTCCAAAATCGAAGTTGCGCGGATGACAGGACTTTCCGTGCAATCGACGTCCGCGATCATGAATCGCTTGCAAGACGACGGTCTCTTGCGTCGCGAAGCGCCGTTGCGCGGGCGCGTCGGGCAGCCGACGGTTCCCGCGTCGCTCGATCCGGAGGGCGCGTTTTCGCTTGGGCTAAAAATTGGCCGCCGCAGCTGCGATCTCGTCTTGATCGACTTTTGCGGACAGATCCGCAGGCGCACGCATCGAACCTACGCCTATCCGACGCCCAATCTGGTGATGGATTTCCTCATGGGCGCGCTGGCGCCGATGACGCAAGCGCTGACGCCGGCGCAGCGTCGACGCATCGCCGGAATCGGCGTCGCCTCGCCGTTTCAATTATGGAACTGGTCGACCGAGATCGGCGCGCCCGCGGAAGAGATGGACGCGTGGCGATCCTTCTCGATCGAAGAGGAAATCGCGCGCTCGTGTTCGTATCGGGTGACGCTGTGCAACGACGCCACGTCGGCCTGCGCGGCGGAGTTCTTTTTCGGCGAGGCGTGGCGGCACCGCGATTTCCTTTATTTCTTCCTCGGCGCGTTCGTCGGCGGCGGACTGGTGTTGGACGGGGCGCTCTACCCCGGTCGCACCGGCAACGCCGCGGCGCTTGGGTCGATGCCGATCGCGGCGCAGGACGCCGGGCGCCAGGCGACTTCGCAATTGATCGCCCGCGCCTCTATCTGTCAGCTCGAGCGGCGCATCGAAGCGGCGGGCGCCGATCCCTCCTCGATCTGGCGAACGCCCGACGCCTGGGACGATTTCGGGCCGCTGCTCGACGAATGGATCGAGGAGGCGTCGTTCGCGCTCGGCTATGCGGCGATCTCGGCGATCTCGGTCATCGACGTCGAAGCGATCGTCATCGACGGGGCGATGCCGGTCGCCGTGCGCGAGAAACTGTGCGCGCGCGTCGCCGCGCAGATCGAGGCGCTCGACCGGCGCGGATTGTCCGATGTGACGATCATCGCCGGCGCGATCGGCGCCGACGCGCGCGCCATCGGCGGCGCCGCGCTGCCGCTGATCAAGAATTTTGCTCGTGACAGAGAAGTGTTGTTTAAGGACGCGCCGATCGGGCTGGGCTGAGTTCGCCGATCCCGCATCGGCCGATCGAGCGGCTCCGCCGCGACCACCGTGCAGGTGCGGAATGTTTCTTGCGTTCGCGAAGCCTGCCGAGCCCAAACGAGTGAGACGCCCATGGCGCCTAGAATCGTCAAAGTCGAGCCCTTCGATCTCGTCGTCTTCGGCGGCACGGGCGATCTCGCCTATCGCAAGTTGTTCCCCGCGCTCTTTCATCGGGAAATGAGCGATCAGTTCACCGAGCCCACGCGCGTCATCGGCGTCTCCCGGCGCCCGTTCGACCGCGAGGCCTTTCGCGCCTCGGTCAAGGACGCTCTGGTCAAGTTCGGCCCGGCGGGGGCCGCGCGGGATTCATACGTCGATCGCTTTCTTCAGCGAATCGAATATGTCGCGGTCGACGCCGTCGGCGAAATCGGCTGGGACGAGCTGAAGGCGCTGCTCGGCCGCGAGGAGCGCACGCGCGCCTATTATCTCGCCACCGGGCCCGATCTGTTCGGCCCCATCGCCAAGCGCCTCGGCGAAACCGAATTGGCCACGCCGCGATCGCGCATCATCGTGGAAAAGCCGATCGGCAGGGACGGCGCGAGCGCGGCGGCGATCAACGACGCGATCGGGGCCGTCTTTCTCGAGGCCAACATCTTTCGCATCGACCACTACCTCGGCAAAGAGTCGGTGCAGAATCTGATGGCGCTGCGCTTCGCCAACGCGCTGCTCGAGCCGCTTTGGAACAACGCCCACGTCGATCACGTGCAGATCACGGTCGCCGAGACGCTCGGCGTCGAGGGGCGCGGCGCCTATTACGACGAATCGGGCGCGATCCGCGACATGGTGCAGAACCACATGCTGCAGCTGCTCTGCCTAGTGGCGATGGAGCCGCCGTTCTCGTTGCACGCCGATTCGTTACGCGACGAAAAACTGAAAGTATTGAAATCGCTGACCCCAATCGACGCCTCCAATACTTCGGCGTTGACCGTGCGCGGGCAATATCGCGCCGGTTTCGCCGAGGGCGCCCCGGCGCCATCCTATCTCGACGACATCGAAAGGGAAGAGAGCGAAACCGAAACCTTCGTCGCAATGAAGGTCGCGGTCGCCAACTGGCGTTGGGCGGGCGTTCCCTTCTATCTTCGAACCGGCAAGCGATTGCCGCAGCGCTTTTCCGAAATCGTCGTCGGCTTTCGCCGCGTGCCGCACGCCATCTTCGAGACGGACGGCGACGGCATCCCCGCCAACCGCCTGGTGATCCGCGTCCAGCCGGACGAGGGCATCAAGCTGTGGCTGATGATCAAGGAGCCGGGTCCCGGCGCGATGCGCTTGCAACACGTGCCGCTCGACATGAGTTTCGCCAAGACGTTTTCCGCGCCCTCGGCCGACGCCTATGAGCGGCTGCTGATGGACGCGATCCGCGGCAACGCGTCGCTGTTCATGCGCCGCGACGAAGTGGAGGCCGCCTGGCGGTTCATCGACCCGATCCGCGAGGCCTGGGCGCAGTCGCACGATTCGCCGCGGCCCTACGCCGCCGGCACTTGGGGACCCGCCGCCTCGATCGCGCTGATCGAACGCGACGGGCGCACCTGGAACGAGGAATTCGAATGAGCGCGATCGCGCCCGCGCGCCGCGATTTTTCCTCGGGAACGGCGCTTGCGCCGGCGTTCGCTCAATGGACCGCGGACCGGCTGCGTGAGGCGATCGAAGCGCGCGGCGTCGCGCTGCTCGTCGTCTCCGGCGGCGCCACGCCGCTGCGCTATTTTCACGCGCTGTCGAGCCAGCCGATCGATTGGTCGCGCGTCGCGATCACTCTCGCCGACGAACGTCGCGTCCCCGACGACCATCCCAGATCGAACGCCAAATTGGTTCGTGAGGCGCTGCTGAGGGACCACGCCGCGACTGCGCAATTCACCCCGCTCGCCGATTCCCGTCTCGACGAGGACCTCGAACTCGCAGCCGCCAACGCCCGAATCGCGGCGCTGCCTTCGCCGGCCGATGTCGTCGCGCTCGGCATGGGAGAAGACGGCCACACCGCCTCGTGGTTTCCCAGCGCCAAAGGCCTCGATGAAGCGATCGACCCCGGGGGGCGCGCGCTAGTGGCGCCGATCCGCGCGCCCGGCGCCGCCGAACCACGCCTAACGCTGACGGGGCGCGTCATCTTGCGAGCGCGCGCGATCGCGCTGCACATCGAGGGAACGGCGAAGGCGCAGACGCTGGCGCGCGCTATGGCCGGCGGCCCGCTCGAAGCGATGCCGATCCGCGCAGTGCTGCGGCAAGCCGCAGACCGGCTGACGATTTTCTTTGCGGCGTCTGCGTGAACCCAGATACGCGAAAACCCCCGCGCGTTTCGGCGTCGGGGGTTTTGGCGAGTTTGGTTGCGGGGGCAGGATTTGAACCTGCGGCCTTCAGGTTATGAGCCTGACGAGCTACCGGGCTGCTCCACCCCGCGGCAGGGAGAGGGCGGTAGGGAATAGGCAGCAGGCAGTAAGAAGGG
>JBEKFO010000031.1:0-18028 GCA_050013275.1 Roseiarcus sp. | reverse complement strand
ACGCCGGCTGCGACCACACGCAGGCGACCTGTTTGTCGCGCTTTTCCAACCTCGCCAATTTCCGCGGCTTCCCCTTCGTCCCGCCGCCGCAGATCGCTTACTGAGCGGCGCTCGGTTTCTCCCGTGGGCGGGGAAAGGCGGAATGCGTATCGCTCAGGCTCGAAGAAGGAATGCGTGAGCTACCGCGCCGCGGTCGCCTTCACCCTTCAAGACAATCGGCGAGCGGCGGCAGGCGGGCCTGGGCTCGGCGCGCATCGATGATGCGACGAACCGCCGCGCGAAATTGCGCCGTGTCATCGAGGAGCGCAAGCAGCGCCGCAGCTTCGGAATGCAGCTTTGCCTCCCACTCGTACTCGGCCGAATAACTGAGCATTTCATGAAATCGCTTGCGCGACAGCTCAGATTCGCGGTTGAGCCCCGCTGCGACGGCGGCGCTGAACATGTGGACCAACTGCCGATTCGGCTCCGCGTCGAGAAATCCGGAGATCATGGCGATCGAAGCGAATTTTGCTCTCAGGGCCAACACTGCTTCGGCCGCTTGAGCCGCCATCCTTTCGATCAAGGGCGGAACTGTTCGGAGTTTTCGAAGGATATGAAGCCGGCGCCCGCCACGCGATAGCCGACATCAAACGCCAGTCCGGGCCTCTCGTACCACAGCCAGCTTGCGCCGACATTCAGATAGGAGCCCTTGGAGAAACCGCTGGGCTGGAACTCGATCATGATCGCCCAATAGCGCTGATCGGAAAGCCAGACGCGCGATTGCCCGCGGCGCACGCATCCGATCGGCGCCAAGGCGGCTTTCGCCGCCGCGGCGATCAAACGGCCATGTTCGTTCTGCGTCGCCACAGGTGTTGGGCCCGGTCCCGATCAGCGGTCGTCGGCGGACGTGATAGCGCCTTCGCGGGGACGCCTCAACTCGACGTCCTTCCGCCGAGACACTGCAACCTCGCCGCCTTCCGCGGCTTCCCCTTCGTCCCGCCGCCGCAGATCGCCTACTGAGCGGTCCGCAGTCTTCCTCGCGGGGCGCGAAAGAGCGGTCGACGCGCGCAGATGCAATGAGCGACGCCAACGCCTTGCCCTCGACGACGCCTATCGGCGCGCGCGGCGCCTTCGCGGTCGGTCCATCCAAGAATGTGAGATGTGCAATGCTTTTCGAGCAATTACGCAAGCAATCTCTGGGACGATGCCCACAAAAACGTTATCGCGATTTATGACTTGAAGACCGGTGGGGCAAGGCTTTGCAACGCGAGGGCGGACCAACTGAGGAACGGTGTCACTCTAAAAGAAGGCGCCGACAAGCCTGTCGTCTTCGAGCTTCGGATCAAGCGCAATTAGATTAAGACGCTGGGCGGCTTTCGCCCTCCCTCACGGTCGAATCCAACCCTTCAAGACAATCGGCGATCGGCGGAAAGCCGGCCTGGGCCCGGCGCGCGTCGATGATGCGACGAACCCCGGCGCGAAATTGCGCCGGGTCATTGAGGAGCGCAAGCAGCGCCGCGGCTTCGGCGTGCCGCTTTACCCGCCAATCTTGGTCGGCGGGATAACTGAGGATTTCATGAAATCGCTTGCGCGACAGCTCAAATTCATGGTTGAGCCCCGCGGCGACGGCGGCGCTGAACATATGGTTCAACGTCCCGTTTGGCTCTGCGTTAAGAAATCCGGAGATCATGGCGATCGAAGCGAATTTTGCTCTCAGGGCCAACACTGCTTCGGCCGCCTGAGCCGCCATCCTTTCGATCAAGGGGCGGAACTGTTCGGAGTTTTCGAAGGATATGAAGCCGGCGCCCGCCACGCGATAGCCGACATTGAACGCCAGTCCGGGCCTCTCGTACCACAACCAACTCGCGCCGACGTTGAGATATGAGCCCTTGGAGAAGCCGCTGGGCTGGAACTCGATCATGATCGCCCAATAGCGCTGATCGGAAATCCATACGCGCGATTGCCCGCGGCGCACGCATCCGATCGGCGCCAAGGCGGCTTTCGCCGCCACGGCGATCAAATGGCCATGTTCGTTCTGCGTCGCCACAGATGTTCGGCCCGGTCCCGATCGGCGTTCGTCGGCTGACTTGATAGCGCCTTCGCGGGGACGCCTCAACTCGACAGCCTTCCGCCGAGACACTGCAACCTCGCCGCCTTCCGCGGCTTGCCTTTCGCGCCGCCGCCGCAGATCGCTTACTAGGCGAGTGGCGAATAGCGAATGGAAAATTGGGGGAGACCGCTTTGACCGCTGCTGCTGCGCCTTTCCATTCGCCATTCGCCATTCGCCATTCGCCTGACGCGACCCGCGCCGCCATCGTCTCCGCGGCGCGCGAATGGATCGGCACGCCTTATCATCACATGGCCGACGTCAAGGGCGTCGGTTGCGATTGCGCAATGCTGCTGGTGCGGGTGTTCTGCGATCTCGAACTCGTCGAGCCGTTCGATCCGCGCCCCTATGTCAAAGACTGGCATCTGCATCGCGGCGAGGAGCGCTATCTGGGCTTCCTGCTGGCGCGCGCGCGCGAGGTCGCCTCGCCGCTGCCCGGCGACGTGATCCTCTTCAGGTACGGCCGCTGTTTTTCCCACGGCGGCATCGTGACGCGAGCGAACCCGCTGACGATCGTTCACGCGTTTCATCCCGCGCGCGTCGTGCTCGAGGAAGAGATCGCGCGCAACGTCGAAGTCGCCGCGCGGCTGCGGGAGGCGAAGTTCGCGAGCCACTTTGCCGCGAATGGCCAATAGCGAGTAGCGAATGGGGAAGGCGCGCCAGCGGACCGTTCTTCTGATCGCCACTCGCCACTCGCCATTCGCGGCTCCGAAGGAGCCCCCATGAGCTGGTTTCGCCAAGGATCGAAGTCCACCAAGCCCGACTACACCGGGCTGCAGCTGCAGACCTCCGTCAGCACCTTGCCGATCCCGATCATCTGGGGCCGGACCAAGGTTGCGGCGAACGTGATCTGGTACGCCAATTTCCAGACCCACGGCAGCAGCGGCGGCGGCGGCAAAGGCGGCTTCTTCAAGTCGCCGACGAGCGGCTACGCCTATTCGGCCGACCTGATCATGGCGCTGTGCGAGGGGCCGGTCTCCAGCATCGGCGTCATCTGGCGCGACCAGTCCACCTATACGCTGGCCCAACTCGGCCTGACCTTCTTCAACGGCGCGACGCCGCAGACGACGTGGGGCTATCTTTCGGCGCACTACACCATCGAGGCGCTCGCTTATCAGGGCACGTCGTACGTCTGCGCGGCGAGCTACTCGCTCGGCGACAACGCCAACATCGGCAATCACAATTTCGAGATCGTCGGCATCCTCGCAGGAACGGGCGTCAACGGCGTCGACGCCGATCCGGCGCAGGTCATCGGCGATTTCCTGACCAACCCGCAATATGGCGCTGGCTTCTCGGCCGCCAGCATCGATGCGACGACGCTGTTCGGCTCGGGCGGCGACGCAAGCCTGCAAACCTACTGCAAGGCGCTCGGCATCGCCTTCAGCCCGGCGCTGGTCAACCAGGAACAGGGATCGAGCATCCTGACGCGCTGGCTGCAGCTCCTCAACTGCGCCGCGGTGTGGAGCGGCGGGATGCTCAAGTTCATTCCCTACGGCGACGCGGCGATCGCCGCCGGCGACACTGTGAAGACGGTGCAGACCGCCGTGCCGACTCCGGCGCAAGAGGGTTCGGGCGCAACGCCGCCGCCGTCGGTCTTGGTCTGCGGCAGCGCCGAATTCGTCGCCGACGGCGGCGTGAAATACGCCTTCACCGGCGCCGCCCTGACCTATATCGGCGCTGCAACGCCTTCGGCGGCGGGAACTTACGGCGTCTCGCCGGGCGGAACCTACCTCTTCGCGCCGAGTGACGAGAGTCGGGTGGCGTCGATCGCCTTCACCTACGCCGACCCGACGAGCTACGTCCCCGACCTCACGCCGATCTACAAGCTGACGGATCTCGATTTCGTCGACGAAAAGGGCGCCAAAGACCCGGTCCAAGCCGCGCGCGTCGATCCGTTCTCACTGCCGACAATTCAACGCGTCGAGTGCCTGTCGCGCGCCAACCAATACGGCGCCGTGCCGGTCGAGGCGCGCGACCAGGGTCAAATCGAACTCTACGGCCCGCGCGTCGGCTCGACGATCCAAGGCCACGAAATCTGCGACGAGATCGTCATCGGGCCGATCGTCGCCCAGACCATTTTGCAACGTCAGCTTTATGTGCGCGCGCACTTCACGTTCAAGCTCAGCTGGGAATACGGCCTGCTCGATCCGATGGACGTGGTGACGATTACCGACGCCAATCTCGGGCTCGCCGACTATCCTGTGCGCATCACCGCGATCGAAGAGGACGACAAAGGGCTGCTGACGATCACCGCGGAAGAGCTGACAATCGGCGTCTCGACGCCGGTCCTCTATCCGAATTCGGGCTCGTCAGGATTTCTGCCCAATCAAGGCGTACCCGCCTCGTCCGTCAACACGCCGCTGATTTATGAGCCGCCGACGGCGCTCAGCGGCGGAACGCCGCAGATTTGGGTCGGCGCGTCGGGCGGTTCGGGCGGCGTCGCCGATCCGAATTGGGGCGGCGCCTATGTCTGGGTCTCTCTCGACAACGTCACCTACTCGCAAGTCGCCGTCATCACGCAACCGCTTCGCCAGGGCCTTCTCACCGCCGCGTTGCCGGCGGCGAGCGGCTGGGATGCGATCGACACGTTGAGCGTCGCTCTCGCGGAAAGCGCCGGCGTCCTCTCGGGAACTTCGCTCGGATCGGCGCAACAGGGCGTCACGCGCGCGCTCGTCGACAACGAAATGCTCGCTTACGAGAGCGCAACGCTGACGGGCGCGAACGCCTATAATTTGACGGGATTGCAACGGGGTCTCGATGGAACGCCCCCCGCCGCGCACGCCTTGGGCGCGCCGTTCGCGCGGCTCGACGCGGCCATCGTCACCTTTGAGTTGCCCGAATCCTACGTCGGCGCGCCGCTCTACTTCAAGTTCCAGAGCTACAACGTGTTCGGCGCCGGCGTGGAAAGTCTCGCCGCTTGCACGGCCTATCCCTACACGCCCAAGGGTTCGGGCGCCTTCGGGCCGGTCGCGCAGGCGCTCGCCATCGGCGCGCCCCTCGACTACCTCCTCGCCAGCCAGACCGTCTCCGAGTCTGACGACCTCGGTTTCGCCAGCGATCCTTACGCGACCCTCGTCGACCTCGGCACGACTTCGTCGTGAGGCGCCGGCTCCGCCGGCGCGCGAATGGCGAATAGCGAATGGAAAATGGCGACCGCGCGTCTTTCCCCATTCGCCACTCGCCATTCGCGATTCGCCCCGTCGCTCGCCATTCGCCGCTCCAAAGGAGCCCCCATGTCGGTCCAAGTCAAACGTCGCCGCGACACCGCGGCCAATCTCGCCGCCTTCACCGGCGCGCAAGCCGAGCTTCTCGTCGACACGACGAACAATCGCGTGCAGGTGCACGACGGCGTGACGGCCGGCGGCTGGCCGGCGGCCAAGCTTAGCGAGGTCGTCACCAACACGCGCGCCTCGGTTTCGGACGCCGCCTATGCCGCCCTCGCGACCGATCGCACGATCGCCTACACCGCAATTACCGCGGCGCGCATCGTGACCTTGCCTGCGTCGAGCGCCTATCCCACGGGAACGACGCTGACCGTGTACGACGAAAGCGGGAACTGCTCGGCCGCTCTGACGATCACGCTGAGCGCGGCGGCGAGCGACAAGATCGACGGCGCATCGAGCGCCGTCATCTCTTGCGCTTACGGCTTCCTTGCGCTGCAAAGCAACGGCGCCGGCAAATGGACGATCGTCGATCAGGCGACCAGCAATCTCGGCCCAGTCGGCGTCGGCACGGCCGCCGATCCCAACAACCCGCTGTCGGTGTATGGATCAAGCGCGCTGTTCAACGGGACCAATTTCAACTTCGCCATCAACAAGTCGGCTGTCGGCGACACGGCCTCGGTTCTGTTTCAAGACGCGTTTTCCGGCCGGGCGCAGATCGGCCTGTGCGGCAACGACAGTCTCAGCTTCAAGGTCTCCGCCAACGGCTCGACCTGGAACACCGGAATCGCGATCGACGCAGCGACCGGCGCGCCGAGCTTCGCCAATCAGCGCACGCCGGTTTCCGACGCGAATTACGCCGTTCTTGCGACGGATCGCGAGATCGCCTACGCGGCGCTCACCGCTGCGCGGACAGTGACTCTGCCTTCCGCGGCGAGTTTCCCCGCGGGCGTCCCGCTCCTCATCGTCGACGAATCGGGCGCATGCTCGGCGACCAATTCGATCACGGTCGCGCGCACCGGCTCGGATACGATCGACGGCAAAATCTCTCTTGCCATGGCTTCGCCCTACGGCGCCGCGCGCTTGGTCTCCAATGGCTCGAACGCATGGATCGTCGCCGGGCGCAGCGTCAATATCGTGACGTTCTCGTCGAGCGGAACTTATACGCCGTCGCCCGGCATGACGTTTTGCGACGTCGTGCTGTTCGGCGGCGGCGGCGGAGGCGGCGGCGGATGCTTGGAAGCGGCGTCGACCGCATGCAGCGGCGGCGGCGGCGGCGGCGGCGCGGCCCAGGCGTCGGGTCGTTTCACCGCCGCGCAGGTCGGCGCGTCGCAGACGATCACGGTCGGAAGCGGCGGGGCGGCGGGCGCGGCGGCGACGTCGAGCACGACGGCGGGCGGCGCCGGCGGCGCCGGCGGATACACCGGCTTCGGCGCCCTCTTGAAAGCCTGGGGCGGCGGCTTCGGCGCGGGCGGTCAATTGAGCGCGACCGGGTCCGGCGGCGGCGGCGGCGCCGGGTTCGGGCAACCCGGCGGCGGGTCTGGCGCGACAGGCGGCGGCGGCGGTCTGTTTGGCTCCTCGGGAGGTTCAGCGGCCAGCGCCGGCAATGCAACTGCGACCGGTGGGTCTGGCGGCGGCGGCTGCTCCACGGCCGGCGTGGCGGGCAACGGCGGCAATTATGGAGTGAACGGCGCGACCGGCGGCGGCAGCGGCGGCGGCCTTTCCTCGTCCAACGGAACGAACAACGGCGGCAATGGCGGCCAGCAGGTCTTCAACGGCATTCCGATCAACGGCGGCGCGGGCGGGACCGCGGGCGGCTCCGTCAATGGCGTGCAAGGCGCCTCCAACACCGCCGGGCCGTTGCAGCTTCCAGGCGTTGGCGGCGGCGGCGGCGCTTCGGCGACCAGCGGGACCGCCGGCGCCGGCGCCCAGGGCGGCTCTCCGGGCGGCGGCGGCGGCGGCGGCGGCTCGGCGCAGAACGGCGGAACGGCCGGCGCGGGCGGCGTCGGGGGCGCCGGAATTTGCGTCATCGTGGAATGGTTTTGAGGAGGGGGCAGTAGGCAATAGGCAGTAGGCAGTGGGAAAGAGCGCCACTGCCTACTGCCTGCTGCCTAGCTCCAAAGGAGCCCCCAGGCGCCGATACGGGTTGATCGAGTTCGGCTCGATAGCCAACATCGTCGAATAGGACGGCGCGGCGGCCCTTGAACCGCCAGCAGGCGCGAGCCTCGCGCTGCTGTCTTCGCTGCCGGCTTGTGTGGACGCCGACTGGACGCACGCGGCCGGCGGCGCTTGGAGGCCGCCGGCGGCTTCGCCGCAGCTCGCCGGCCTGACCCTCCTCCAGTTCATGGCGCTGTTCACTGAAGGAGAACGGGCGGCAATCGTCGCCTCGAGCGATCCCCAAGCGAAGCTCTTCGTCGTCACGGCGAGCGGCGCGGGGACAATCGACCTGACCAATTCGGAAGTGATCCCAGGCGTCGAATGCCTTGCGAGCGCAGGGCTGCTCGCGGCCGCGGAGGCCACGCGCGTGCTGACGGAACAGTCACCCGCCTGATCCTCCCGAGAAAGGAATCGCAATGTCCGACTCTCGCCGCCCGTGGCGCGCTCTCGCGCGTCCGTGCGCGTTCTGCGCGTCGGCGCTTTGAGGACGCTGCGGGCCGCGCTGGCGGGCGTCTTTGCGCTCATGGCTCTTTGCCTTGGCGACGGCGCGCAAGGCTGCTGCGGCGGCGCGCGGCCAGCCGGGCGCGACTATTCGATCCAGATCGCCGGCGACCGCGGCCTCGCGCTTGTCGCCGAGGCGTCGCACTGGGTCGGCGCGGGCAAGTTCACTTCGTTGCCGGGACCGTGGTGCGCAGATGCGGTTTCATTCTGGCTGCGCGCCATTGGACAGCCGCCGCTCATGAACCGGCTCGCCGCGTCTGCGCTCTTCTATGGCCCGCGCCTTTCGGCCCCGCGCATCGGCGCGCTTGCGGTAATGGCGACGCGCCGCGGGCGCTACGGGCACGTCGGCGTCGTCGAAGGAATCGAGCCGGACGGCTCGATCGACCTCATCTCGGGCAATTGGCGTCGCCACGTCTCGCGCGCGGTCGTGCCGCGCCGGGCCTTTGCGGCATTCGTGGAGGTGAGGTGACGGGGGCGAATGGCGAATGGCGAGTGGCGAATGGATTCCGCTCCCCATTCGCTTTTCGCCATTCGCCCCCCGAAGGAGGTCCCGTGATCGCGAACTGGCCCGACATCGCCCTCGCGCTTGTTGTCGCGTGGCTGTTCGTCGAACTCGCAATGAGGATGTGAACATGACCTTCCAACTCCCCGCCTGGCGCTGGCGGGCCTCGCCGAATTTCTCCAGCCGCGAGGGAACGCCAATCTCGCTGATC
Organism: Roseiarcus sp.; assembly: GCA_050013275.1. Classification (GTDB taxonomy): domain Bacteria; phylum Pseudomonadota; class Alphaproteobacteria; order Rhizobiales; family Beijerinckiaceae; genus Roseiarcus. Next base: position 9,410 of record JBEKFO010000031.1, on the reverse strand, counting down.
GTCGTCCACGACATGGAGGGCGGCTACCAGGGCTCGATCGCGACCTTCCTCAACACCCATGCGCAGGTCAGCGCCCATCTGTTGCTGCGCGAGGACAACGGCGAAGTGACGCAGATGGTGGCGTTCGAAGAGAAGGCCTGGCATGCCTGCAACGCCGGCAACTATCGCGGCGTCGGCCTCGAGATCCCGGGCTTCGCCGCGAAGGGGTTCTCCGACGACGAATGGCGGACGACCGCGAACATCGTCGCTTGGCTGTTGCGCAAATACGATCTGCCCTGCCGTTGGGCCGCGCACGGCCAGGGTTCGGGCTTCTGCTCGCATTACGACCTCGGCGCCGCCGGTGGCGGGCACTTCGACCCGACGACCGACGGCGCGGTCTGGTCGAAGTTTGTCGCAATAGTCGAGGCCGCCCACGCCGAGGTCATCGCACTCCCCGCGCTGCCCGAATGGGGCGCGCTGCACGAAACGCCGCGGGCGCCGCCCAAGCCGGTGACGCCGGAATCGATCGCCGCGGGCTACCCCACGCATTCCGTCAAGTGGATTCAGGCCAAGGTTGGCGTGACGGCGGACGGGATCATGGGCCCGGCGACGATCGCCGCGATCCGCGCGTTCCAGGCCGCACATCAATTGTCGGCCGACGGCGTCGTCGGGCCGAAGACCTTGGCGGCGATGCAGGCCGTCTGATCGAACGCCGCGCGGCGCGCCCCTGCAAGGAACCGCGCGGCCTTGACCTCGCCGGCAGGGGCAAATCGAGGAGCAAGCGTCATGAAGAAACCTTTCTGGAACGATTTCACGCGCCATCTCGTCATCGGCGCGCTCGGCGCGGCGGCGACGTCGGCCTTCGCCTTCCTGACCAAGCAGGACTGGTCGAGCTTCGGCCCCTACGCCGGCGTGATCCAGCTCGGCGTGCAGCTCGGCGCCGAGGCGGTCAATCAGGCGATCGCGAAGGCGCCGTGATCGCCCCGGCCGCCAAGATCGTCGTCATCGAGTGGCTGCTGGTCGCGGCCGTCGTCGTGACGGCCGTCGTGGCGATGCTCATCGCCTCTGGCGCTTCGCTGTCGAACTAAAAGAGCGCCCATGCTGAGTCATCACGATCTCGCGACGCTCGCCGCTGCGGCCTACACGGAGCCGGGGTCGGACATCGCGGCGCTCGCCGTGAAAGGCGATCTTCTGCCCCGCGACGGCGAGCTCGTCGTCGCGGCGCCCGGCACGGACCCGACCAACGCGCTCGACCTAATTCGCGACGCACGCGCATTGCCGAGCTGGATTCCTGGCCTCGGCATGATGCATTCGGGCTTCGGCAAGGGCGGCGCGGCGCTATGGGCGAAGATCGACCGGCTGATGCGGCGCGAAGGCTTGATCACCTATGTCGGCCACAGCCTCGGCGGCGCGCTCGCCGAGGTCCTCGCCGCACATCACGCTATCCATCGGCCGAGGCAGCCGTTCCGCGTCATCGTCTTCGGCTGCCCGCGCCTCGCCTGGCTCAATCCCTATTTTCGCCGGCTGCTGCGATCGGGCCTCGAGCACATCGAATACCGCAATGCCGGCGACCCCGTGACCTTCGTCCCGATCCGCGCGATGGGCTATCTCCACGGCGCTGACGGCCGGACGCTCGGCGCGGCGCGGCCTGATCCGCTCGCGAACCATGCGGTGGAACTGTACGTGGAGCGAATAGCGAGCGGCGATTAGACGCTCCCGCTCGCTATTCGCCATTCGCCATTCGCTAGTCGCCCCTTTCTTCCGCGCGTCGGCGGCTTCCGACGCACTCCCACGCAAGGAAAACGCCATGAAGATACTCGCTCTCGCGGGCGCGGGCGCGCTCGCGTTCGGCCTCGCCGGCTGCTCGACTTCGCAGACCCAGCAGTTCGCAGCCAACGCCGCGGCCGACACCGCGGCGATCGGCGCGATCAACGCCGCGTTGATCCAACTCGATTCGACGGTGATCGCCAACACCGCGCAGCTTGCCAGCGCGCTCGCGAAGGTCGATTGCCCGATCGTCAACGCCAGCGTCAGCCTCGGCAAGGCGCTGGCCGCCGACCCGAACGTCGCCGCCAGCGTCAGGGCGGCGCTGGCCAAGGCGGGGCCGAGCGGCGCGCTCGCGTCCGACATCTGCTTCGCCGCCGGCTTCGGCCCGACCGCGACTTCGGCGCCCCCCGTGGCGACCAACTGATGGCCGCGCCCGTCGTCGCGGCGTTTCTCGCCTTCCTGACCGGCGCCGGCGGCTGCGTCGCGACAGCGCCTTGGGCGATCGCCGCGCTTCACGGCGAGCGGGTCATCGCCGGCGTCTATGCCGACCTGCCGACGCTCTGCACGGCGACTGATCCGCTGATCGACGCGCTCGGCGACGCCCATCCGAACGCGATCGAATTGTCGCGCCTCGTCGCCGCCGCCGACGCCGTCTGCGCCGCGGCCGATCGACCCGACACTCCGCCCAACCAGGCGCGCCTCGTCGTCGCAGCGATCGTCGCGATGAAAGCGGCCGCCGCGAAAGTCGGCGACGCGCCGAGCGTCAGCCGCCCTGCAACAAGGCCATGACAATGCCGGTATCGCCGCCGCCCGACAACGCGCCGTGGGGATTCGTCGAATGGGCGATCACCGGCCTTTCGACCATCCTGGCGAGCGTCGGCGCCTTCGTCTGGCGACTGATGCTGCGGCTCGAAACGATCGAGGCCTCGCTGGCGCGTCAGCGCCAGGACATCGACGCGACGCGGCAATCCGGAGAGGCGGCGTTGCTGCGCCTCGCCGACCGCGTCAGCCAATTGCATGACGAATACTACAGACTTCGGGAAGCCATCGGCGTTTTGCCGACTCGAGCGGACCTGCGCGACCTCGACGCGCATATCGGCGATCGGCTCGAAGCTCTTTCGGCGCGGCTCGACCGCGTCCTCGAGAGCTGACGGCGCTAATGCGCCGCATCCAGCCGCGCGCGCAACTCCTTGGGGACGCGCGTGGCGCGGCCGTTCTTGAGCGCGACGACGCGAACCTCGGCCTCGGCGATCCTTTCGCTGCCGCGGTGAATGAGTTGAGCAAACTCGATCACCGCGCCGCGAATTCCCGCCAGGCGAGTTTCGACGCGCAGAAGATCGTCGATCACCGCGGGCGCGAGGTACTCGATTTCCAGCCCGCGCACGGCGAATACCAGGCCCTGCTCGCCCGCAAGAGCGCCGTGCTCGAAGCCGAGCGCGCGCAGCCATTCGGTGCGGCCGCGCTCCATGAAGCGCAAGTAGGAGGCGTGATAGACGCGGCCGGAAAAATCCGTGTCCTCGTAGTACACGCGCAGATCCAGGTCGTGACTCGGCGTCCGGTGCGTCATCGGGTTCGCGGTTTCCCCTGCGTCGATCGGCTCGGCGCGTCGACAGATCGGGCAAAGGTAGACCGCGCGCGGCGTCACGCAAAGAGGCGAGGCGTTTTGACGCTTCGGGCGCGCGATGTTATGCGCCCCGCCATGCGTGTCATCTTCATGGGCGCCCCCGATTTCGCGACGCCGACCCTGAAGGCCATCGTCGAACAGGGCCACCAAGTCATCGCGGTTTACACGCGCGCGCCGAAGCCCGGCGGGCGGCGCGGGCTCGAAATCGTCAAGACGCCGGTTCACCAGCTCGCCGACGCGCACGCTCTGCCCGTCGTGACCACGGCGACGCTGCGCACCCCCGAAGCGCAGGACGAGTTCCGCGCTTTCGCCGCCGATGTCGCCGTCGTCGCCGCTTATGGGCTCATCCTGCCGCCCGCCGTGCTCGCCGCGCCGAAGCTCGGCTGCCTCAACGTTCATGCTTCGCTCTTGCCGCGTTGGCGCGGCGCGGCGCCGGTGCAGCGCGCGATCATGGCCGGCGACGCCGAGACCGGCGTCGATCTGATGCGCATGGAGGAAGGCCTCGACACCGGCCCGGTCGCCCGCGAGATTCGCGCGCCGATTCGCGCCGGCGACACCGCCGGCGACCTCACGGCGATCCTCGCCGCGCTCGGCGCCAAGCTGATCGCCGAGGGGCTCCCCGACCTCGAGGCCGGCCGGCTTGTCTTTCGCCCGCAGAGCGCCGAGGGCGCGACCTACGCGCGCAAAATCGAAAAGAGCGAAGCGCCGATCGATTGGACCGCCGACGCGATTCGCGTGCGCGACCACGTTCACGGCCTCTCACCCTCGCCGGGCGCTTACGGCGAGATCGATTGCGGCGGGCGGACGGAACGCATCAAGATCCTGCGCGCCGCCGTCGTCGAGCGCTCCGGGCCGGCCGGCGCGGTCCTCGACGCCGAAATGACCGTCGCCTGCGGCGCGAGCGCGATCCGCGTCGTCGAAGCCCAGCGCGCCGGCAAATCCGCAATGTCCGGCGCGGAGCTGATGCGCGGCGGAATCATCACGATCGGCGCGCGGTTCAATCCCGCAGCGATTCCTCCATCCGCGCATTGAGCTTGCGCTTCAATTCGTCCTTTGCCTCTTCCGCCGCGCGCAGGATCTGGCTGACGCGCAGAAAATCGAGCACGGCGAATTGCTCCACGGCGGGCCGCACGAGGATGTCGGGCGGGCGCATCTTGAGCTTCTGCGCGGTGATCGCGCCTTGCATGATTTGCGCGGCGCCGAACATCGATTCGAACGGCGCCGGAATCCGTCGTTCCCGCGAGCGGCCGCCGAACGTCACGTCGACCGCGACGACGATTTCGGCGTGTTCGAACAACAGATCGTAGGGCAACGGATTGACCGCGCCGCCGTCGATGAGCACGTGGCCATCGAGTTCCACCGGCTTTATCAGACCAGGAATCGCCATCGATCCCGCGACCGCCGGCCCCAGCGCGCCGCTCGAAATGACGACTTCGCGGCGGTCGTGGAAGTCGGTGGCGACGACATGGAGCGGAATCGACAATTCGTTGAAGAAGTCGGGCACGGCTTCCGGCCAGAACAGGTCGAGACAGACTTCGCCGTCGAGAAGGACGGGATTGCCTCGGCCTCGCAGCACCAGATCGGCGAAACGCCCGACGCGCGCGCGCAAGAGTTTGCCCATGACTTCGGTGCGATTGCGCAAAGCGCCTTGCGCGAAGGCGCGGATTTGCCTCGCCTCCATGCGCGCGGCGTAGGCGGCGCCGACGACAGCGCCGATCGAAGTGCCGGAAATCGCGACAGGCGCAATCCCCATTTCATCGAGCGCTTCGAGCGCCAGAATGTGCCCAAAGCCGCGCGCGCCGCCGCCACCCAGGGCGATGGCGACCGTGGGCTGGGACTGGACCTTGCTGAGCTTTCGCGCCGCCTTCACGCTCGTTCAACTCCCGCGTCGACGTTCGATCGCCCGCCAGCCGATGTCGCGCCGGCAGAAGCCGCCCGGCCAGTCCACGCGATCCACCGCGGCGTAAGCGCGCGATTGCGCTTCGATCACGTCGCGGCCGAGCGCTGTGACCGCGAGCACACGCCCGCCGTCCGAAACGAGCGCGTCGCCGACGCGACGCGTCGCCGCATGAAGGATCGAAACACCGGGCATGTTTCCCGCCGCTTCGAGGCCCTTGATCGGCGTTCCCTTCTCGACCGCGCCGGGATAGCCGCGCGCGGCCATGACGACGGTCAGCGCGGTCTCCTCGGAGAATTTCGGCGCGCGGTCCGGCAAGGCGCCTTTGGCGCAACCGAGCAGGAATTCGAGCAGATCGTCGTCGAGCCGCGCCAGAATCGCCTCGACTTCGGGATCGCCGAAGCGGACGTTGAATTCGATCAGCTTGGGGCCGTCCGCGCCGATCATCAGGCCGGCGAAAAGGACGCCGCGAAACGGCGCGCCGCGCTTGGCCATGCCGACGACGGTCGGCGTCACGATTTCCCGCATCACGCGTTCGCTCAGACCCGGCGTCATGATCGGCGGCGGCGAATAGGCGCCCATGCCGCCGGTGTTCGGCCCAGTGTCGCCGTCGCCGACGCGCTTGTGGTCCTGCGCGCTGGCGAACGGCGTCGCGCGCGTTCCGTCGCTGAGCGCGAAGAACGAGATCTCCTCGCCCGCCAAATAGTCTTCGACCACCACTTCCGCGCCGGCGGCGCCGAACGCGCCGGCGAACATCGAACCGATCGCGCCCTCCGCCTCGCCGAGCGTCATCGCGACGACGACGCCCTTTCCAGCAGCCAGGCCATCCGCCTTGACGACGATCGGCGCGCCATGCGCGCGGACGTAGGCGAGCGCGGCGGCGTCGTCGCTAAAGCGGCGATAGTCGCCGGTGGGCACGCCGAACTCCCGACAGAAATCCTTGGTGAAGCCTTTCGAGCCTTCCAGCCGCGCCGCCGCCTTGCTGGGTCCGAAACAGAGAATCCCCGCCGCCGCGAGGTCGTCCGCGACGCCCGCGACCAGGGGCGCCTCGGGCCCGACGACGACGAGACCGATCGCGTTCGACCGACAGAAGTCGACGACTGCGCGGTGGTCGCGGATGTCGAGCGCGACGTTCTCGGCGACCGCCGCGCAGCCCGGATTCCCCGGCGCGACGTAGAGTTTGCCCAGCAGCGGCGACTTCGCGACCGCCAACGCGAGAGCGTGTTCGCGTGCGCCGGCGCCGAGAATCAAGACGTTCATTGCAAGACCTTACCGAGGAGCGCCCGACGCGCAAAAGAAGTCAGTTCGTCGCGGTTTGAGCAATTCCGCGCGCCGAGGTCAAACCTCGGCGTCCGCGAGGCGTGACAGCCAGGTCGCGATCGCGGTTTGGCCGCCTAGCGGCATTGCCGCGGCGAGCCGGCGATAGGGACCGCGAAGGCGCTCGCGACACTCCGCCAGCAGCCGCAGCCCGGCTTCGGTCGCCTGCGCCTGCAGAATGCGTCCGTGCGTTTCGTGCGCGCGCCTTACTACCGCGCGCTTGCGTTCCAGATTGGCGATGACGACGCTCGTCGTCTGCGGCGTCAGCCTCTCGATCCTGGCGATATCTGCATTGCTGAGCCCCGGAGACTCGGCGATGATTTTCAAGACGGCGTATTGGGCGGGCGTCACATTGACGCCGGCGAGCGCGCGCTCCATCGCCAGACGTTGGGTCGCCGCGGCGCGCCGCAACAGATCGTCGACTTGCGCTTGCGCGCCGAATTCGGCCATCGCCGTCGCCTTGTCCAAACAGGCTCGCTTTTCTTGGCCATGATATAAGAATTCGAATATCGTCGCCATGGGGGCAAATGCCGCCGGAGCCCTCGACTCGGATCGCTCTCTCGAGCTTTTCGGCGCGCCCGACGCCCTCGCCGTGCGACATTCCCGGCTCTTGCCCGATGGCGGGCGGCCCCTATGTTGGCGCTGCCGGCGCCGGCTGGCGGCGATCGCGTGGAACCGTTTGGAGCCAAAAACATGAGAGCAAATATTTTTTGGGGCGCCGTCGGACTCTTGTTCGCGCTGGCTGCGGCGGCGCCGGCGCTCGCCGATTCGGCGGACCCCGATCTCATTTTCCGCAAGTCGACGACGTTCAAGCTGCTGACGCCCAACGATAAGCTGGCGGTCTATGGCATCGACGACCCCGTGGTCGAGGGCGTGGCCTGCCATTATACGACGCCGGAGAGGGGCGGCCTGGCCGGCGCCTTCGGTCTGGCCGAGCAGACGTCGGACATTTCGCTCGCCTGCCGCCAGTACGGCCCGATCAAATTCAAAGGCAAATTCGAGCAAGGCGAGGTCGTGTTCAGCGAGCGCCGCTCGCTCTTCTTCAAGAAGATGCAGATCGTGCGCGGTTGCGACGCCAAGCGCAACATTCTGATATATATGACTTATACGGATAAGCTGATCGACGGCTCGCCGAAGAACTCGACCTCGACGGTGCCGATCGAGCCATGGGGCGCGGCAGCCGGCGACCCGCCGAAATGCGCCGATTTCGTGCGCTAGAACGCGCGCGACGGGACTATTCGCCGCAGGTGACGACGTACGACGCGCCGGGATTCGTCGCGGCGTTGATTGCGCCCGTGACGTCGTCCGCGCGCCCAAATGACAGCGCCGCGCCATGTCCGTGCGCCTCGCACCAGGCGTCGGCGACCACGCGGCCGCATTCGCCGCCCTCGCCGAGGCAATCCTGGACCCCATAGCCGTCGTTAGCCGCAATGATGAAGGAATGCGCCTCGCCCGCCCGGCCGCCGCCGATCTGACCGACGCAAATGACGGCGCCGACGAATATCGACAGGGCGGCGGACCGATAGGGGGAGTGACGCATTGAGCTGCTCGAAATCCGGAGGTTGGGAAGGCGACGAAGCCGTTCGGTAAACGACATTTGTGGCGAAACCATAAAATCCCGGTTAACGGCATCGACGCCGGCGCGCAATCGCGAACTTGACATCGGCATGGTCCTGCGAGATGGATGCCGTCATGACGCGCATATCCCGCATTTGCCGGATTATTATCATTAGCCGCTAGCTTCTGGGCTGGCTGGTTCGCGTCTCCATTTCTCAATCCCAAAGAGAAGCGATCATCCGGCCGGTCCGGCGCTTTCGCGCGCCCGCGATTAGAGAGATCCGCTTGGAACGCCGATGACGATTTCGCTTCGACTTTACAATACGCTGACGCGGACGAAGGAGCCTTTCGCGCCGCTCGATCCGGCCACCGTGCGCCTATACGTCTGCGGCCCGACGGTCTACGACTTCGCCCATATCGGCAATGCCCGTCCGGTCATCGTATTCGACGTGCTGTTCCGCCTGCTGCGGCTCCGCTTTGGCGTGAGCGCGGTCGTGTACGTGCGAAACATCACCGACGTCGACGACAAGATCAATGCGCGCGCCGCGCGCGATTTTCCCGCCCTGCCGCTCAATCAGGCGATCGCCCGCGTCACCGAGGGGACCGAGCGGCAATTCCATGAGGACGTCGAGGCGTTGGGATGCCTCAACCCGACCCATGAGCCGCGCGCGACCGCGCATATCGCCGAGATGGTCGCGCTGATCGAGAGGCTGGCGGCGCGCGGCGTCGCGTATGTCGCCGAAGATCACGTGCTGTTCTCGCCGAGCGCGATGGACGCTCTTCCCCGCGCGCCGCGTTACGGCGCGCTGGCGCGCCGCTCGCTCGACGAGATGCTGGCCGGCGCCCGGGTCGATGTCGCGCCCTACAAGCGCGATCCGATGGACTTCGTGCTGTGGAAGCCCTCCAGGGCGAACGAACCGGGCTGGCCGAGCCCCTGCGGCATCGCGGCGCGCGGTCGTCCGGGCTGGCATATCGAATGTTCGGCGATGTCGATGGCCAAGCTGTTGCAGCCGTTCGGCGGCGGGCTTGCCTGCGACGATCCCTTGAAGAACGTGTTCGACATTCACGGCGGCGGGATCGATCTCGTCTTCCCCCATCATGAGAACGAAATCGCGCAATCGTGCTGCGCCTTCGGCGCCCCGCGCATGGCGAACGTCTGGATGCACAACGGCTTTCTGCAAGTCGAAGGCGAGAAGATGTCGAAGAGCCTCGGTAACTTCGTCACCATCCACGAACTCTTGCGCACGACGCGATTCGGCGAGCGCAAAT
>JBEKFO010000030.1:0-18220 GCA_050013275.1 Roseiarcus sp. | reverse complement strand
AGATCGTGGAGCATTCCTCCGCGGACATTTGGAGCGCGACATGCGCCGCGGTGCGCGAAGCGGTGGCGCTCTCCGGCGTAGCGCCTGCGGCCGTCGACGGCGTCGGGTTCGACGCGACCTGCTCGCTCGTCGTACTCGATCCCGCAGGCGCGCCGCTTCCCGTCGGCCCGAGCGGCGATCCCAAACGCGACGTCATCGTCTGGATGGACCATCGCGCGATCGAGGAGGCCGCACACATCAACCGCGGCGACCACGAGGTTCTGCGCTACGTCGGCGGCGCGATCTCCCCGGAAATGCAGGCGCCGAAGCTGCTCTGGCTGGCGCGGAACGCGCCGCAGACCTTCGCCAAAGCCGGGCATTTTCTCGATCTCACGGACTTCCTCACCTTTCGCGCCACGGGCGCGCGCGCGCGCTCGGGTTGCACCGTGACGTGCAAGTGGAGCTATCTTGCCCACGAGCGGCGCTGGCCGCAGGATTTTTTCGAAAGCGTAGGGCTCGGCGCCCTGGCCGGCCCAGGGTGCGAGCGGATCGGCGCCGCGGTGGCGGAGCCGGGAACCGCGCTGGGGCGTGGGCTCGGCGCCGAGGCCGCGAGGGCCTTCGGCCTGGCGCCGGGCATTCCCGTCGGCGCCGGGCTGATCGACGCTCACGCCGGCGCCATCGGCACGATGGGCGCCTCGCTCGACGAGGAAGACGCCGATCCCAGCAAGCGTCTCGCCCTCATCCTGGGAACCTCGGCCTGCTGCATGGCCGTTGCCGACGAGGCTCGCTTCATCCCCGGCGTTTGGGGCCCCAATTATTCGGCGCTGATTCCGGGACAATGGCTGACCGAGGGCGGTCAATCCGCGTTCGGCGCGGCGATCGACCAATTGATGAGCATGAGCCCCGCCTTCGCCGATCCCGCCCATCCTCGCCACGGCTTCGAGGCGATGGAGCGAGAAATCATCGCGCGCGCGGGTGGGCCGTCCGAAGCGGCCTGGCTGGCGCGCGACCTGCACGTCTCTCCCGATTTTCTCGGCAATCGCTCGCCCTTCGCCGACCCTTCCGCCAAAGGCGCGATCGTCGGGCTCGATTTGCGCGACGACGAGGTCGGCGCGCTGTCCCTATACGTCGCCGGCCTGTGCGGCCTCGCGCAGGGAATTGGCCGGATCATCCGCTCGCTCGAAGCGGGCGGCTATGATTTCGACACGTTGGTGGTCAGCGGCGGCGCCAGTCGCAGCGTGCTGGTGCGCCAGATCATCGCCGACGCGACGGGAAAGCGGGTCGCCGTCCCCGAAACCAGCGAGCCGGTGCTGCTTGGCGCGGCGATGCTCGGCGCGGTCGCCGCGGGGCGCCATACGATGAACGGCGCGATGGCCGCGATGTCGCGGCTGAAAAGCGTCAACGAACCGGTCGGCGGAGAGATCGCCGCGCTGCACGCCAGGAAACGTCGCGCGTTCGATATTCTTCAGGACGCCGAACGTCGCATGCGAGAGGCGATGCGCTGAGGCCATGACTTTTCTGGCGCCGCGATACCGTTTGCAGCGCTCTCGCCGATGCGGGAGGCGCCCGCGCGTGGAGCGCCGCGGATCGTGCGCGTCCGGGGCGCCAAGGTCATGACGCGCTGGCCGGAGATCATCATCTTCGATTGCGACGGCGTGCTCGTCGACAGCGAGCCGATCGCGCTCGCGCGCACGCGCCAGGCGCTCGGCCGTGTCGGCTTGGCGCTGAGCGACGACGAAGCGCGCGACCGCTTCCTCGGCGTCAGCGCCCAATCGATGCAGGGAATGGCCGAACGCGACCTCGGCGCGGCGCTACCGCCGGATTTCCAACGCGAACTGGCGCGCGAAATCCTCGCCGATTTCAAGCGCGAGCTCAAAGGCGTCGACGGCATTCGCGAAGCTCTGGCCGAACTCGGCGCGCGGGTCTGCGTCGCCTCGTCGAGTTCGATCGAGCGGATCCGCGCCTCGCTTCGCATCGTCGGCTACGCCGGACTTTTCGAACCAAACGTGTTTTCCGCCGCTGAGGTCGCCAGGGGCAAGCCGGAACCCGATCTTTTCCTTCACGCCGCCGCCCGGATGGGCGCGAACGCGCGCGGCTGTCTGGTGATCGAGGACAGCGTGCCCGGCGTCGCCGCCGCGGGGCGCGCGGGAATGACCGTGTTCGGGTTCGTCGGCGGAACGCACATCCGCGGCCCCGAGCACGCCGAACGCCTGCGCGAAGCGGGGGCCGCGCTGGCGTTCGACGACATGCGCGAATTGCCGCGCCTTATCCATGAACAACGCGAGCGGCGCCGGGCGGGCGCGCCGGCTCCAGACGTCGCGACAGGGGGCGCCGATGGCAAGAAACGGTGACGGCGACAGCGCGCGCCTCGACGACGCGGCGCGAGCCGGCTGGCTCTACTACGTCGCCGGCAACACGCAGGACGAAGTCGCCAAGAAACTCGGCATCTCCCGCCAGACCGCGCAACGCCTGGTGTCGCTGGCGATAAGCGAGCGCCTGATCAAGGTGCGCCTCGATCACCCCATCGCGCGATGCATGGAGCTGTCGTCGGCGCTGCGGCAGCGCTACGACCTTCACTACTGCGAAGTCGCTCCGAGCGATCCGACGTCGACGTCCTCGACGCTCGGCATCGCGCAAATCGCGGCGGCCGAGATGGAGCGCTGGCTGCGCCGTCCCGATCCGGTGGTCATCGGCATCGGCACGGGCCGAACGATGCGCGCGGTCGCCGACCAATTGCCTCAGATGGAATGTCCGCAACACCGCCTCGTCGCGCTGGTCGGCACCACCAAGATCGACGGCTCGGCATCGTTCTACGACGTCATCATCCGCGCCTCCGATACGGTGCGCGCGCCGCATTACCCCATGCCGCTGCCGGTCTTCGCGCGATCGGCGGAGGAGCGCAACCTGCTGGCGAGCCTTCCCTCGGTGCGCAACATTCTGGCCCTGGTCGATCAGGCCGATGCGACGTTCGTCGGCGTCGGCGCGCTGGGTGAGAATTCGGCGCTGCTCAAGGACGGTTTCATCACGCCCGAAGAAAACGAGTCGCTGCGGCGCGCAGGCGCCGTCGGCGAGATCACCGGCTGGGCGTTCGACGCGCGCGGGCGATTGATCGTCGGCCAGACCAACGATCGCGTCGCCAGCGCGCCGCTGCGTCAGCCGACCAAGCGCCTGATGATCGGCGTCGCCATGGGCGTCTCGCGCCGCGCCTCGATCCGCGGCGCGCTCATCGGCCAGTTGATTTCCGGCCTCGTCACTGACGAAAGCACCGCGGAGCACTTGCTGCGCCGCTGACGCCGACGCGTCGAACTTCTTGAACCGACGCAACTTGCGCATTTTTGCTGCGCTGCAGCAACGATTCCGAATTGACATGTCGTGCCTTCATAGCGAATATTCGCCCGCAAGGCAGGCAAATGCTCACGCATGAACGCGGCCCCGCAGATGGAGGAAACACGCATGACGACTCTTGCCAGGAGTCTGCTCGGGGCTTGCGCCCTGACCACTCTCGCCCTCTCCGCCCACGCCGAAACGCTCACGATCGCCACCGTCAACAACGGCGACATGATCCGCATGCAGAAGCTGACCGACGATTTCACCAAGGCCAATCCCGACATCACGCTTAATTGGGTCACGCTCGAAGAGAACGTGCTGCGGCAAAAGGTGACCACCGACATCGCCACCAAAGCCGGACAGTTCGACGTTCTCACCATCGGCACCTACGAAGTTCCGATCTGGGGCAAGAAGGGCTGGCTTGTCGCGCTCGACAATTTGGGCGCCGACTACGACGTCAACGATTTGCTGCCCCCCATCCGCGCTGGCCTCACGGTCGACGGCAAGCTCTACGCCGCGCCGTTCTACGGCGAGAGTTCCTTCACGATGTTTCGCACCGACCTGATGAAGAAGGCGGGGCTCACGATGCCGGAAGCGCCGACGTGGACCTTCATCAAGGAAGCCGCCGACAAGATGACCGACAAGGCCGCCGGGGTCTACGGCATCTGCCTGCGCGGCAAGGCCGGCTGGGGCGAGAACATGGCGTTCTTGACGGCGATGTCCAACTCCTTCGGCGCCCGCTGGTTCGATGAAAAATGGAACCCGCAGTTCAATACGCCGGAATGGAAGAATACGATCGATTTCTATACGTCGCTGATGAAGGCGGACGGACCTCCGGGCGCTTCCTCCAACGGCTTCAACGAGAACCTCGCACTGTTCAACGACGGCAAATGCGGGATGTGGATCGACGCGACGGTCGCGGCCGGTTTCGTCACCGATCCGAAGCAGTCGAAAGTCGCCGACAACGTTGGCTTCGCGCTCGCGCCGAACGACGGAATGGGCAAGAACGCCAACTGGCTGTGGTCCTGGGCGCTGGCCGTTCCGGCCGGATCGAGCAAGGTGGCCGACGCGGAGAAATTCCTCTCCTGGGCGACGAGCAAACACTACACCGAACTCGTCGCTTCGAAGGAAGGCTGGCCCCGAGTTCCGCCGGGAACCCGCACCTCTCTCTACAAGAACCCCGACTACCTGAAGGCCGCGCCGTTCGCGGAGCTGACGCTGAAGTCCATCGATTCGGCCGATCCGACCCATCCGACCGTCAAGCCGGTTCCCTACGTCGGCGTGCAATTCGTGGCTATTCCTGAATTCCAGGGCGTAGCCACGGACGTCGGACAGGACTTCTCGGCCGCGTTGGCCGGATCGATGACAGTCGACGCCGCGCTCGCCAAGGCTCAGGCGAGCACGGAAGCCGCGATGAAAGAGGCCGGCTACATCAAGTAGCCGATCCCCTCGAACGCAAGGACGAACCGTCCCCGCGCAAGAAGAATGCATCCTCCCCGCGCTCCTTCCCCTCCCCCTGGCCGGGGAGGGGCCCTTTGGGGAGGGGCGGGGCCGAGTTTCTTGACCCAAGAAGCCGATCCGCGCGCGGGCGCGCGGCGCGGCCGTCGTTTCGGCTCGAAGTCTTGTCGGCCGAACGGGCGCCGCAAACGATCGCAACGTGGGAGCCAGACTCATGGCGACGCAGCAGACCACGACAGCCGGCCGCCTTCTCGTCGCGCCCTCGGTCATCCTCCTCTTCGTCTGGATGATCGTGCCGTTGGCGATGACGCTCTATTTTTCGGCGCTGCATTACAGCCTGCTCGACCCGACCAAGATCAGCTTCGTCGCGCTGCAGAACTACGCCTACTTCCTCTCCAATCCGAACTTTCTCGCCGCTCTCGTCAACACCCTGGTTCTCGTGGGTTGGGTGTTGGCGATCACCGTGTGCGGCGGCGTTCTGGTGGCGCTGCTGATGGATCAGCAGATCGTCGGTCAGAACATCCTTCGATTGATGGTGATCGCGCCGTTCTTCGTCATGCCGACAGTCAGCGCGCTGGTATGGAAGAACCTGCTGATGAACCCGATCTCCGGCCTGTTCGCCTGGATTTCGCTGTCGCTCGGCCTCACCCCGGTCGATTGGTTCACCAATTGGCCCATGCTGTCGGTGATCCTCGTCGTCTCGTGGGAGTGGCTGCCCTTCGCCAGCCTCATCTTGCTGACGGCGCTGCAATCGCTCGACGAGGAACAGAAAGAGGCGGCGGCGCTCGACGGCGCGGGACCGTTCTCCTATTTCTTCTACATCGTGCTGCCGCACATCGCGCGCGCGATCACGGTCGTGATCCTGATCGAAACGATCTACCTGCTCGGCGTCTTCGCCGAAATCTTCGTCACCACCACCGGCGGCCCGGGCGTGGCGACCACCAACATCACTTTCCTCGTCTACAAGCGGGCGCTGCTGGATTTCGATGTCGGCGGCGCTTCGGCCGGCGGCGTCGTGGCGGTGGTGCTCGCCAATATCGTTGCGATCTTCCTGATGCGCATCGTCGGCAGGAATCTGGAGGCCTGAGCCATGGCGCGCAAGCAATCGACCGGCAAGCGGATCGGCGTCACGGCCCTCGCCTGGCTCGTCGGCTTCCTCATCTTCCTGCCGATTCTGTGGACGTTCCTGACCAGCTTCAAGAGCGAACTCGACGCGTTCTCGATGCCGCCGAAATTCCTGTTCTTTCACTGGACGCTGGAAAACTACGCCGAGGTCCAGTCGCGCTCGAATTATCTCCTGTTCGCTTACAATTCGATCGTGCTCTCCATCGGCGCGAATATCGTCGGGCTGCTGATCGCGGTGCCGGCCGCCTGGTCGATGGCCTTCGCGCCGACCAAGCGCACCAAAGACTTGCTGTTGTGGATGCTGTCGACGAAGATGATGCCGGGCGTCGGCGTCCTCGTGCCGATTTACTTGCTGTTCCGCGACTTCCATTTGCTCGACAACCGGCTGGGCATGGGCTTCGTGCTGCTGATGCTGAACCTGCCGATCCTCGTCTGGATGCTCTATACCTATTTCAAGGAAATTCCGGTCGACATCCTCGAGGCGGCGCGCATGGACGGCGCCTCGCTGCTCAACGAGATCATCTATGTTCTGACCCCGATGGCGATGCCGGGCATCGCCTCGACGATGCTGCTGGCGATTATCCTGTCGTGGAACGAAGCGTTCTGGACGCTCAACCTGACGACGTTCAACGCCGCGCCGCTGACCGCTTTCATCGCCTCCTATTCGGCGCCCGAAGGGCTGTTCTGGGCCAAGCTCTCCGCCGCCTCGACGCTGGCGATCGCCCCGATCCTGATTCTCGGGTGGTTCTCGCAAAAGCAATTGGTGCGCGGCCTCACCTTCGGTGCGGTGAAATAGGCGCCGCCTCAACGGAAGAAACGATCATGGGCAGCATCCAACTCGTCAGCGTGCGCAAGGAGTTCGGCGGCGTCAAAGTCATCAACGGGGTCGACCTCGAGATCGAAGACGGTTCGTTCACGGTGTTCGTCGGTCCTTCCGGCTGCGGCAAGTCGACGTTGCTGCGACTGATCGCCGGCCTCGAGGACGTCACCGCCGGACGGGTGCTGATCGACGGACTAGACATGACCAACGTCGGACCAGCCAAGCGCGGCCTCGCCATGGTGTTTCAGTCCTACGCGCTCTATCCGCACATGAGCGTGCGCGGCAACATCGCCTTCGCGCTCAAGATGGCGGGCGAGGGCGCCGACGTCATCGAGCAGAAGGTGCGCAAGGCGGCCGCGACGCTGAACCTGACCGACTATCTCGACCGCAAGCCGCGCCAGCTCTCGGGCGGCCAGCGCCAGCGCGTCGCCATCGGCCGCGCCATCGTGCGCGAGCCCAAGGCGTTCCTGCTCGACGAACCGCTCTCCAACCTCGACGCGGCGTTGCGCGTGCACATGCGCGTCGAGATCGGCGAACTGCACAACGCGCTCAAGACGACCATGATCTACGTCACCCACGATCAGGTCGAGGCGATGACGATGGCCGACAACATCGTCGTGCTCGACAAGGGCTCGGTCGCGCAGGTCGGCTCGCCGCTCGAACTCTACAACAAGCCGAACGGCTTGTTTGTCGCGAGCTTCATCGGCTCGCCGACGATGAACCTGATTGGGGGCGAGCCGGCGGCGAAGCGCGACGCGGCGACGATCGGCGTCCGGCCGGAGCACGCCGATGTTTCGACGAGCGCAGGCGAGTGGCCGGCGCGAGTCCGCCTCTCCGAGCACTTGGGCTCCGACACGTTCTTGCACGCCGATGCGGAAGGGGTCGGCCCGCTCATCATTCGTCTGTCGGGCGAGGCGCCTCTGGCGCCGGGCGCCAACATCTTCGTGACGCCGCGCGAGGCGCACGTGCATCGCTTCGACAGGGACGGCAAGAGGATCGGCTGACGGCGCAGACGCAGCCTCGCGCTGCGCCGTTCCGCCGTCGGCGCATGATCGGAAAGCGCTCAATGACACAACCGTGGACATGACCTCATGAGCGTCAAACTCTCCGCCGCCGCGCTGGCGCACATGCCGACCGGGATCGGCGTCCCGAACTATCGGCGTTCCCAGCTGAGCGCGGGCATCGCGCATTTCGGCGTCGGCAACTTTCATCGCGCGCATCAGGCGGTCTATCTCGACGACCTTTTCCGCGCCGGGCGCGACCATGATTGGGCGCTCGTCGGCGCCGGCGTGAAGGATTTCGACGTCGTCATGCGCGAGAAGCTCGCCGAGCAGGACTGGCTGACGACCGTCGTCGAACAGGAGGCCCATACGACGGCGGTTCGCGTCACCGGGGCGATGATCGATTTCATCGAGCCCTTCGACGTCGCGGCGACGCTGGAATTGTTGTCGCGCCCGAACATCCGCATCGTATCGCTGACGGTCACCGAAGGCGGATACTATATTTCGCCGGCCACGCAGCGGTTCGACGCGACCCATCCCGACATCGTCGCGGACGGCCGGGGGATCGCGGCGCCGAAGACCGCGTTCGGGCTGATCGTCGCCGGCCTGAAGCGTCGCCGCGGCGCGGGCGTCGCGCCCTTCACCGTGATGTCGTGCGACAACATTCCGGGCAACGGCCACGTCTGCGAAAACGCCGTCGCGGGCGTCGCGGAGCTCGCCGATCCGGAGCTCGCGCGCTGGATCCGGGGCAACGTCGCGTTCCCCAATTCGATGGTCGATCGCATCACGCCCGCCACCACCGACCGCGAACGCGCCATCTTGCGCGATCGCTGGGGTCTCGAAGACAACTGGCCGGTGTTCTGCGAGGCGTTCCGGCAGTGGGTCGTCGAGGACAGGTTCCCGGCGGGGCGGCCGGCGCTGGAGACCGTCGGCGTGACCTTCACCTCGGACGTCGCGCCCTACGAGCTGATGAAGATCCGCATCCTCAACGGCGGCCACGCGGCGATCGCCTATCCGGCGGGCCTGCTCGACATTCATTTCGCGCACGAGGCGATGGAAGACGCGCAGATCCGGACGTTCCTCGAGACGCTGACCAAGCGCGAAATCGTATCCGTCGTTCCCCCGCCGCCGCAGGTCGACCTCGAAGCCTATCGCATGAAGGTCGCGGAGCGCTTCGCCAATCCGACGATCGGCGACACCATCGCGCGCCTGTGCCTCGACGGCTCGAACCGGCAGCCGAAGTTCATTCTGCCGACCGTCGTCGATCGATTGAAGACGGGCGCGAGCATAAAGGGCCTCGCGCTGGTCTCCGCCATGTGGTGCCGCTACTGCTACGGCGAGTCCGAGAGCGGCAAGACGATCCCGCCCAACGATCCGAGCTGGGAGCGCCTTCAGGCGGCGGCGAAGCCTGCGCGGCAAGACCCTACGGCGTTCCTCGCGATGCGCGACATCTTCGGCGGACTCGCGGATACGCCCGCCTATGTCGGAGCGTTTTCCCATGCGCTGTCGAAGCTGTGGGCGCAGGGCGTGCGCTCGACGCTCGACGATTATCTGTCCGAGCGGCTTTGAAGCAGAGCACGGCGCAGGCCCGTATTGACGACCAGAGGTGCTCGATCATGAAGCTCAAAGACAGAGTCGCCATCGTCACCGGCGGAGCGCGGGGCATCGGCGCGGCGATCGTCGATCGCTATGTCGCGGAAGGCGCGCGGGTGGCGGTCGCCGACGTTGCGTTCGACCCTGCGCAAGAGACCGCCGCCCGACACGGCGACAAGGCCTTCGCCGTCGCGCTCGACGTGACGAGCATGAGCTCGATCGAAAGCGCCGTCGAGGCCGTGGTCGGGCGCTGGGGCGGCGTCGACATCCTCGTCAACAACGCCGGGATCTTCGACATGGCGCCGATCGTCGAGGTGACGGAGGCGAGCTTCGACCGCATCTTCGCGATCAACGTCAAGGGCCTATTCTTCACCTTGCAGGCCGTAGCGCGCCGCATGATCGCGCGCGGGCGGGGCGGCAAGATCGTCAACATGGCGTCCCAGGCCGGCCGCCGCGGCGAGGCGCTGGTTTCGGCCTACTGCGCCTCGAAGGCGGCGGTCATCAGTCTCACCCAGTCGGCGGGCCTCGACCTCATCAAGCACCGAATAAACGTCAACGGCATTTCGCCCGGAGTCGTAGACACGCCGATGTGGGACCATGTCGACGCGCTGTTCGCCAAATACGAAAAGCGCCCGCTCGGCGAGAAGAAGCGCCTCGTCGGCGAGGCCGTGCCGTTCGGTCGCATGGGCCGGCCGGACGATCACACCGGCGCGGCGGTGTTTCTTGCTTCCGCCGACAGCGACTACGTCGTGGCGCAGACGCTCAACGTGGACGGCGGCAACTGGATGAGTTGAACTCTCGCCGGCGGCTACGCCTGCGGGTGATCTCGGGCCCCGCGCGACGGATGACATTTCCGCCCGCCTGTCTTAGAACCGCGCGGGGCGCCTGTCGCGGCGCCAGCGAGAGCCGATGCGATGAATCTTGACGAGAGCGAACCGCCCTTCGGGCCGGCGTCGCGCCGCGCAAGCGTCGGCGTGCGCGTCGGCCGCGGGATCGGCGCGGTCATGGTCGGCGGCGGCGCGCCGATCGCCGTGCAGTCGATGACCAACACTGACACCGCCGACGTCGAGGCGACGGCGCTTCAGGTCGCGGCGCTCGCGCGCGCCGGGTCGGAGTTCGTGCGCGTCACCGTCGATCGCGACGAGGCGGCGGCCGCCGTGCCCCATATCCGCGACCGGCTTGCCGCGATGGGCGTCGGCGTCCCGCTGGTCGGCGACTTCCACTACATCGGCCATAAGCTGCTCAGCGAGCATCCCGCCTGCGCCGAGGCGCTCGACAAGTACCGCATCAATCCCGGCAATGTCGGCTTCAAGATGAAGCGCGACGCGCAATTCGGCAAAATCGTCGAGATCGCGATCCGCAACGACAAGTGCGTGCGCATCGGCGCCAACTGGGGCTCGCTCGACCAAGAGCTGCTCACTGCGCTGATGGACGCCAACGCGACTTCGGCGCGTCCGCTCGCAGCGCGTACGGTGATGCGCGAGGCGATGGTGCGGTCGGCGTTGCTGTCGGCCGCGCGCGCCGAGGAGATCGGCTTGAAGCGCGACCGCATCATCCTGTCGGCGAAGGTCTCCGCCGTGCAGGACCTGATCGCGGTCTACCGCATGCTCGCCGAGCGCTCCGACTACGCGCTGCATCTCGGCCTCACCGAGGCGGGCATGGGCTCGAAGGGCGTCGTCGCTTCGTCCGCGGCGCTCGGCGTCCTGCTGCAAGAGGGGATCGGCGACACCATCCGCGTCTCGCTGACGCCGGAGCCCGGCGGCGATCGCACGCTCGAAGTGAAGGTCGCGCGCGAAATCCTGCAGACCATGGGCTTTCGCGTCTTCGCGCCGCAGGTGGCGGCCTGCCCGGGCTGCGGGCGCACGACTTCGACCGTGTTCCAGGAATTGGCGCGCGAGATCGAAACGTATCTCGAAGAAGCGATGCCGGTCTGGCGGCGGACCTATCCCGGCGTCGAAGCGCTCAAGGTCGCGGTGATGGGCTGCATCGTCAACGGCCCCGGCGAGAGCAAGCACGCTGACATCGGCATTTCCCTGCCCGGCTCGGGGGAAGCGCCCGCCGCGCCGGTGTTCGTCGACGGCGTCAAGACGGTGACGCTGCGCGGCTCGACCATCGCCGCCGACTTCAAGGCGCTTGTCGAGGGTTACGTGGAGAAGCGCTTCGGCGGGCGGGGGATCGCGGCGGAGTGAGAAGGGCGCTCGTGACGCGCTCGTCGAGCAGGGCTTAATCGTCGCAGACCCAAGCATTTTCTTGACGTCTTGTTCTTGATATGTTCTCCTGTGGAAATTCGGAGTTTCCCTGAGGGCATGGAGCACGCATTTGGGCGCGATTCCGCTTATGCGTTTCTTCCGCTTGTCGGACAGCGGCGTCCGATGCGACGAGGATGGGCTGTTCGTCGGCTCGACGCCGCTGCTGCTGCGTTCGCCACGGCCCGGCGGTGGCGATTCGTGGGCGGTGCGGCCGACCGACGAACTCGAAGCCGATCTCAGCGCTGGTTACGGCTTGCCGATCGACGTAACCGCCAAGCGCGACAGATTGACGGCGGTCGCGCGCGCATTGGAACGCGGCGATCTGGCGCTCGCCAAGATCGCGGCCGTCCTGCTCCAGTTTCCCGATCCGCCCGCGCTGACCAAGGACGCCCCAGAGCGGGGTTCGCTCGAACTTGCGGCGCAGCTGGTCGAGAGCGGGCTGCTCAAGGACTGGGATTCGTCCGAACACCCGCGGCTCGGCGGACCGCCCAACCCCGGCTGGTTCGCGCCGAAGCCCAGGGATACAGTTCCGTCGGGCTCGCTCAAAGCGCCGTCGGGACGCTCGTTGATACGCGAATCATTCCGCGCGGGGCTACGCCTCGGACGAGCGCTTATCAAGAAAGCGGTGCAAGAGTCGGTGAACGTCGGCGAGCTGGCGCTCCGGCTCGCGCCCAAGGTCGCCGGCCCTCTCGAGACGATCGTCGACATCCTCGACTCGAGCGAGCTCAACCGCGGCGAGCAGCAGGTCCTCGACCAATTGCGCTCCAGCCTCGATCCGCCCAAAACGCTCGAAGAGTTGCAGCAGCCGCCGACGCAGAACGTGTTGGGCTATGAGCGACACCACATCGTCGAGCAGAACGACGACAACGTGGCAAAGTCGCCTGCGATCGAGGAGATCGAGAAGTTCGGCCGCCAGGTCATCGACGATCCCAGCAACATCGTTTGGGTTCCTCGGCTCAAGCACGAGCTGATCAGCAACTTTTACAGCAGCGAGGATCTAAACGATACCGCGGGCCGAAGGCACCGGCAGGTCGTGGACGATTTGGACTACGCCGATCAGCGCGCGGCGGGGCTGGACGCGCTGCGTAGATATGGAGTGCTGCAATGACTCCCGAAGAGTACGCGACGATGCCCACCGAGCGGCTGCTACGGCTGTTCGCCGAGACCGCCAGGCAGAGCGGCGCTGGTCGGGTTCTCCAGTATGCGGGCGGTTCGGCGCCCGCTGATCTGGTCGTCCCGACGACGGCGGAAACCAAGGCGGGCTTCACGGAAAACGCGGCTATCGCCGGCGCCTTGCGCTTCAAGGCGACGAATCGCGAGATCGAGCCGTTGTTCGACAGCGACGATCTGGACGTCCGCCTGTGCGCGGCGATGTTTTTCAGTGACTTTGCCCCGGAGTTGGCTCAGGCGGCGCGGCATGGCGTGATGGCCAACGTTTCGACGCGCGAAGCGCTCGCGTTTGGCCGCCGCGCTCGCCAGCCGCCGCCGCCGCGCCCGACCCTGCGGGAAATGACCGACGAGGCGCTGCTCGCGCGCTTCCAGGACGCGGCGGAGCGGCAGACCGCCTGCCGTTTCACCGAATGGCTCGACGATCCAAAAGACCTCGAGACGCGCAACGCCGTTGTCGGCGAGGTGACCGATATCCTTAGGGAAATGAAGCGACGGGACATGCTGGCCAAGCTCTTGCCTTTTCTCGACAGCGCCGACGTAACGGCGCGCTTTCGCGCCGCTCAGGGTTGCCTGCGTATTGCGCCGGACAAGGCGGTGCCCGTGCTGGAGGGGCTCGCCGCCAAGGCGGAGTTGCAAATGCGAGCTGCGGCGGCCACCACGCTGGACAATTGGCGCAAGGGAGATTGCTTCGTCGACAAGCTGTAACGCCGCCGCGCGCGTGTGGCGCGCCGGCGCCGATTGCGCTACCAAGCGCCAAAGGCGCGGGCGCCCGCGCCTCGGGAACACGCCCATGTACGAACCCCCGTTGCACCGGCAAGACGATCTCGCCGCCCAGCACGATCTGATCCGCCGCCATCCGCTCGGCCTGCTCGTCAGCCGTGGGCCGCAGGGGCTTGTCGCCAACGCGATTCCGTTCCTCGTCGACGTGCACGAGGGAAAGCTTGGCACGCTACGCGCGCACATGGCGCGCGCGAATGGGCAGTGGCGCGATCTGCAGGCGGCGGGCGAGGCGCTGGTGGTGTTCCAAGGGGCCGACCATTACGTCTCGCCGTCCTGGTATGCGACCAAGCGCGAGACCGGCAAGGTCGTGCCGACCTGGAACTACGTGATGGTTCAGGCGCGTGGGGTCGCGCGGGTGATCGAGGACGAAGCCTGGCTGCGCCGCCAGATCGCGGCGCTGACGCAGTCCCAGGAGTCGCAGCGCGCGGCGCCCTGGGCGGTAAGCGACGCGCCGGAAGATTTCATCGCGACGATGGTCAAGCAGATCGTCGGCGTCGAGATCGAGATCGCGGACATCCGCGGCAAGTGGAAGACGAGCCAGAACCGCAACGCCGCCGACCGCGCCGGCGTCGTCGAGGGGCTGACGTCCGACGGCGACGCCGCCGCGCTGGCCATGGCGGCGATCGTGCGCGAGGCCGCCGCGAAGTAGGGCGCTCAGGCGCCTGGCGGACGCGTAAACCTCAGAAACTCGGCCAGCCGGTCGCCCCCACCGACGGCCGCCGCGCCGCGCGGCGAGCGCGGGTCGACCGACCGGCGGCGTCGTCGCCGGCCGCCCCCTTCGCATCCCCACGCCTTGGAACCGTCCGCGCCGATTCTTCAAAACGGGCCTTGACAAGAGTGGGTCAAGATATATCTTACAGCAAGATATAACTCACATGAGATATATCGTGAAATGTTCCACAACAAAGGGAAGCACAATGTTCTTTCGTCACTTCAACGATCCCGATCGCGAGCGCTGCGCGCACGAGGGCTTCGGCCAAGGGCGCCAATTCGGCCGACACTGGCGGGGCGGTTTCGGCTCGCGCGAGGGCCGCATGTTCGACAGCGGCGATCTCAAGCTGGTCATTCTCGCGCTGGTGGCCGAGAAGCCGCGCCACGGCTACGAGATCATCAAGGACCTCGGCGAACGCGTCGGCGGCGGCTACAGCCCGAGCCCGGGCGTCGTCTATCCCACGCTGACTCTCATCGAGGACATGGGCTACGCCACCGCCGCCCAGGACCAGGGCGGGCGCAAGCTCTACACCTTGACCGCCGAGGGCGAAGCGTTTCTCGCCGCCAATCGCGCCCAGATCGACGCAATCTTCGCGCGCCTCGACGGCGCCGAGGGCGGCCGGCGCGGCGACATCGCGCCGCTGTTTCGCGCCATGCAGAACCTGCGCATGACGCTGCGCCTGCGCATCAGACGCCACGACGCCACGCCCGCCCAGATCCAGGCGATCGCCGACGCGCTCGACGCGGCGGCCAAGGCGATCGAGCGGACCTGAGGCGGCCCTAGACGCCGTGCGCTTTCAGCCACGCCGTCGCCTCTTGCCATGACGCCTCGGCGTCGACCTTGACGTAGCTCGGGCGATAGTCGGCGTGAAAGGCGTGGCCGGCGTCGGGATAGACGATGATCCGCGAGGCGTCGCCGGCGGCTGCGAGCTTTTGCCGCATCGCCTCGATCTGTTCGAGCGGGATGCCCCTGTCGATGCCGCCGTAGAGCCCGAGCACCGGCGCCTTCAAGTCGCCGACGATGTCGGGCGGGTTCCTCGGCCTCAGCGCGCTCAAGGGGACGCCGAGCGGTCCGTACCAGGCGACGGCCGCCTTCAGGCTCGGGTTATGGGCGGCGTAGAGCCAGACCTGGCGCCCGCCCCAGCAGAAGCCGACCACGGCGGCGCGCGCGAGGTCGGCCGAACCGCTCGCCTTGGCGAAGCCGAGCGTCGCGTCGAGATCGCTCGCGACCTCCGCGTCCGACTTCTTGGCGACGATGGTCGCCATCAGCGTCGGGATATCCGTTTCCTTCGCGGCGTCGCCCTGGCGCGCAAAGAGCTCGGGCGCGATCGCGTAATAGCCGAGCTTGGCCCAGCGGCGGCAAATGTCCTTGATATGCTCGTGAACGCCGAAGATCTCGTGGATCACGAGGACGGTCGGGAACGGCCCGCCGCTCTCCGGCATGGCGCGATAAGCGGGAATTTCGACGTCGCCCGTGGGAACCTTCACCTCGCCCGCGATCAGGCCATCGGCGGAGGTCGTGATCGTCTGCGCCAAGACGGGGGCCACCGCGGCGCAGAAGCCGACGCTCAGACTCGCCTTGACGAGGGCGCGACGGCTCAACGGCCCGGCAGCGGGCCGCAGCGAGGCGATCAGATTGGTATCGGTCATCGCGGCGGCTCCGTCGAGCTGAGATCGTCTGCCGGCATTGTCCCGCCCCGGCGCGGCGGCGGCAACTCAAAAGCCCGTCATCGTCGATTCGCTGGCGCCGCCGCGCCCGTGCGGTCAATTTCGGAATTGACGCAAATCATGGTTGACTGCGCCTCGGCGCGTAAACGAAACCCAGACGGGGCAACAGGGGCAGGGGCTCGATGTTCAAGCATATTCTCATTCCGACGGACGGTTCCGATCTGTCGCGCAAGGCCGTCATCTATGGCGTTCAACTGGCCAAGTCGCTGGGCGCGCGCGTGACCGCGATCACCCTCACCGAGCCCTACCATGTCGCCTCGATGGACGCGGTGCTCGTGGCCGAGACCGTCGAAGAGCACGACGAACGCGTCGCGCGCATCGCCGACAGGGCCCTGGAGCAGGTGAAAATGGCGGCCGAGGCGGCGAGCGTGCCGGCGGAGACCGTCCGCGAGTCCAGCGATCAGCCTTACCGCGCGATCATCGACTGCGCGCTCGCCAACAAATGCGACCTCATCGTGATGGCCTCGCACGGCCGGCGCGGCGTCGCCGCGCTGCTGGTCGGCAGCGAGACCGCCAAAGTGCTGACCCACAGCGCCATTCCCGTCCTGGTCTATCGATAACGCGGCAAAACCGCCCCTTCGGTCGCCTCGCGCCTTGACGCGGCAGCGCCGGCGCGCTTTCGCTCGCGGGCGCCGATGAAGGAGCCCGCGATGCCCGTGCATTTTTCCGCGTCAGAAATGGCCGCCCGCAAGCAGCGGCTTCTCGCCGCGATGGCGGCGCGCAAGCTCGACGGGCTGCTGCTGTTCGCCCAGGAGAGCGATTACTGGCTCACCGGCTACGATAGCTTCGGCTTCTGCTTTTTTCAGTGCCTCTATGTCGGCGCCGACGGGCGCGTGGCGTTGCTGACGCGCTCGGCCGACCTGCGTCAGGCCCGCCACACGTCGAACATCGAGGACATCCGTATCTGGAAGGACGGCGAGGGGGCCGATCCCGCCCGCGATCTGCGCGCGATGCTGGAGGACTTGGGCGCGCGTGGCCGCCTCGGCGTCGAATTCGACAGCTACGGCCTCACCCATTTCAACGGCCGCCGGCTCGAGGCGGCGCTCGAAGACTACGCGACGCTGATCGACGCTTCGTCGCTCGTCGCGCATCTGCGCACGACGAAATCGGCCGAGGAGATCGTCTACGTGCGCGAGGCGGCGCGTCTTTCCGACCTCGCCGACCGGGCGGCGATCGCCGCGACCAAAGCGGGCGCCGACGAAGGCGACATTCTGGCGGCGATGCACGGCGCGATCTTTTCCGCGGGCGGCGATTATCCCGGCAACGAATTCATCATCGGCTCGGGCGACGACGCGCTGCTGTGCCGTTACAAGAGCGGCCGGCGCAAGCTCTCCCGCGACGATCAGATCACGCTCGAATTCGCCGGCGTCAGCCGCCACTACCACGCCGCTATCATGCGCACCCATGTCGTCGGGCGGCCGAAGCCGCTGCACGCGCCCTATCACGCCGCCGCGCTGGAGGCGCTCGCCGCCTGCGAGGCCGAGTTGAAGCCCGGCCGGTCGGCGGGCGACGTCTTCGCCGCCCACGCGCGCGTCCTCGACGCGCGTCGTCTTTCGCGCCACCGCCTCAACGCCTGCGGCTATTCGCTCGGCGCGAAATTCACCCCCTCGTGGATGGACGCGCCGATGTTCTACGAGCGCAACGACTTCGTCGTCGCGCGCGATCAGGTCTATTTCCTGCACATGATCCTGATGGACAGCGAAAGCCGGACGGCTCTTTGCCTCGGGCGCACCTATCTCGTCGGCGTTCACCATGCCGAACCGTTGAACGCCCCCGATCTGGACCTCGTCCGCAAATAGGGTTAGCAGATCGTTAAGGTCGGTCGCCTCGAGCGGGCGGTCCGGCGTGAGGAGTGGTCCGGCTTGAGGCGTTCGGCGGCGGGGAAGACTTGGAAGGAGCGCGCGGCGCTGGCGCGGCTCTGTATCCTGGCGGCGCCGCTGGCGCTGTGCGGATGCATGGAAGGGACCGCCGACGTCGCGCCGAGCGCGGACGCCTATCATCAGTTCGTACGGCGCGAAGGCGTAAGTCTTGCCCCGGCGAGCGTCGCCATCGTTTCCGTCGAGGGCGCGCCGGACGGCGTTTCCGCGACCTTCTCGCAATCCCTGGAGCGCGAGGCGCGCGCGCGCGACATCGCCGTCGTCGACGCGGCGAAGGCCCACTATCTCGTGCGCGGCTATCTTTCGGCCGAGCTGACCGAGGACGGCGCCTCGATCGAATATGTCTGGGACGTCTTCACCGCCGACAAGCAGCGCGCGCAACGGCTGACCGACGCAATCGAG
>JBEKFO010000029.1:0-18221 GCA_050013275.1 Roseiarcus sp. | reverse complement strand
TCCTGACCAGCTTCTTCGTCAGCGTGATGGCCTCCTCGACGCCGTTGCTGCTCGCGGCCGCCGGCGAGTTGGTCACCGAGCGCGCCGGCGTTCTCAATCTCGGCGTCGAAGGCATGATGCTGGTGGGGGCGGTCACCGGCTTTGTCGTCGGCCATCTGACCGGCAGCGCCACGCTCGGCCTCGCGGCCGCGATCGCCGGCGGCGCGGCGCTGTCGGCGATCTTCGCTTTCCTGACCTTGACCCTGCTCAGCAACCAGACCGCCGCCGGACTCGCCCTGACGATTTTCGGCCGCGGCTTCAGTTCGTTGCTCGGCGCCGGCTATGTCGGCATCCGCGGGCCGGAAATCGCCAAGCTCGCCGCGCCGGGCCTTTCGCAGATTCCGTTCGTCGGCCCGGTGCTGTTCGGCCAGGATGCGCTAGTCTACGCCTCGTTCCTGATTCTGGCGGCGGTGGCGTGGTTTCTCTATCGCACACATGCAGGGCTGGTGTTGCGCTCGGTCGGCGATTCCCACGACGCCGCTCACGCCATCGGCTATCCCGTCAATGCGATCCGCCTCGGGGCGACGCTGTTCGGCGGCGCGATGGCGGGGCTCGCGGGCGGCTACATGTCGCTCGCCTATTCGCCGATGTGGGCGGAGAACATGACGGCGGGTCGCGGCTGGATCGCGCTGGCGCTGGTCGTGTTCGCGACCTGGCGGCCGGCATGGCTGCTCGGCGGCGCCTATCTGTTCGGCGCGATCATGTATCTCTCGCTCTACGTCCAGGGCCTCGGCGTGGCGATTCCCTCGCCGTTCATTTCCGCCCTGCCCTACATCGTCACCGTCGTGGTGCTCGCGATCATCTCGCGCGATCGCCGCCGCATCCGCTTGAACCAGCCGGCCTGTCTCGGCAAGCCGTTCTACGCCGGCGCCTGATTCCAGCCGGCGCCGATCGTTTTCGCGGCGCAGGGCTCAACGACGAGGGGCCTGGGGGGAGTTTCCGCTTGGCCTGCGCCTTGCTTGCCCATTCGCGCGCGGCGATTGGCGATCGCGCGGCGCGGGTGTAGTCACTTCGGCGGAGAGACAGGAGACATGCGATGGATCGTCGGACGTTCAACAAGCTTCTGGGAACAGGGCTCGCCGCCGCCGCGACGCCGCTGGCGCTGAGCCGCGCCCGCGCGGCCGAACCGATGAAAGTCGCTTTCGTCTATAACGGCCCGGTCGGCGATTTCGGATGGACCTATCAGCACGACGCCGCCCGCAAAGAGGTGGAGGCGCATTTCGGCGATGCGGTGAAAACCTCATACGTCGAAAGCGTGCCCGAGGGTCCGGACTCGGAGCACGTGCTCGCCGACCTCGCGGCCAAGGGCGCCAAGCTGATCTTCGCCACCTCGTTCGGATACATGAACTACGTGATCGGCACGGCGAAGCGATTCCCCGCGGTCAAGTTCGAGCATTGCACCGGCTACAAGCGCGCCGCCAATGTCTCGACCTATAACATCCGCTTCTACGAGGGCCGCTTCGTCCAGGGCGTCATCGCGGGCAAGGTGTCGAAGACGGGCGTCGCCGGTTACGTCGGCTCGATGGCCGTGCCGGAGGTCGTCCAGGGCATGGACGCGTTCCTTTTGGGCATGCGCAGCGTCAATCCCAAGGCGCGGCTGAAATTCATCCTGATCAATTCCTGGTACGATCCGGGCAAGGAAGGCGACGCCGCCAAGGCGCTGATCGATCAGGGCTGCGACGTCATCACCCAACACACCGACTCGCCGGCGCCGCTGCAGGTCGCCGAGAGCCGCGGCGTCCTTGCGTTCGGCGAAGCGACGGACATGGCCAAGTTCGCGCCGCACACGGAGCTCACCGCCGACGTCAACGTTTGGGGGCCCTATTACATCAAGCGCGTCCAGGACGTCATCGACGGCGCGTGGACGAGCGCCGACGTCTGGGGCGGCTTCGCCTCGGGCATGCTGAAGATGTCGCCGTTCACCAACATGCCGGACGACGTCAAGGCGCTGGCGCAGCGGACCGTCGACGACATCACCTCGGGCAAGCAGAAGATCTTCGTCGGCCCGCTCGTCGACCAGAGCGGCGCGGTCAAGCTGCCCGCCGGCCAGACGATGGACGACGCCGCGCTCGCCAGCCTGCAATGGCTGGTCGAGGGCGTCGAAGGCAAGTTGAGCTGAGCTTAGGCGCGCGGTCGTATCGCCGCGCGCGAGCGACGAAACGCGGCGTTAAGACTTTGTAAGGGATGCTCTGCCGAGAGACGGCCCGTAGCGCGAACGCGGACGGGGAAAATTTACCGCCGCACGGCATTGTCGCTTCCGCGCCGACCTGGCCCCGCCGGGCCGATCGCCGCGCGCAACGGCCGTGGGAAGACAAGCGATGAGCGTCGTGTTGAAAAGCTCCCTGTTCGACGAGCCCGCCGCCGCAGACGCCGAGGCGGCGCCGAAGCGGTTCAAGTTCGCTGCGACCTTCGTCATCGATCTCGCGTTCTCGCTTCTCTTCGTCGTCGCGGTCGTCCCCGTCTGGGGGAGCGAAATGGACCTGGGCCTGGTGATGGCGCCGACCTTCCTCCTCGGCGTGCTGATCCTCGCCTGCTACGTCGGCAAGGTGCTCGTGATCGCCCATCTCGACAAGGCCGGCGGCGACGCCCGCACTTACGTGAAGTCGTCGGCGCTGGTCACCGACGGCCCCTACGCCTGGTCGCGCAATCCGACCTATCTCCTGGCGATGGTCCAATTCCTGCTGTGGGCGGCGCTGGCGCTCTATCTCCAGGCCTTCGCGCCGTGGCGGCCGAGCCTGCTCGCGGCGGCGTTCGGGCTGCCCGCGCTGTTCTTCCTCGTCAACGACCGCGTCGTCATGCCGACCGAGGAAGCGATGCTGCGGCGTCTCCATCCCGAGGAGTTCGACGCCTACGCCAAGCGGGTCCGCCGCTGGATCGGGCGCAGAGCGCCTGCCGCCTGACCCGCGGAACGTCAGCCCGCGTAGCGGTTGGCGACGTCCTTGGCGATCCGCGCGGCCTCGTCGAGAAACCGCGCCACGATCTCCCGCGCGGCCGGCGTGCAGGCGTGATAGGTCATTTCGTAATCGCGCAAGCCGCGGTTGAAGGCGCCGGCGAGCGTCTCCTTGCGGCCGGGCGTGTTCGCTTCCGTCTCCAAGAGGGCGCCGAATTTGGCGCGAAACGTCGCGCCGTCGCCATCGCCGCAAAGGTCGCGCAAATAGGAGAG
The DNA here is from genome assembly GCA_050013275.1 of Roseiarcus sp. GTDB lineage: Bacteria > Pseudomonadota > Alphaproteobacteria > Rhizobiales > Beijerinckiaceae > Roseiarcus. The sequence goes on along the minus strand of JBEKFO010000029.1, from coordinate 15,019 downwards.
CGCGCCCATGACTTCGGCCAGGCGCATCAATTGCGGTTCGTAGGGCGGCGGCGGCTCGGGCGCCGGCGCCGGTTGCTCCGCCGGCGCGGCGGGCTTGGCGGGGGGCGTCTGCGCGGCGAGCGGGCTCACGGCGAGCGCCAGCGCGATGCAAGCGGCGCAAAGGCGAGCGCCGGGCCGCTTCACGGCAGGCTCCTTTCGAGACTCGCCGCCTTTTCGACGATATCGGGCAATTTCGGCGTCGTCGGCCAGCGCGCGATCTCTTCCGGTTCGACCCAGGCGACCGCGTCCGCCTCCGCGCCGGCGCGCGCCTCGCCGCCCCGCCAGCGCGCGACGAACGACGCGATCACATAGTGCTCGCGGACCCTGACGCCTTCGAAAACGATCGGTTCGACGTGATCGACGAAGGCCAGGATATCCGCTTCGACGCCGACCTCCTCGGCGAGTTCGCGCAACGCGGCTTGCCGCAACGTCTCTCCGACTTCCACCACGCCGCCCGGCAGCGAATAAAGGCCGGCGAGGGGCGAGCGCGCGCGCCGCGCGATCAGGACGCGGCCCTCGCGGAACACCGCCACCGAGGCCGCCAGAATAGGCCGCGCCGGATAGAGCCGATCATCCACGCGCGGCCTCAGACATGCTGGCCGCCGTTGATCAGCAGTTCGGCGCCGTGAACGTAGCTCGACTGGTCGGTGCACAGGAAATAGATCGCCTTGGCGACTTCTTCCGGGGAGCCGAGACGGCGCAGCGGAATTTGCGCGACGATTTTGTCGGTGCCGGGGGAAAGGATCGCGGTGTCGATCTCGCCGGGCGAAATCGCATTGACGCGCACGCCGCGCGGCCCGAAGTCGGCGGCCATCTCGCGGGTCAAGGCGGCCAACGCGGCCTTCGAAGTGGCGTAGGCGACGCCGGCGAACGGGTGCACCCGCGATCCCGCGATCGAGGTGACGTTGACGATCGCCCCCTTGGCGCACTCGAGCTCGGCGCTGAGGCCGCGCGCGAGCAGGACGGGCGCGAAGAAATTGACCTGAAACACCTTGTTCCAGTCGTCGAGCTCGGTCTCAAACAGGCCGAGCCGAGAGCCGCCCGGACCTTTGGGGGAAATGGCGGCGTTGTTGACCAGCGCGTCGAGCCGCCCGCCCTCGAGCCGTTCGCGGACTTCGCCGATCGCGCGCATAGTGTCGCTCGGGTCGGCGAGGTCGATCTGCAGATGGTCCTCGGGGCCGGCGAGCCATGGGCATTCCTCGGGGAAGGGATGGCGCGAGCAGGTGATGACCCGCCATCCCGCCGAAGAGAAGCGTTTGACCGTCGCATGGCCGATGCCGCGCGAGGCGCCGGTGAGCAACATGGCGCGGCGAGGAGCGTTGGGGGGCGGTTGAGGCGTCATTTGTCAATTCGCGACGAGGCGGGGAGGCTCAGCGTTAGCACAGTTGTCTGCCGCCGGCATGCTCAAGGAAACAGGCGCTCGCGGGACCACGGCTCGCCTTCGCGCGCTCGCTTGAACAGGACGCGATCGTGCAGGCGGAACTCGCCGTCGTGCCAGAATTCGATCTCGGTCGGCGTCAGCCGGTATCCCCGCCAATAGGCCGGCCGCGGTATCGCGCCCTCGCCGAACTTCTCGGTGTAGGACGCGACGGCTTCCAGGAGCTTGGCGCGCGATTCGAGCGGCCGCGACTGCTGGCTCGCCCAGGCGCCGACGCGGCTTTGGCGCGGCCGGGTGGCGAAATAGGCGTCCGTTTCGCTTTCCCCGATCATCGCCACCGCGCCGCGCACGCGCACTTGGCGGCGCAGCGATTTCCAGTGGAACAACACGGCGGCCTTCGCCGTCGCCGCCAATTCCCGCCCCTTGGCGCTCTGCGCGTTGGTGAAGAAGACGAAGCCGCGCTCGTCGGCCTGCTTGCACAGCATCACCCGCGCGTCCGGCATGCCGGAAGGGTCGACGGTGGCGAGCGTCATCGCTTCGGGATCGTTGACTTCGCGCTCGCCGGCGTCCGCCATCCACTGACTGAACAGCGCGAACGGATCGCGCGCCTGGGTAAAGTCACTCGAATTTAACGCATTCAAGGGCAATATGCTCCTCTTTGAAAAAACCTCGCGTGATTTGCGATGTTAATCCTTCCGAACGGCAAACGCGAAAGGAATCGCCGACGCGGCGGTTCGATCGCTGTGCGGCGGATGATCGCTGTCGCGTTGGGCGCGCTCGCGCTCGCGGGATGTTCGATCTCCATGCCGTTGCCCTCCTTCATGGACAGCGACGTGACGGGGTCGATCAAGCCGACGGCGCCGACGCTGCCGAGCGCCTATGATTCGCGCGACTGGCGCATCGCCGAACCCGTTCTGGCGGCGAGCCTGCGCGCGCCGGGGCAGGGCGCGCCGGGGCAAGGCGCGCCGGCCGTCTGGTCCAATCCGGAAACCGGCGATCACGGCGAATTCGTCGCCGTCGCCGGGACCTTCGCGCGAGACGGCCAATCCTGCCGCGCCTTCGTCGCGCGGCTGGTCGAGGGGCAAGACGCCAAGACTCTCCAGGCCGTCGGCTGCCCGCGCGACAGCGGCGAGGTCGCGATCTACGACGTCTCGCCGTGGACCGGCCTTTGACGCCCACTTGCGAGCAAGGCGGCCGCGGCCCAAATATGGACGGAGACACTGGCGCCCGCGCCTGCGGGGCGGGCGCCCAATTCTGGGCTCATCATGCGCGACCCCTATGAAGTTCTCGGGCTGGCCAAAACGGCGAGCGAGGGCGAAATCAAGTCGGCCTTTCGCAAGTTGGCCAAAAAATACCATCCCGACCAAAGCAAGGAACCGCGGGCCAAGGATCGATTCGCGGAAATCGGGTCCGCCTACGAAATTCTCGGCGACGCCAAGAAGCGCGGCGCCTATGATCGCGGCGAAATCGACGCGGACGGCAAGCCGCGCGCGCCGCAATTCGAAGGCTTCGGCTTCGGCCGACGCCCGGGCGCGCATCCCGGCGAAGGGGCGGACTTCCGCAACTTCCACTTCGATTTCGGCGGCGGCGAGTCTTCCTTCGGCCGCGGCGGCGGTTCGATCGATCCCGACGTCATCGCCGAGTTGTTCGGCGGCCGCGCGGGCGGCCGACCGCGCTCGGCGCGCGGCGAGGACGTCGCCGCATCGGTCACGGTTCCCTTGCCGATGGCCGCGGGCGGCGGTTCGGCGCGCGTGGCGCTGCCGACCGGCAAGACGCTCGACGTCGCCGTTCCCGCCGGCGTCGAGGACGGCAAGCAAATTCGGCTGCGCGGACAGGGAAGGCCGGGGACGAGAAACGGGCCCGCGGGCGACGCCATCATAACGATCCGCTACGCGCCGCATCCGCTGTTCAAGGTCGAGGGGCGCGACCTGCGTCTCGATCTGCCGATCACCCTTTACGAGGCGGTGTTGGGCGGCAAAGTGCGAGTCCCCACGCTGTCGGGCGAAGTCGAAATGGCGATCGCGCCGGGAACGGGCGGCGGGCGCGTCCTGCGCTTGCGCGGCAAGGGCCTTCCGGCCAGCGGCGAACTCCCGCAGGGCGATCTCCTGGCGACGCTGCGCATCGCGATGCCCGCGGGCGAAGACGCGGATCTGACCAAGCTGATGCGCCGCTGGCGCGACGAAAAGCCCTACGATCCGCGGGCCGGGATGGTCGGGTGAGGTCCCGGCGCTTCCCGGCCGAGCCGCTCCGCTTCGCCTAGCCGGTCCCCCCAAAAAGAAAAACGCTCCCGGGCGGCGATCGCCGACCCGGAAGCGTGATCATGCTGCAAAAAGCGGAGGCTGAGCGGCGCTTTCGCGCCGCGTCGGCTCACTTCGCCATCGGCTTCACGTGGTGGTGGTGATGGTGGTGATGGTGATGGTGGTGGTGGAAGTGATGGTGGTGATGGTGGTGGTGATGCATGTGATGCGCGACGGGCGCGGGCTTCACCGGTTCGGCGGCGTAGGCAGGCAGAGCGGCGAGGCCGACGACGAGCGTCGCGGCGGTCAGCAGTTTCTTGAACATCGTTAAGTCCTTGATTTTGCGACAGCCCCACCAGCGAGGCTTCCGCCCCTGTGTGCCGAAACCTCCCTGAACCGAAGATGAACCGCCGAAACAAATGTCATGGCAATGCGCCGGGCGGGCTCGGTCGCCTCGATTCGAGCGTCGAATCAGATGGCGGCTTCCCCAAACGCCGGCTCGACGCGTCCGCCCCAGGCGCCGTTGAAGCGCGCGATCCAATGCTGCGCCGGAACGCGGCCGTCGGCGACGATCTGGTCGAGCGGGGCGAGATAGATCGATTCGTCGCGGCCCTTGGCGTCCTTTCGCCCGCGCCGCGCCAGCCCGCCGCGCGCGATGGCGAGCGTCTCGCGAGCGACCGCGCGTAGCTCGCGGCCGGCGATGCGCGCCGCCAGGCCGAGGCGGGGGACCTCGTCGCGCAAGGTCTGACGCTCGGCCGCGCTCCAGGCGCGCACGAGCTCGCCGGCGGCGGCTAGGGCTTGGCGATCGTAGGCGAGACCGACCGTCAGCGCCGCCAACGCGCAAATTCGGTCGGGCGGGCCGACGTCGGCGCCGCGCATTTCGAGGTAGCGCTTGAGGCGCACTTCGGGAAAGATCGTCGAGAGATGATTGGCCCAATCGGCAATCGTCGCGCGCTCCCCGGGCAGCGCTTTGAGCCGGCCGGCGAGCAGATCGCGAAAGCTCGCGCCCGCGACTTCGTGATAGACCCCGTCGCGCTTGACGAAATAGAGGGGGACGTCGAGCGCGTAATCGACGTAGCGCTCGAACCCCATGCCGGATTCGAACGCGAACGGCAGCATGCCGGTGCGGGCGCCGTCGGTGTGGCGCCAGATTTCCGAGCGCGCCGACAAAAGGCCGTTCAAGGCGCCGTCGGTGAACGGCGAATTGGCGAAGAGGGCGGTGACGACAGGCTGCAACGCGAGGCCGACGCGCAGCTTGGCGACCATGTCCGCCTCGTCGGAAAAATCGAAATTGGTCTGCACCGTCGCGGTGCGATACATCATGTCGAGCCCGCGTGTGCCCACCCTGGGCATATAGCGCGACATGATATGGTAGCGGCTCTTCGGCATCGTCGGGGTTTCGGCGAACGACCATTTCGGGCTGACGCCGAGCGCGAGAAAGCCGATCCCGAGCGAATCGGCGACGGCGTGGGCGCAATGCAAATGGGCGTCGAGTTCGGCCGCGATCTCGTGGACCGTCGCCAACGGCGCGCCGGAAAGCTCGAATTGGCCGCCCGGCTCGAGCGAAAGCGCGGCGCCGCCGGCCGCGTCGAGCAAGCCGATGACCTTGCCGGCGTCCTCGATTCTCTCCCAACCCAGGCGTTCGCGCATGCCCTCGAGCAGCGCGCAAACGCCGCGCGGGCCCTCATAGGGAACCGGCGTCAAGTCCGCCTTGTAGAACAGGAATTTCTCGTGTTCCGCCCCGATGCGAAACGCGTCGGCGGGCTTGCAGCCCGCTTCGAGCCACGCGACCAGGTCGTCGCGGGACTCGACAATCTCACCATCGGCGACGTCGCGGGCCATGAAATATTCCGAATCGAGGGGCCGGGCGAACGGCGCGGAGCCCGCTAGATAGGAACCCTGGCGCGACAAATCAATGAACCGCCGAACGGCCGCCGTCGCGCTCGCGGGCTCCGCCGCCCCGAACCGGCGCCCGCTCGAGCCCCGTTCAATTCGGTTTGCCGCCCGACAGGGATTTCAGGATTTCGTTCAGCCCTTGCTGATGGGCCTGGGAAACCTGAACGCCGGCCTGGAACATGGCGTTCAGGGTGTTGAGCCCCGCCTGCACCGCCACGGCCGGCGGCGAGCCGGGCTGCTGAGCGGCGCCGAGCAGCCCCAACAGCGAATTGATGAGGCCGGCGAACGGGTTCGCCGGCGGCGGCGCCGCGGTCGGACCGGGCGTCGCGCCAAGGCCGCCGGGCGCGCTCGCCGCGCTCGCGAGTTGGCCCATGAGGCCGCCGAGCCCCTGCGAGGACATCGCTTGCGCGAGGCCGCCCATCAGCATCGATGCGACGATCGGCATCATCTGCTGGACGATCTGAGCGCTGACGCCGGACATTTGCGCCACTTGCTGGCCGATCTGGGCCGCGATCTGCGGCGAGCCGAAGATCTGGCCGAGCACCGCGCCGCCGGGGCCGCTCGCCGCGCTCGCCTGGCTCGGGTCGGCGAACGAGCCCTGGTGCGCGCCGCTCGTCATCTGCGTCAGGATGGCGCCGAGACCCATCGGGTCTTGCGCGGTCCGTTGCAGACCGGTCGAAAACGCCGGGATCATCGCCTGAATCGCGGCCTGCGCCTGCTCGGGCGAAAGACCGAACTGGCTGGCCAGATTGTTGACGCCCTGGCCGCCCTGGGCGGCCTGAATGATGTCGCTCAGAGTCATCGACTTCTCGCTCCCTGCCCGCCACGCGCCCCGGCGTCGAGGAATGGTACTTGGTTTTCGCGGCGTTTGCGAGACGCGGCGCGAACCCGTCGGGCGGCTTGACTTCGCGTCGCCGCCTTTCCAAGACACGGCAACGGAAAGCGTCAGGGATCGATGACCTCCAAGCCCGAGCTTCGCATTGTCTTATGCGCGCCGCGCGGTTTTTGCGCCGGCGTCGTGCGCGCGATCGACGTCGTCGAGCGGGCGGTGCAGATCTACGGCGCGCCGGTCTACGTCCGCCACGAGATCGTTCACAACAAGCACGTCGTCGACGCGCTGAAGGCCAAGGGCGTCGTCTTCGTCAAGGAATTGAGCGAGGCGCCCGCCGGCGCCGCGCCGGTGATCTTCTCCGCCCACGGCGTCGCCAAGGCGGTGCCCGAGGAGGCGCGCGCGCGCGGCCTCTTCACCATCGACGCCACCTGCCCGCTGGTGACCAAGGTTCACCGCGAGGCGCAGGTCCATCACAAACGCGGGCGCCACGTGATCCTGATCGGCCACGTCGGCCACCCCGAAGTAATCGGCACGATGGGGCAATTGCCGGCGCGCGCGGCGAGTCTGGTCAGCTCGGTCGCCGAGGTCGAGGGACTGGCGTTCGACGCCGGGGCCCCGCTCGCCTACGTCACCCAGACGACGCTCTCGGTCGACGACACCCGCGAAATCGTCGCCGCGCTCAAAGCGCGCTTCCCGCACATCCACGCGCCGCCGCTCGAGGACATCTGCTACGCCACCACCAACCGCCAGGAGGCGGTCAAGCGCGCGGCGGCGATGGTCGAGGCGGTGATCGTGGTCGGCGCGGCCAATTCGTCGAATTCGCAGCGCCTGCGCGAAGTCGCCGAGCGCGAAGGCTGCAAGGTCGCCGCGCTCGTGCCCAGCGTCGAGGCGATCGACTGGCCCGCGTTCGCCGCCGTGCGCTCGCTCGCGATCACCGCCGGCGCCTCGGCGCCGGAAATCCTGGTCGATGAGATCGTCGACGCCTTCGCCGAACGGTTCGAGATCGCGGTCGAGACGCTGGCCGCCGCCGACGAAGCGATGTTCTTCCCGCTGCCGCGGTCGCTGCGGAAGGCTGAGGGGGCGTGAGGGGATGCGGCGTTCGCGCGACGGTCGCGCCAATTGTCGTTGCGCGTAAGACGGTAAGGCGGTAAGCTGTGCTTGGGCCAAGTGTTCGCTTGCGAGGGCGATATGTGTGCAGCCAAGTTGAAGGCCTATTATTCGAAGGTTTCCGTGAAGAGCCAGACTGTGCTGCCGCGCGAGGTGCGCGAGCGGCTGAAGGTCTTGCCTGGCGACCGCCTGCGCTATGTCATCGACGACAAAGGCGTGCGCATCGAAAAGGAAGCGCCCGCGCAAGAGGACGACCCTTTTGCGACGTTTTCGGAATGGTCCAGCGAGGCGGACGAGGAAGCCTTTGCCGACCTCTGAAAAGATAACCTACGCGCCCGGCGACGTCGTCGTCGTGCCCTTCCCCTATTCGGATCGGTTGGCCGAAAAGCGCCGTCCTGCGCTGGTAGTGTCCAACGCGCGGCTGGCCGAACAAGGGTTCGTCTGGCTGGCGATGATCACCAGCGCGCGCCAAGCCGCGCTTCCCCATGACGCCCCGATCGGCGACTTGGCGCTCGCCGGCCTACCTGCACCGTGCGTCGTGCGACCGACGAAGATTGCGACGGTCGAGCCATCGCGGATCGCACGCAAAGCCGGACGGCTCGGCGACAGCGAAGCCTCGCAAGCGCTGGCAACGGTGCGAGCGTTCGTCGGGGATTAGCCGAACAGGGACATGCGGGCGCGGCGCCCGTGTTCCACAGTCTCAAGTCGCGTGAACGAGCGTGAGCCGTTTGCGACCGGCCCGCGAGCCGTCCGTCCCGTCCGCGCGAAACCCGATTTTCTCCAACAATCGCCACGACGCTCGATTCTCAGGCCGGCATTCGGCGAGCAGGCGCCGCTCGGGATAGGCGGTTCTGAGGGCCTCGACGAGCGAAGCGACGGCCTCGCCGCCGACGCCTCGGCCGTGCACGGAACTGGAGAACCAGTAGCCGATTTCCAGCTCGTCGGCGCCACGCAAATGTGCGCCGACGGTCCCGACGAGCGTTTCGTCCTCTCGCAGCCAGACGCCCCAAAAGCAGTCTCTGCCGTCGCCCTCGCCTTCGATCAGCCGGCGCGCGTCCGACAGCGTGAACGGCGCGCGGAGAAAATGCACCGCGGCGATGACGCCGGGCTCGTCCGTCATCCCTCGAAACGCCTCGGCGTCCGCCAGGCGAAGCGGGCGTAGCCGCAGCCGCGCCGTCGCGATCGGGGGAAGCATGGCTGGCGAACGAACCATTGTCGGTGATTGCCTCTTGTCTCTTCTTGCTCATGATATCCTATCTAGGATATCCTAATGTCAACGTATATCATGGAGAACGCGATGCAGGTTTCCAAGTGGGGCAACAGCCTCGCCGTGCGACTGCCGAAGGCGCTGGTCGAAAAGATGGGCCTCAATCCCGGCGACGAACTCGAAGTCGTCGAGGCTTCCAAGCGGATTCTCGCCGTCGAGAAGATCGACAAGCGCGCTCGTTTTCTCGAGGACATGGAAGCGTTCCGCTGGCCCGCGCCCGAGGGCTATGAATTCGATCGCGACGAGGCGAACGAGCGGTGAGCCAGTTCTTCGACACCAACGTTCTCGTTTGCGCCTTCCTCGATGACCCGAGACGCGGGCGAGCGCAGGAGGCTCTCGCGGAGGGCGGGATCATCAGCGCGCAAGTGCTCAACGAGTTCACCAATGTTTCGCGGCGCAAGCACGGGCGCGACTGGCCGGAAATCGAGCGCGCCCTTGCGATCATCCGCAATCGCATTCCCGTCGTCACGCCGCTGACCGAGCGAACGCATGCGGCCGCCCTGGCGCTCGCCCGCGACCACGGCTTCGCCTTCTATGACGCGCTGATCGTGGCCGCGGCCATCGAGGCCGGTTGCGAGACGCTCGTCACCGAAGCCATGCAGCACGGCCGCGCGTTCGGCGGGCTCACGATCCGCAACCCTTTCCGCGAAGGCGCCGCGTGAACCGGGGTGGCGGCGACGACTTTCCGGGGTTCGCCCGCGCCGATGGCGGCGCCGCTCTCCTCACCCGTTGATCAGCACCGCCGCGGCGGCGACGATCAGCGCCATGCCTAGCCATTCGCGCGGGCTCGGCGCCTCGCGAAAGAGGCGCAGCGAGGCGACTTGCGCGAACGGCACTTCGACGAGCGCGAGCGTGCGCACCCGCGCCGCGTCGGTGAGCGCGAAGGCGAGAAACCAGAACTGCGAGGCGAGCGCGCCCATGAAGCCGGCGAACAGCGAGGCGCGCCAGAGCGCGAAGATCGCGGCCAGGCCCGTGCGGTCGAACAGCACGAGATAGGCGAGGAGGACCGCGGTCTGGATGGCGAGGCCGACGACGAGGATCGTCGAGGCGGCGATCGCGATCGACGGCGTCGCGACGGTGGTCACCGCGCCGCGGAAGCCGATCGCGGCCAGTGCAAAGAACGCGGCAGAAACGAGCCCCATCGCGACCGGCCGCCAGGACGGAACGCCGTCCGCCGCGCCGCGTCCGGACATCAGGAAGACGCCCGCCGTCGCCAGCGCGATCGCGCCGATCAGTTTGGCGGTCGGCGTCTCGCCGAGGAAGAGCAGCGCGAACAACGCGACCTGCGCCGCCTCGGTCTTGGTGTAGGCGACGACGACGACGAAGCTGCGCTGGCGCATCGCCGCCAGCATCAGCGACGTGCCGACGATCTGCGCCAGCGCGCCGAACGCGGTCCAGGCGAGCGTCGTCGGCGCAAGGGCGGGCAGGGCGATCCCAGTCCACACGCGCACGCCGATGAGGAACCCAATCGCGAACGGCAGGCCGAACAGGAAGCGCACCTGCGCCGCCCCGATGGCCCCGAGAGCGCCGATCAGTTCGCGCTGCATCGCGTTGCGCAGCGTCTGCGCGGCCGAGGCGAAGAGCGTGAACGCGGCCCAGAGCCCGCTTGCGTACATTTCCCCTCCCCGCTACCAACCGGACGGCGCGGCGCACGCTTGAGAATCACCCCGGACGAACCATGGCGGTCTACACCGAAGTCACGGACGAAGCGCTCGGCGCGTTCCTCGCCGGCTACGACCTCGGTCGCGTCACCTCGTTCAAGGGCATAGCCGAGGGTGTCGAGAACTCAAACTTCCTGCTGGGCGCCGAATCCGGCCAGTTCATCCTGACGCTCTACGAAAAGCGCGTGCACGAGGAGGACCTGCCGTTCTTCATCGGCCTGATGGAGCACCTCGCCGCGCGCGGCGTCACCTGTCCACAGCCGGTGCGCGCGCGCAACGGGCAAGCGCTGGGAAGGCTCGCCGGGCGCGCCGCCGCGATCGTCACCTTTCTCGACGGCCTGTGGATTCGCCGGCCGCAAGCCCATCACTGCGGCCAGGTCGGCGAAGCGCTCGCGCGCATGCACGAAGCGGGCGCCGGCTTTGCGCTTCGCCGCGCCAACGCGCTGTCGATCGAGGGCTGGCCGGCGCTGGTCGCGGCCGCCGAGGCTCGCGCCGACGAAGTCGCGCCGGGGCTGGCGCGCGAAATGACCGCCGAATTGCAGGCGCTGCAGGCGATCTGGCCGACCGGCCTGCCGAGCGGCGTGATTCACGCCGATCTCTTCCCCGACAACGTGTTCTTCCTCGGCGATCGCCTCTCCGGGCTGATCGACTTCTATTTCGCCTGCAACGACGCGTTCGCCTACGACCTCGGCGTCTGCCTCAACGCCTGGTGCTTCGAGGCCGACGGCGCGTTCAACGTCTCCAAGGGCATGGCGATGATCGCCGGCTACGAGCGGCTGCGCCCGCTGAACCCGGAAGAGGTCGCGGCGCTGCCGATCCTCGCGCGCGGCTCGGCGCTGCGCTTCATGCTCACCCGGCTGGTCGATTGGCTCAACGTGCCGCCGGGCGCCCAAGTCGTGCCGAAGAACCCGTTGGAATACCTGACCAAGATGCGCTTCCATCAGCGCGTCGTCAGCGCCCGCGACTATGGGCGGCTCGCGTGACCGACCGCGTTTCGATCTGGACCGACGGCGCCTGTTCGGGCAATCCCGGTCCCGGCGGCTGGGGCGCGATCCTGCGCTACGGCGGCCGTGAGAAGGAGCTTTGCGGCGGCGAGGCGGCGACCACCAACAACCGCATGGAGCTGATGGCCGCGATCGCCGCGCTCGAGGCGCTGAGCCGGCCGTGCCGCGTCGCGCTGCACACCGATTCGCAATATGTGCGCGGCGGCGTGACCGGGTGGATTCACAACTGGAAGCGCAACGGCTGGCGCACTTCCGACAAGAAGCCGGTCAAGAACGAAGACCTGTGGCGCCGCCTCGACGAAGCCGCGACGCGTCACGAAATCGACTGGCGCTGGGTCAAGGGCCACGCCGGCGACGAAATGAACGAGCGCGCCGACGCGCTGGCGCGAAAGGGCATGTCGTCGTATCTGCCCGCGAAGGGCAAGGCGGCGGAGCGGTAGCGCGGCCTGCGGCATTCGGGGTGCGCAAAGCTCGCGCAATTCACGCCTTGGCCGAGAATGCGGGAACCGGCGCGATCCCCGCCCCGACCTTCGCCAAGAGGGAAAGCGGACTTGCCGGTCCGCGCCTCAAGCGGGTCGACGATCCAGGCTTTTGAGGACCGTTTCCGGGTCGGCGTAGGCTTCCTGGAGGTCGACGCTCCAATATCGCAGTTCGTCGAGCGCGATCGGGGCGCCGGTGACGGCGCAACGAACGAAGGCGCCCGGTCGGATGATGCGAATGTCGCCGTCGAGAAATTGAACTTCCGCCTCGACGGCGGCGGGTGGGCGCTTTTCCTGTTTGTTCATGACGGCTTCCTTCCCGACTGCGGCGATCCCGTCCCCTCGCGCCGCGACGCCCGCATTGTTGCCTTACGCCGACGCTCGCCAAATTTCCAGAGTTGGCGGCGCCGCCGCCCTTGCGATACGCTTCGAACCCGCCGGATTGCGAGACGCCCATGAGCCCAAAGCGATCGAGACTTTGCATGACGGCCGCGCTCGCGGCGGCGGCGTTCGCCTTCGCCGGCCGACCGGCGCTGAGCGAGGGCGGAACCGAAAGAATCGTGTTCGTTCGCCACGGCGAGAAGCCGGCCCTCGGACTCGGGCAACTCGACTGCCAGGGCCTCAATCGCGCGCTCGCCCTGCCGAGGGTCATCGCCAAGGCCTACGGCAAGCCGGACGTGATCTTCGCCCCCGATCCCGGCCAGGCGAAGAAGGACGAGGGCGTCTCCTATGATTATGTGAGGCCGCTGGCGACGATCGAGCCGACGGCGGTTCGCTTCGGCGTGCCCGTCGACGCGCATATCGGCTTCTCCAACGTCGAGGCGCTGCAGGCCGCGCTCGAAGACCCCGCCAACCGCAGCGCTCTGATCGTCGTCGCCTGGGAGCACAAGATCATCGACGTCATAGTCCGCAATCTCCTCGGCGCGCACGGCGGCGACGCGAGCGCCGTGCCGGCCTGGACGGACGACGATTTCGACAGCGTCGACGTCGTCACCATCGATTGGAGCGGGCCAAAAGAGCGGGCCACGTTCGAGCGCGCCAAGGAAGGCCTCGACGGCCTTAGCGACGCCTGCCCGCCGTGAAAGCGCGCGAGAATCGTCGGCCGAACCCTCAAGCGTCGACGACGCGCCTGCTGTAACGCGCGCCGAGGCTCGTCAGCACGGTGTAGCCGATCGTTCCCGAGCGTGACGCGAATTCGTCGACGCCGATCTCGTCGCCCAGCAATCGCGCGAATTCTCCCGGCCGGGCGGCCTCCTCGGGGACGTCGGTGACGTCGGCGATGCAGAGGTCCATCGACATCCGTCCGACCAACGGGCAGCGCCGCCCCGCGACGACGACCTCGGCCCCCTCGCGCCCGTCGATGGCGCCCGCGCCGCGCGGCAAACCATCGGCGTAGCCGGCGAGCAAGGTGGCGAGACGGGTGCGCCGGCGCGCCGTCCATTGGCTGTTGTAGCCGCAGCTCTCGCCCGCTTCGATCCAGCGCGTCTGCTGAATGGCGATGTCGAGCGTCACCACTGACTTCATAGGGTTGGCGTGGCCCGGCGTCGGATTGCCGCCATAGAGCGCGTAGCCCGGCCGCGCGAGGTCGAAAATCGGCCGCGCCGGCAGGAACATGCCGGAAGAATTGGCGAGCGAGGTGGACAGCGAGCGGAAAGCCGCGTGCGCCTCCTCGAACCGCGCGATCTGGACGGCGTTGAGCGGATTGCCAGGCTCTTCGGAGGAAACGAAATGGCTCATCAGCAGATCGGCGCCGGCGGTCCCGCCGCAGCGCGCCGTCGCGGCGTGCAATTCGGCGAGCGAGGCGAAGCCGAGGCGGTTCATGCCGGTGTCGATGTGCAGCGCCGCGGGCGGCGGCGTGGCCTGGGTCGCCGCGAAAGCCGCCCATCGCGTGAGCTCCTCGGCGCTGCCGATCGCCGGCGCGAGGCGGAATGCGGCATAGTCGGCTTGCGGGTCGGCGCCGCTCTGCAGTCCGTTGAGCACATAAAGCCGCGCGTCTGCTTGCGGCAGGAAAGCGCGCACGCGCCGCCCCTCCGAGAGATGCGCGACGAAGAACGTGCGGCACCCCGCGCGATGAAGCGCCTGCGCGACGATCTCGATCCCGAGGCCGTAGCCGTCCGCCTTGATGACGGCCCCGCACTTGCCCGGCGCGGCGCGGCGCGCCAGCAGGCGCCAATTGTCGGCGAGCGCGGCGAGGTCGATGGTGAGGACGCCGGCGGCGGCGGAAAGCGGCGAGGCGCTCATGGCGCGCCGAGCCCGGTCGGCAGGCCGTCGATCGAGACGCTGTTCTTGCGCCGCCAGTATTCGGCGACGGCGTCTTCGCCCTTGGCGAGCCATGTGTCGGTCAAAGTCGAGCGCTGCGCCTCCAGCGTCATCAGCGGCACGCCGAAGCCGCAGGCGGTCTGCACCGAATCGACGTCGAAGACGACGACCTGCCGTGCGCCGGGCAACGCGTCGAAACGGCTGGCGTGCTCGCGCCACAGCGCGCCGCCCGGCGTGCCGCAGCGCGCGCGGCCGAACAGGCGCAGAATCAGGGGATCGCGCGCGAACGAGCAGAACATCAAGGTCGCGCGGCCGCCCGCGAGCGCGTGCGCGGCGGTCTCGGCGCCCGAGCCGGTGAGGTCGAGATAAGCGCAGAGGCGCGGCCCGAGCACGCGAAACGTGTCGAGCCCCTTGGGCGAGATGTTGACCCGCCCCTCCGCCGTCGCGCTGGCGATGAAGAACATCGGCTGCGCTTCGATGAAGGCGATCAGCTTGTCGTCGAGCTCTTCATGGAATTTGGACATCGACCGATCCTTGCGCGCCGCGCGGGTCCGTTTGCCCCGCCGGCGCGCTTTTGCTAGACGCTTCGGCCGAGAGTCTTATCAGCCCAGCGGAATCCTCGCGATGGACAAATTCACGACGTTGACCGGCGTCGCCGCGCCGCTCGAGATCGACAATGTCGACACCGACATGATCATCCCCAAGCAATATCTGAAGACGATCAAGCGCACCGGGCTGGGCGCCGGCCTGTTCGCCGAGATGCGCTACCGCGACGACGGCTCGCCCAATCCCGACTTCGTGCTCAACAAGCCCGCCTATGCGAACGCCAAGATCATCGTCGCCGGCGACAATTTCGGCTG
>JBEKFO010000028.1:0-18522 GCA_050013275.1 Roseiarcus sp. | reverse complement strand
CAAACGCCCATCACTTGTCTTCCAACGCTTGCTCCACCTTCAACATCTTGCCCGAGGCGAGGTCTTCCGAGACGTAGACGAAGCCGCAGCGCGGGCAGCGCGGCAGCTCCACCGGGAAGGTCTGGCCGAGGTAGGAGGCCACGACTTTGCCCATCTCCAACGGGACGTCGCAGGTCGCGCAGACCAGGTTGGCAAGATCGGGCGCCCCTGCGGGCGGCGTGTTCGAGGGAGTGGTCATGGCTTCGCCTCGACCTGCATCCGGTGGCCGTAGGCCCGATGGACGACGAACTTGCCGCCGGCGGCTTCGTATTCGACCCAGCAGGTGAAGTCGCCGACCTTGAGCGACGCGAGCACGTGACCGGTCGCCTTATCCTTCAGCTTCTTTCCCGTCGCTTCGGCATGGGCGATCACGCGGGCGACGTCCTCGAGGAGGATCAGTTTGCGCTCCATCGCGGCGCGCACCGGCTCGGGCACGACGAGATCGATTTCAGGCACGGGATCGTTCATATCCTCTCCCCACAATTGGCGCAGCAATCGCGCTTTCAGGCGGGCCCGGTTGTCGCGGCGGCGCGAGAACCCGGGGTCGGGACGCGCAGCCGGATCGCCCGCCTGCGTGGCAGGATAGACCAGATCGAGCAGATGAACCGCGCGCTTGCCGCGCCGAGCGAAATTGTCCCGGCACATCGCGCAATACGTGAGGTAGTCGGCGGCGCTCTCGTCGATGCGGCGGTCGACGATCTTGTCGGCGAGCTCCGGATTGGCGAAGGACGCCAGCCCGCCGAAACCGCAGCAGGTCGTCAGCTCGGCGCCGCTCAGCTCGCGCACCCCGGCGCCGAGCCTTGCGGCGAGATCGCGCACCGCGCGTTGAACTTCGGTCGCGTGACGCCCGCTGCAAGGATCGTGGATCGCGAGCGGACCGGCGACGGCGGGTCGCGGTCCATCCGGCCAACCGATTTCGGCGATCACGCTCCACAGCGAGCGCGCCTTCATCTCGGGATGGAAATCGGCGAACATCTTCAGGCAGGTCGAACACGCGGTGACGATTTGCGGCTTGCCGAAGCTCTCCCATGTCTGGCGGAGCTGCGCCTTGGCTTCGTCGTGGAGATCGCGCCGCCCGGCCCAGTGCGCGGGCGCGCCGCAGCAGTCGATCATCAGGCCGACGCCGCCGGCTATCCTGCCCGCGAGGTGAGCGTAAATGCGCTCGACATGTTCGGGCGAGGACGCGGACAACTGGCAACCAGGGAAGAAGATCATGGCGCTCGCGGAATGGCCGGGCTGATGGCGGGCGAAAGCCGCGACCTCGGATCGGCTGTAGGCCATTTCGCGTAGCGCGAAATCGTGATGGGACGCCGGCATGTGGCCGCTTTCGACCATGTCGCGGCGCGCTTCGAGGCAGACCTGGGCCATGCTGAGGTCGTTGGGACAGAGCGTCTCGCACAGGCCGCACAGCGTGCAACTGTCGATCATCCGATTGGCCTTGCGGTGGCCCATCACGATGCCGACGTTGTTGTAGATGTCGCGAACATAGCGCTTGGGATAGGCGCCGTAGTGCTTGAGGTATTCGCACGCCTTGACGCATTCCATGCAGCGGCAGGGGAAACAGCGCGCCGCTTCGGCCATCGCCTCGGCGGGACCGTAGCCCTCCTCCGGCGCCGACGGCTCAACGGGCGGCTTCGGATCATGGGCGGCGACGTTGACATAGAGGCACGAGGCCGCCGCGCCGTCGTCGGCGCGGCTCGCGGTCAGCGAAGCGCCCTGCAGGAAGCGATCGATCGATGCCGCTGCTCGGCGGCCGTCGGCGACCGAGCCGATCGGCGAATAGACCTCGCCGGGCGCCCCGTGGAAGCCGCCGCCGAACACTTTCGGGTGGCTGGTGGCGCGGGTGTTGGGGTCGATGGCGATGCGACCCGCGTCGGTCAAGCGAATGACCGAGGCGAAGTCGAGCGCCGGACCAGGGCCGAGCGCCAGCAGCGCCGCGTCATGGGTTGCGATCAGCGTATCGAGCCCGAGCGGGCCGTCGCTCCCCACAATGCGCGAACGACAGCGAACCTCGACGCCGAGCTTCGTCAGGGCGCCGAGGTCGACTTCGATCGCGGAGGATGGCAGCGCCGCCGCGTAGTCGCACACCAGCCTCTCCAGCGGATGGGCGTCTGCTTCGAAGACCGTGACCCGATGTCCTTTCATCGCGAGGTCGAAAGCGGCGGTCAGACCCGCCAGCCCTGCGCCGACGACGGCGATGCGCTTGGGCTTGCGGATCGTCTGCGCAGTGCGGCGAACGGCGCCGACCGCCTCCTCGACGCAAGCGCGCTCCAACGCGGCGATACGGATCGCGCCGCCCGCTTCCGCCCTACGGCACTGGGCTTCGCAGGGATGATCGCAAATGTGGCTGAGGATCGCCGGGAACGGAATGGCGCGAGTATAAACGGCGAAGGCGGCGACGAAATCGCCGGACTTCATCTTCTCCAGCATGGCCCGGACGTCGAGATGCAGAGGACACGCCGTCGTGCACGCCGGCGGTTGCTCCTCGACGCATCGGGCTTCCCACCCTTTGACGCGCTGGCCGTCCATCTCCAACGCTCCTGTAACGAGAGCCCCGGGGCCGCGATTCGCCGCGGCCCCGGTTCCGAGGCGGACCGTCCTTGCAGGCAAGAAGAACGGTCCGCTTCAGCGCGTGAACGCGAGCTTAATGATGCTCGAGTTCCTTGGCCGCCTTACCTTGCTTGGCCTCGAGCCCCATCTTGATGACCTCGGGCAGCGCCGGAACGCGGAAGACCCGGACGCCGCAGGCGTTGTAGACGGCGTTGAGGATGGCGGGATGCGGCGCGGTCAGCGGCGCTTCGCCGACGCCCGCGGCCCCGAACGGTCCATCGCCGCGCGGCGTTTCGAGATAGAGGATCTCCATGTCGTCGGGAATGTCCTTCGGATAGGGGATGCCGCAGTCGCGCAGCGTGGTGTGCAGTTCCAGATCGTCGAAGTCCTCGGTCAGGGCGAGACCGATGCCCTGGGCGAGACCGCCGTAGATCTGGCCGTCGACCGTGGCCCGGTTGATGATCGTTCCGACGTCGACCGCCGTCGTGAACTTCACCACCTTGGCCTGGCCGGTCTCCACGTCGACTTCCACTTCCGGCATGAAGACTTCGTACATGTAGACGGGGAAGGGCGAGCCCTGCCCGGTCTCGGAGCTGCACGCCGTGCAGGCGGCGGCAGCCCACTTGCCGTCATAGACGAGCGGAATGTTCTCCGCCTTCATTTCGGCGTAGGTCCGGTATGTTCCGTCCGCCTTCTTCATGGCGTTCAACAGCATTTCCGCCGCCACCCGCGTCGCATTGCCGGTGAAGACGTTGGAGCGGCTGCCGCCCGCCGGGCCGGAGTTCGGCAAGGTGGTGTCGTTCATCACCAGCTTGAACTGACCCGGCTTGAAGCCCGCGGCCCGCAACACCTCGTGCGCCATGGTCAGCGTGCCCAGATCGGCGCCCTGGCCGTGGTCTTCCCAGGCATTGTAGACGGTGACGCCGGTCGGCGTCAGTTCCACGCGCGCCGCCGAACCGTCGGGTCCGTCGAGACCGCAGCCGTAGATGCCGATCGCGATGCCGACGCCGCGCTTCGTCTCCGGCGTGGAGAGTTCGGCGCAACGCTTCTTGGCTTCGAGGTACTTCGGACGCAGCAAGTCGAAGAGCTGGCGAAGCACCAGCACGTCCGGCTTCTGGCCGGTCGGCGTCGTCGAGTTTTCGTTATAGAGATTCTTATAGCGGAACTCGAACGGGTCCTCGCCCATCTTCTCGGCCAGGATGTCCATGGCGGTCTCAGAGGCCAGGAACGATTGCGGCGAGCCGTAGGCGCGGAAAGCCGATCCCCAGGCGTGGTTGGTGGCGACCGTGCGGCCATGGCCCCGGATGTTCTCGAGGTGGTAGCCGGCGCCGGTGAACTGCGCCTGTCGGACCGTCAAGAGATCGCCGAACTCCGAATACGGGCCGTGGTCGATCCACCAGTCGGTTTCCATCGCCGTCAGCTTGCCGTTCTTGTCGCAGGCGAGCTTGACGTTGACGTTACCGGGCGAACGCTTCCCGGTGTAAGTGATGTTCTGGTACTGGTTGTAGACCAACGACACCGGCTTGCCGGTGGCGATGGCGGCGACGCCGAGCAGCGCTTCCATGGTCGGCGAGAACTTGTAGCCGAAAGTTCCGCCGGTCGGGTTCTGGATCAGCCTCAGCTTTTCCGGCTCGACGCCGATGCCGGGGCAGATCATCGCGTGATGCAGATGCACGCCGATGCTCTTCGACTGGATGGTCACGACGCCGTCGTCGTCGATGTAGGCGACGCCGCAGTCGGGCTCCAGATGCAGATGCGGCTGGCGGCTGCAATAGGTGGTCACGTCCACCGTCGCCTTGGCGCTGGCGAAGAACGGCTTGGTGTCCGCGCCCTTCACAACCCCTTGCTCATAGTACGCGTTGGGAACGCCGGGGTGGATTTCCATCGCGTCGGGAGCGAGCGCCGCGAAGCCCGACATGTAGGCCGGCAGCACTTCGAGGTCGACCTTGACCTTCTCGGCCGCCGCGCGCGCGTGCTCCTCGGTGTCGGCGGCGACGATGGCGATCGCGTCGCCGAACTGGAAGATCTTGTCCTTGCTAAGGATCGGACGATCCCAGCCGTCGCCCTTGTTGGTCGGGAAGGTGATGAGGCCGGTGATGGCGTTCTTGCCCTTCACGTCCTTCCAGGTGATGACCTTCTCGACGCCTTCCATCTTCTCGGCTTCGCTCGTGTCGATGTCCTTGATCAGCGCATGCGAAACCTTGGCCTGCGTGAGAGCGAGACGCAGCGTGCCTTCCGGCATCCTGAGCGCGACGTCGGCCCCGAAGTCCCATGTGCCCATGACCTTGGCGAGGGCCGAGGGGCGTTGATACTTCGTGCCGAGGATCGAGCCGTTCGCCTTGGGAGCGGCGAGCACTTGGGCGGCGGTCTTCTCGCCGCGCAGCATCGCGGCCGCGTCCATCACCGCGTCGACCAGCGGCTTGTAGCCGGTGCAGCGGCAAAGGTTGCGGTTACGATTGAACCAGGAGCGCACCTGTTCGCGCGTCGGGGACTTGTTGCCGTCGAGCAGCACCTTCGCCGACATGATGAAACCCGGGGTGCAGACGCCGCACTGGGCGCCGCCGTGCGCCATCCACGCGGTTTGCAGCGGGTGCAGATTATCGGCCGTGCCAATGCCTTCGATGGTGGTGATGTTGGCGTCGGGCGCCAGCTTTTCCAGCGTCGTCTGGCAGGCGCGGATCGGCTTGTCGTCGATGACGACAGTGCAGGAGCCGCACTGGCCATCCTCGCAACAGACCTTGCAGCCCGTGAGCAGCATCTGTTCGCGCAGGACATCGGCGAGGGTCGCCTGACTGTCGGCGACCACCCAGCGGTTAACTCCGTTTACGATTAGTGAGGTTCGCTTCATTTTCCGTCTCCTCAGGCAGTGCGAAGTTCCGACGGCTGCGCCGCCGGGACTTGCGGTTCAACGACGCGCATCGCGGCTTTCGCCGAGGTGCGACGGCCTTCTACTTTCAGTGGCGCGGGAGCCCGCCCAGCTTTGCCCGCCAGTTCGCGCATGTTGCTCATCAGCGGACTTGCGGCGGCCGCGTTGCGGATGCAGGCGACCATCTCGGCGACGACGGAGATGGCGATCTCTTCGGGTGTGGTCGCGCCGATATTCAGCCCGACCGGGGCGTGAACTCGATCGAACTGTTCGTCCGTCACGCCCTCCGCCTCGAGTTTGCGGTAGACGGAAAGAATCTTCCGTTTCGAACCGATCATGCCGATGTAGGCGGCGGGCGTTCCGACCGCCCACTTCAGCGCGCGGGCATCGAGTTCGTGACCGCGTGCGGCGATGAAGACGAGCGCGCGGTGGTTCGGCTTGATAGCCGCCAGCGACGCCTCGAAATCCCCGGCGTGGATCGCGCGCGCGTCGGGGAAGCGTTCCTTGTTTGCGAATTCCGGCCGGTCATCGATCACTTCCACTTCGATGCGCGCGAGCGCGGCCGCGCGCGCCGTGAGAGCGCCGACGTGCCCGGCGCCGACCAAGTAGACGACCGGCGCCGGCCGGATCGGTTCGATGAACAGATCGAGACTGCCGCCGCACACCATGCCGATGTCCATGCGGGGGTTCTCGTGCAGATCGAACGAGATCATCTTCGCCTTGCCGCCCGCGAGAACTTCGCGAGCAGCGGCCATCACGGCCGCCTCGGCGGCGCCGCCGCCGACGGTGCCGACGATCGAGCCGTCTTCACGCATCAACAGTTTGGCCGTGGCGTAGGAAGGGATGGACCCCACGACGTTGACGATGGTCGCCAACGCGCAGTCGCGTCCTGCGTCCCTCTCCCGTATCAATTCCTCATAGACGTCCATCGAACTCTCCATCCTTCAGTGCTCAAGCCGCTTGCTCGAGCGGCACGCACGCGGCCGTCTGGCAGACTTCGGCGCATTGCGGCGTGTCGAAACTGCCCTCGCATTCCTTGCACTTGGTCGGGTTGATCTTGAAAACCTTGCCCTTGTGCGTGATCGCCTTGTTGGGGCATTCGCTCTCGCAAGCGCCGCAGGCGGTGCAGAGGTCGGTGAGGATCTGGTAGGCCATGGTTTCAACTCCTTTGCGGTTTTGTCGCCGCCTTCGGCTCGCCGAGGGCGCGCGAGTTTGAGTCAGCGCTCCGTACAGGAGACGCAGGGGTCGATGCTGTTCACGATGATGGCGATGTCGGCGATCTTGGCGCCGCGGAACATGAAGCGCAGCGCGTCCCAGTTCATGAAGCTCGGCACGCGCCACTTGACGCGCTCGGGCTCCGGCGCCCCGTTGGTCTTCAGGTAGTAGATCAGTTCGCCGCGCGGCGCTTCGCACTTGGTCACCGCGCGTCCCGCCGGAATGTCGGGGCGGTCATGGATATGCGCGGGGCCGTCCGGCAGATCGCGCAGGCAATCGCGGATCAGCTGGATTGCATGGCGCACTTCGATCAGGCGGATCATCGCGCGCGACCACACGTCGCCGTCGCCCAGCGTCGGAACGGGCACCTTCAGACGGTCGTAGGCGGCGTAAGGCGCCGCGACGCGCACGTCGTAGTCGATGCCGGAAGCGCGCGCGACCGGGCCGACGACGCCGCAGGCGATCGCTTCCTCGCGCGTCAGCACGCCGACGCCCTTGGTGCGTCGCAGGATCGAGCGGTTGGTGCGGTAGGTTTGCTCGAGCGTATCGATTTCGGGCGCGAGCTTGTCGAGCGACGCGGTCAGGTACGCGGCGATCTCCGCGTCGATGTCGTAGCGCGCGCCGCCGATGCAGATCGCGCCGAGGTCCATGCGGTTGCCGAACACCGATTCCTTGATGTCCTGGACGATCTCGCGCACCTGCATGGCGTGCATGAACAGCGTCTCGTAGCCGGTCAGATGCGCGAGGATGCCGACGTTGAACAGATGCGAAGCGACCCGCTTCACCTCGGCGGCGATCACGCGCAGGTAGGCCGCGCGTTCCGGGATCTCGATTCCGGCGATCTGCTCGGCGGCCATGACGAAGGTTTCAGGATGGCTGTTGGAGCACAGCGAGCAAATGCGCTCGGTGAGAACGACGTCCTGGTAGATCGTGCGCTTGGTGGTCAGGTATTCGACGCCGCGATGGACGTGGCCCGCATTGATCTCGACCGCGTTGACGGTTTCGCCCTGCACGTCGATGCGGAAATACATCGGCTCTTCGAGCGCGACATGGAGCGGGCCGACCGGGATCGTAAAGGACTTGCCGGCAGTCATGACGCGCCTCCCTTGCCACTCACGACCTTGTCCCACAGCGCCTTGGTGCTGGCGGCGTTGACGAGCGTCGAATAGGGGATCAAGCGCTCGAGCACCGCCGAATCGATCGCGGGATCGATAAACAACCGCCGCGGATCGGGGTGATCGCGGATCGTAATGGCGTAGTTCTCCATCATCTCGCGCTCGGCCCAGTCGGCGGTGCGAAAGTACGGCGTCAGCGAGGCGACGGCGCCGCCGCTGGGCACGTAGGCGATGACGGTCAGCGTGTCGCCGCCGAGGTCGAAGTGGTAGTCGATCTCGTAGGAGGTGCCGTCGATCGGCGTGCCGCCGAAGGTCATGGGAATCGCGGGCGGCTCGGCTTCGCTTTGCGCCGCTGCGTCGCCGTCGCCTTCTTGTTCCTCCTCTTCCTCGTCCTCTTCAGGCGGGAGCGGGGGCAGCGAGGCGGAAATCATCGACAGGCGCGCGCCCAGCGCGAGCATCGTCTTGGCGACCGCCGTCAACTCTTCGCGGTTCGCCAAGCCGGCCCAAGCGACCGTCACGCCGCGAGGGTTGGTCTCGGACGAGAAGTCGACGCCGCTCGGCGCGGCGGCGCGCAGCTGCGCGGCGATGTCTTCAGGCAAACGCATCACGACTTCCTCCTGCTCTTGAGGAACTTGGCGCGGCACTTCGGACAAAGCGCGCGCGCGTGTTCGAACTCTTCGGCCGAGTACGGCGGCCTGACGTTGGCGGTCATCGGCGCGGTGGCGAGCGCCTTGGCGCCGCACTCCGCGCAAATCTGGTTGGGGATCAGGCCGTGCTCGACCAACGCGAACTTCTGATCCTGCGCGTGCGAGAGATGCCAGTCGTCGGTCTGGCCGACCGACTTGGTCGGGCAATAGAACTCGCAAGTGCCGCAGAAGACGCAGGTGTCGTGCCAGCAATCGAAGGTCATGCCCTCAGGGGTGCGCTCGAAACGGATCGCGCCGGACGGACAGACCTTCTCGCACAGGCGGCAGCCCTCGCAGGACTTCGCGTCAAAGGCGATGCGGCCGCGAAAGCGCTTCGGCGTCGGGGCCGGCGCGAACGGGAACGGTTCGGTGTACGGCCCCTGCCTCAGGTTGCGGGTGAAGAGACTTAGAAAATTCATGACGTTCCCCTCACAGCCGCTGGCGCCAGATCGCGATCGCCTTCGCGATGCCCTCGATGATCGCCTGCGGGCGCGGCGGACAGCCGGGCACGTTGACGTCGACAGGGAAGTACTGGTCGATCGGCGCGCAGACCGAATAGCTCTCGCGGAAGATGCCGCCCGAGATCGGGCAAACGCCGACGGCCACGGTCACCTTCGGATCGGGAATTTCCTCGAACAGACGCTGCGCCGCCGCGAGGACGTGCCTGGTCAGCGGCCCGGTGATCAGCACGATGTCGGCATGGCGCGGACTGCCGCAATATTGGCATCCCAGGCGCTCGACGTCGTAGCGGGGAATGAGCGCGGTGGTGGCGAGTTCGACGTCGCAGCCGTTGCACGAACCGGCGTTGATCCGATACAGCCAAGGCGAGCGTGCGGCGACGTTCTTGAGTCTCTCGACGACGCTCATAGCGCCCCTCCTTGAACGACGACGACGACGGCGAGGCTCACGACGGCGAGCAGCAGCGGCCACTTGAGAAAGAAGACGAAGGCCTGGTCGATCCGCATGCGCCCCATGGCGACGCGCACCGCGGTCACGCCGATCAGCACCAGCGCCAGAAGTTGGAGCGCCCAGCCCGCCAAGCCCGCAAAACCGCCGAGCCCGAGCGGCATGAACAGCGCGACGCCGAGACTGAGAACGACCACGGCCTTCAGCGCCGACATCGCCTTGAAGAGGGCGAGCGCGGGACCGGAGTACTCGAGCAGCGGGCCTTCCAGCACCTCGGTCTCCGCCTCGGGGATGTCGAACGGCACGATGCCGAGGTTGGCGGGGTAGAAGAAGGCGAACGCCGCGATCGCGGGCCACATCGCCGGGTCGAACAGGAATGCGCCGTGAGCGCGTTGATAGGCGACGATCTCGGTCAGCGAAAACGTCGCCCATTGCCCCTCGGCGAAGCCGGTGCGCAGCGCCACAGCGGCGACGATCAGCACGATCGGTCCCTCGTAGGCGAGCATCATCGCCATTTCGCGGGAGAAGCCGATCGAGCCGTAGGGCGAGCCGGACGCCGAGCCGGCGATCATCAGCGCGACGCCTGGGACCGCCAAGAGATAGAGGAGCACCAGCAAATTGCCGATCTGCGGGTCCGGCGTGTAGACGCCGGCGATCGGGATCAGCGCCGCGGCGAGCAGCATCGACGCCGCGCCGACAAGCGGCGCGCCGAGGAACACCGTCTCGCAGGCCACGTCCGGAACCATCGTGCGCTTGAAGCCGAGCTTGACGAGGTCGAAGAACGGCTGGGCGAGCGGCGGCCCGATGCGGCCCTGGAGTCGAGCCGCGACACGACGGTCCGCCCCCTTCAGCGCCAGACCGAGCGCGAGTGCGAAAAGCCCGCCGGGGAAGATGAGCGCCGCAATGAGTATGGCTGCGTGGTTGGCCATGATCGGTTCCTCTTCCTCAAGCCGTCTCGCCGCCGTCCGCGCCTTTCGGCGCGAACAAAGCGCGGCGTATGACCGCGTCGGGCGATTCGAACAGGTCGGCGGCGCCGATTCGGATCGCTTCCGGAGCGAGGTCGACGACGCCGCATTGATGGACGTGAGTGCGAACGATTCCGGCGCGATGGCCGAGGCGCAGCCACGGCGCGAGCGCCGCGCCGAGGACCAGCGCGAGCAGCGTCAGGAGAGCCGGGCTCCAGCCCTCCAACCCGGGCAGCGGCCCCGTCAGGGTCGCGGCGATCGGCGCGAAACCGAGCTCGCCCTCGATCGCGGCGATCGGCATCAACAGCAGGCCGGGGAGGAAGCCGACCACGACGCTCGCCGCCGTCAGCGCGCCCATCGGGATGAGCATCGCGAGCGGCGCCTCATGGGCCGCAAGCGCCTTGGCGGTCGGCGTCCCCATGAAGGCGGCGTGAGCGAACTTCAGCACGGCCGCCAGGGTGAACAGACTGCCGATCATCGCCGCTGCGCCGAGCGCCCAGTGACCCGACTGGAAGGCCGCCATGAAGATCAGCCACTTCGAGGAGAAGCCGCTGAGCGGCGGCACGCCGGCGAGCGAAAGTCCCGAGAACAGGAAGATGCCGAAGGTGATCGGCATGCGCCGTCCCAGACCGCCGAGTTCGTCGAGCATGTGAGCGTGGCTGCCCACCATCACCGCGCCGGCGACGAGGAACAGCGTGTCCTTGAGCAGCATGTGGTTGGCGAAATGCATCAGGCCGCCGGCGACGCCCAGCGACGTGCCGAGCGACACGCCGAGCAGCACGTAGCCGAGCTGGCAGACGGTCGAGTAGATCAGCAGCAGCTTGATGCCGTTCTGCACCACCGCCATCGCTCCCGCGTAGAGGATGGTGACGGCGGCGATGATGGAGATGACATAGAGCAGCAGCGGCTGGCCGTTGACTTCGCCGCCGAGCTTGCTGAACAGCGTCGCGCCGCCGAACAGGACGAAGAGCTTCAGCACGCCCCACGGCCCGCTCTTCAGCAGCACCGCGGAGATGTAACCGGAGACAGGAGTCGGGGCGAGCGCGGGATGCATCTGGTAGTCGATCCGCACCGGCAGCATCGCCGCCTTCATCACCAGGCCGAGGAACACCAGCACGACGCCCGGCGCGACGACCGCAGGCGGCAACCGCAGCAACGCGTCGCCGACGCCGGCGAGTTCGAACGTGCCGGCTTGGACGGCGACCAGGGCGAAGCCGAGGAACAGGAAAGCGGCGCCGACGGTATTGAACAGGAAGTACTTGAAGGCTTCGCGGCGAGCGGCGTCCGTTTCCTCATGAGCAATCGCCGCCCACAGCGCCCAGCTGCTCATCAGCTCCCAGAACGCGAAGAAGGAGAAGATGTCCTTCGCCGCCGTCATCCCGAGAAGACCGGCGATCATCACCGTGAACGCGGCGAAGAAGCGCCCCTGCGCATGGCTATGCGCGAGATAGGCGGTCGAGTGCGTCATGTTGAGCGCGCCGACGCCGGCGATCAGCAGGGCGAAGCAGAACGACAGCAGGTCGTAGCGCCCGGCTTGGACGATCACGCCTCCGAGCGCGGCGACGAGGACGATGACCGCGAGGCGGCCCGCCCAGACGACCGAGCTGCGGCCGACAAGGAGGACCACCACCGCGCCGACCATGGCGACGGTCGCGGAGATCGGCCAGGACATTGCCAGGCTGGGCAGCGCCGCGGCGGCGAGCGCGCTGCGGATGGCGACGAGATCGCCGACGCGAGCGACGAGGTCGAGCTGGTAGCCGGGCGCGAGACCGCCGAGGACGATCGCGGCGGCGAGAACGCCCATCGCGACCAGCATCGAGGCCGGCGCTTCGCCAACGTCGGCCGCCCCGGTGTAGGGACGATAGAACAGGACGCTGACGACGCGGGTGTAGTAGATCACCCCGATGATGCTGCCCGCGAGCAGCAGCGCAGCGACCGGCGCCTGCCCGGCGCTGACCGCGGCGTAGATCATGAAGAACTTCGAGACGAAGCCGGAGAACGGCGGCAGGCCCATGATCGCAAAGCTGGCGAGCGCATAGGCGCCGGCGGTGAACGGCATCACGCGGCCGAGACCGGCGAGGTCCTCGATGCGGCGAAAGCCGGTCTTCAGGATGAACGCGCCTGCGGCGTAGAACAGAAGGGTCTTCATCACCGCGTGGTTGACGACGTGGAGCAGCGAGGCATCGGTCGCGAGCGCCGTGCCGACGCCGAGGATGGCGGCGATTTCGCCGATCTGCGCGAGCGTCGAGTAGGCCAGCATGCGCTTCAGTTCGGTCTCGAACAGCGCGCGCAGCTCGCCGTAGATCAGCGTGACGCAGCCGAGCGCCATGAGGACGGCGCTGAGGTTGACGCCGTGGACGGCGTAGCGCGCGAGGGCGCCGACGCCGAACACCACATAGAGCACCTTCACCATGCCGAAGACGCCGGCCTTGGTCAGGATGCCCGACAGCGGACCGGAGATCGACGAGGGCGCTTCCGGGTGGGCGAGCGGCAGCCAGGCGTGCAACGGCACGAGACCCATCTTGACGGCGAAACCGACGAAGAAGCACGCGACGATGGCGAACCCCGCCAGCGGCGCGATCGTTCCGGCCTTTTCAGCCGTCGCGGCAAATTCGAACGAGCCGATCTGCGCATGCGTCAGCAGGATGCCGAAGTGCATGACGTAGCCACCCGCCGCGCACATCAGGAAGTAAATGAGGCCGGCGCGCAGCGCCTTGTGGGTCTGCTCGTGGACGACCAGGAAGTAGGACGTCCAGGTCATCAGTTCCCAGTAGACGTAGAAGTTGCCGAACTCGTGCGCCGTCGTCAGGCCGATCAGCGAACCGATCATCAGGAACGCGAAGAAGTAATAGCGGTTGGTCCATTCGGCGCGCGCCATGTAGCCGATCGAGTAGACGATCATCAGGCACGCGATGCCGGAGAACAGCAGGGCGAACAGCTTCGAGGCCGGATCGAGGCCGGTATCGAGCGCCACGACCGCGACGGTGGCGATCGCGAGCAGCGCCGCCGCCCCGTCGCGCAGGCGCGGCGACGCCCAGCCGATCGCGTAGACCGCGAAGGCGCCGACATAGGGAACGAGGACCAGCGTCGACCACGGCGCTTCGAATTCGGGCACGTTGGATGCGCCGGCGACGCCGGCGAGGCCCTCGGCAAAATGCAGGAACGGCGCGGGCCACAGGCTGATCAGGACCGTCAGCGCCGCAAGCGCGAAGGCCAGAGGCATCGCCGCCGGCGGCGCCGGCGCCAACTCAACGCGGCGCGCGGGACGCTCGAGGCAGATCCGCTGGACGACCAGCATGTAATAGACGGCGGCGACGATGGTCGCGACGGTCCCGACGGCCGCCAACGCCCATTGGCCCTGTTCGATGGCCGCGTAGAGAATGATGAACTTGGAGAAAGACCCCTTGAAGGGCGACAGCCCCATCACGGAAAAGACGCCGAAGCCGAACAGCGTCGCCGCCAATGGCATCCGCTCGCCGCTGCCGACCAGATCGGTCAGCTTCGCGGACCCCGTGCGACTGACGAGATACCAGCCGGCGGCGACAACGAGGCCGCGCATCGCCAGTTGGTAACCCAGATGCATATAGGCCCCGGTTTCGCCGGACGCGCCGCCGAGGCCGAGGCCGATCAGGACATAACCCACTTCCGCGACGGTCGAGATGACAATCACCCGCTTGAGGTTGGGCAAACTCAAGAGAGCGGCGACCTCGCCCAAAAGCAGCAGGATGGCGCCGATCCAGGCGAGCGTCGTCGAGGTCGTCGCCAGCGGGGTTATCGGGGAGAGGGAGAGCATGGGACAGGGTCCTTGCGTCGAGCCGCACTTCTGGTGTCGATTGTGAGGCTATCGCGCTTCTCGCGCCGTCGCTGTCGGCGAGCCGACACTTGGCGCGCCGCCCCTGAGGCAGAATGTCGCAGTGAGCTTGGCGCTGGCGTCGGAGGTTGGCGTGCACGAGGCAACGGTGGTGGAAGGCGTGCTGTCGATCCTGGTCGCTCGCGCCGCCGAGCATGGAATCGACCGGATCGAACTGGTGCGGCTGAAAATCGGTCGTCTGCGTGGGTTGGATTCGCGCCAGATCCGGGGCGCATTCGAGTTGTTCGCCGAAGGCACGATCGCCGAGGGCGCCCGTCTCGACATCGACGAGGTCGCGGCTGAGGCGCACTGCCTGGCCTGCGGAACGATCTGGGAGCTGCAGGGCTACCGCTTCGAATGCCCGTCCTGCGGGGGCAGCGACGCCGACGTCGTCAAGGGGCGTGAGCTTTACGTCGAATCTTTCGACGGTCGGCGCGACGAGGCCGGCCGCCCAGACGAGTGACGTCGCAAATTCGCTTTAAACTCCTACATTTACGCCGTGATTGGCCGCGCTCCGGCTTCGCCGCGTCGTGGCGTCGGCCCCTAGCGACCGAGCGTGTCGCCGCTGGTCAGCGACCCCGTGGCGAAGGCGATCGTCGCCGCGGCGACCAGCGCGTCGCTGTGCGCCTTGGCGCGCGCCAACCTCGCCTGCAGCAGTGCGGTTTGCGCCGCCACCGCGTCGGTGAGGGTCCCGAGCCCCTGTTGGTAATAGTCCCGCTGCGCTTTCGCGGTAATGGTCGCCGCCTGCGTCAACTCGGTCGCGGCAGCGTAGGCCGCCAGACTCGTGCGCAATGTGTCGTAGGCGACGACGATCTGGCGCGCGCCGTCGGTCTGGATTTGCGCGAACTCCTGCGCGGCCGCGTCGGCCTGCGCTTGGGCCGACTTCAGCTGCGCGTCGCGCGTCCCGCCGTCGAAGATCGGCACGGTGAGCCCGACCATCAAGTTGGCGTTTGGCGCGTTGACGCGGGAGCGCGTGTCGAGGCCGAGCAGGCTGTCGTTGACGTCGACGACGCCGATATCCTGGTTCGCCGATCCAGTAAGCCCGACCCGCGGCAGGAAATCGGACTGTGCGCGCTCGACGTTGTGCTGGTCCGCCTTCATGCGCGCGAATGCGGCCTGAACGTCCGGCCGGCGGCGCAGCGCCTCGGCGATCAGGCGATCGACGTCGGTCGAGATTGCGCGCGGCAGCGGCCGGCCGGAAACGTCCTCGATTTTCAGCGCCAGCGTCGGCGAAACGCCCATCGCCCGCAACAGCGAATGATAGGCGTCGCTCGCGAAGCCCTCCGACTCCACGAGTTCGAGCTGCGCCTGCGCCGCCTGCTGGCGGGCCTGCGCCACTTCGATCTCGGTGCTGATTCCCCGGGCTCTGCGCGCGCGCGCGGCGTCGAAAATGAAGCGCGCGTTGACGACCGTGTCGCGCGCAATCGCGACTTGCGCCCGCGACGCCGTGACCTGGTAGAAGGCGGAAGCCACGTCGTAGATCAGTTTTTGATGCGCGGCGGTGAAGCCGATGTTGGCGGCGTTCGACAATTCGTGCGCGGCGGCGACGCTCGCGGCCCGGCCGCCGAAATCGAGCAACAGCCAATTCATCGTCGCCGCCGGAACGATTTCGCGCGCCGTCGTGCTGAAGGTCTGCGGCAGGAACTGCGAACCGCCGAGCGAAACATCGAACCCAGGCGGACCGGAGGCCGAAAGGTCGATGCTCGGGTTGGCTTCCGAGCTGCGTTGATAGCCGGCCAAGACGCCGGCGGTAATCACGGGCAGATACGCAGCCTTCGCCATGCCGACCGCGAGAGCGGCCTGGCGCGCGCGCTCCCACGCGGCGCTCGTCGCAGGATTGGTGGATTGCGCAATGTCGATCAGATCCGGCAGACCGAGGGTTCGGCTCGCGTCGATCTCCGGCCGGGGAATTGCGATCGGCAGCGTCGGATCGGGCGGCAGGCCGAAGTCGGGGCGGCCTTCCTCCTCTCCGGCTGGAGCCGCGGCCTGCGTCGTCTCGGGCACATAAGGCGTCTGCGGACTGGCCGGCGCCAGCGACAAGGATTCGGACGCGCAGCCGGCGGCCACAAGCGCGATGATCGCGGCGGCGCCCGCGCGGATGAGGCGCGCCGGCAGGCCACATAACTCGTCGGACCCCCTCGTCCGCACACGCCTCGCTTCCACGCCCGTCACCCTGCCCCTTCGAGTCTGTTAATGCCCTCGGAGACGCCGCGATAGAGATCGTACTGGCGCCCGAGCGCCACGACCGCCGACATCGGCAGGGCGCAGGCTGAAGCCGCATCGAGCGTCTCGTCCGGCGCGCCGATCCACGGAGGAGGCGACAGCCCAAGCCCGGTCTCGATGCGGATGGCGAAATCTGAAAGCCAATCGACCGCGGCGCGTTCGAAACGATCGGCGGCGGCCTGCGCTTGCGGCGTCAGATAGGGCGCGAGAACGTCGCCTTCGCAGCTCTCGGCGAGAAGAACCATCGGCGCCGAAACGCGAGCGAGACCGCGTCCGACGGAACGCGCCGAATCGAGCGCCTTGGCGTCGAAAGCGACAGAGCGCGACTCGAACAAGCTCAGCTCGCCGATGCGGCGCGCCTCGCCGAGCGCGACGTGGAAGGCTTCGATCCGCCCGGCGCGCGAGGTCGGCGCGCGGGTGAAGTCGGCCAGCGCGCGAGCGGCTTTCGCGACCCACCGCCCAATCGCCCGGTCCACGCCGACGGGCCACACCGTCGAAAAGACGACGGTCATGACGAGGTTGCCGAGCAGGATGCCGAGAATGCGGTCGCGAGCGACGGTGAGATCGAAACCGGGACCGAAATCTTGCAGAACGCACAGGAAGAACGCGAGCGCGATCTGCCAGCCCATGTAGGAGATGCGCTGCGAGCCCGCCGATATCCACGCCGCGCCGAAGCTCACGACGCCAACCAGCAGCGCTAGCTGCCCGACGTCGGTCATATGCGGCATCAGCACGATCATTGCGACGAGGCCGAGCAGCGCGCCGATCAGACAGCCGACGATGCGTAGCGTGAGCTTGTGGATCGTCTCGCCGACGCTCGACAGCGCGACGAAGTAGCAGGTCACCAATGCGGTGTGGATGCCGAACCAATCGAGCGCGGTGTAGGCGGCGTAGCAGATGAAGGCGGCGAGCGTCGTCTTCAGCGCGAACCGCACGTGATCGGGATTAGTGAACGCGTCGGCGGCTAGCAGCGGCTCCTTGACCGCGACCGGCGCCGACCCGTCAAAACGCGGCGAAGCGGCCCATTCGATGCGGCGCAGGATCGGCGTCGGAGCGAAGGCGTAGGCGTCGTCATCGTCGGAGGGCGGCTGGAACGGCTCGGAGGAAGCGATCGCCGCGGCGACCGATCTGCAGCGCGCCGCGAGTGCGGCGTCGCGCGCGCCTTCGCCGAAACGGCTGGCTTGCGCCTTGCAGCTCGCGAGCATTTCGTACGACGCATCGAGCAGCGTCTCGAGCCGCGCGCGTTCGCGCGCGCCGGCTGAAAAGAACAGATACGCTGTCTTGCGCCGCTCGCGGGTCTGGGCCGCGTCGGCGCCGAGCACCGCACGCGCGCGCGCCGCGGCGTCGGGTTCGCGGGCAAGCAGCGCCGCGGCCGTCTCGAGTCTCTCGACGATGACGCCGCGCAGTTTCTCGTGCGCGCGCGGTCCGGCAATGGCGTTGACAGCGATCACCAACGTCATGGGAACGGCGACGACCTGCCACAGATACAGCATGCCGCGCACGAGCAATTCCGGGACCGGAACCTGGTCGAACAGAGTGACGCCGAGCGCCAGCACGAAGCCGACGGTGCTGGCGATAGGCCCGAGGCTGGAAGCGTGCGCGAAGAACATGCCGCCGAAGGTGAAGGCGACCATCAAGGCCATGCGCGCGATCGGTTCGTCCGCCGAACCCATCAAGAACACGAGTCCTATCGCGATGCCGGCCGACGCGCCAACGATCAGCTTCAACGCCATCGACACGCTGGCCGCCGCGTCCTCGCGCGTGGCGAAGAAGACGAGATAGCAGGCGATTGCGGCCTCGGGCGTCCCCAGCGCCATGCAAGCGATCGTCGTCAGCGCGCATACGAGCGCGATCCGCAGCGCGAAAGCGGCGCGGCCCGGATAAGGGCGTAAATCGCTGCGCACCGCGGCGCGCGGCTCACTCGCCAGCAGGGCTTGCAGCGCCATGCGCGGCTCCGGTTCCGACAATGATGTCCGCGGACGCGCCGATGCGCATGAGATCTTGCGGCGGATCGATCAGGCGTATCGTCACGGGATAGCGGCGCGCCACGCGCACCCAGTTCAGCGAACGCGATACGAACGGCATGCCGAGCGCGTTGGCTGATTCG
>JBEKFO010000027.1:0-18618 GCA_050013275.1 Roseiarcus sp. | reverse complement strand
GGTCGGCCATGCCGGCGCGATGGCCGGCTCCGGCGATCGGGCCGAGGACAAAGAGCGATGGTTCATGGAAGCGTTCGGCGTCGACGAAATCTTCACGCCCGAGCGGCCGATCGCCTCCGCCAAGGGCGCCGTCGTCACCAACATCGCCCATATCCCTGTGGCGCTGACCGCCGTCATGAGGCTCAACCGTATCGAGCCCGACTTCGCCAGCCGCGGCACGTTGGCGCTGAAGCCGTGGATCGTCAACGACCAGGGATTGAAACTTCCCACGACGCTCGCCTTGTCGGCGGTTCAAGCGCCGGCGCCCTACAATGCGCAGATCATAGCGCTCGGCGCCCAGATCGGCGCGGTGATCCCTCGCCAGAACATGAAGGACAAGTCCGGCGCGTCGGTCATGGATCCCACCAGCCAGGTGACGAGCGTGCACGGCCATTCCGTGCTCGACCTCGCGTTGCAGCCGCTCGAAGCCAATTTCGCCCTGCCGCTGGTGCACGAAATTGCGACCGAGAACGATCGAGCGATGCTCGACATTGCTGTGGCGGCCGAGATCAATCTCGTCGGCGACGCCGCGCTCGCCGCGGCCGAGGCGGCGCGCGAAGCGGGCAACTCGCCCAACACCGTGATGGCCGCGGCCGCCGCGATCATCGGTCCGAAACGCGTCGAGCGCACCCTTGCATGCGCCAGGACGCTGATCGCGACGTTCGCGCACTCGGGGCTGCTGGACGGTCGCGACGAGACCTTCGACGTCAGCGCTATTCGGCTCGACGAGAAGACCGCCGCTCTCTTCATGGCCTCGCCCGCCGACGCCGACGATCCGCGTCCGGAGGCGATGCTCAAGGCCGTGCGGGAGCGTGGCGGAAGATCGCTGTTCCTGAAGTTTCTCGAATCCCAAGGCGGGCGGTTGTCGCGCGACGCGATCCTGGCCGCGATTGCGACGACGATCGCGTGGGGGCCGTTGATGCGCAAACGCATCTCAAGGCTCACCGCCGAGACGCTTCCCTGGTATCTGCGCCTCTACGGCGTCATGATCGGCGCCTCGATCCCGGCGAAGCGCCACAAGCACGGCAGCCTCTGGGGCATCGCGCGCGACGAGCGTTTCGGGCGTTGGACGATGGCGGACTTCCTGTGCCTCGCTCTCACCGGCAGGAAGCCGACCGAAGCGCAAGCGCGGCCGTTGCGAATTCTGATCGGGCTCCTCATTTCGAACGGGCCGGGGTCGATTACCTCGCAGGGCGCAAAGGGCGCCGTTTCCGCCGATGGTCCGCAGACGCCTGGCCGCGTGCAGATCAACAAGGCGATGATCGGATTCCTGAGCCACAGCGGCTACAGCCATGGCGGCAACGGCTTCGAGGGCATGGCCTTCCTGCTCGAACAGTTCAAGGGCGCCGATCTGAAAGATCCGACCGACCCCAATCATGGTCTCGATCTCAAAGCGATGGCGACGAAATTCGCCGAGATCTACAGGGAGGAGAAGACGCAATCGAAAGAGGCGGGCGCCGTCGAACCGCGCGCCCTGCCGGGCGTGCATCACCCGATTTTCAGGGGCAAGCCCGTCAACTACGACCCGCGCGAGCGCTTCATCGCCGATTTTCTCGCCAAGCGCGGCGATTATAATGTGTTCCACGCCTACTACCGCGAGCTGGTGCAAGCGCTCTACGAGACCGGCGCGACGCGCTACGTGTTCTGCGTCAACGTCGACGCCGTCATCGCGGCCTTGCTGCTCGCCGTGCTGTGGAAGGACTACAAGGCGGGCGCGCTCACAGAGAAAGACCTCGAAACGGCCGCGTTCAACGTCTTCCTTTACGGCCGCATGATCGGCGCCGCCGCCGAGATCGACGACCACCTCAACCGCGGGCGCAACATGGACACGCGCACGCCGCAGGAGCATTGCGCATTCGTGCTTTGACAGCCCCGCCTGTCGCCGGATCGCAGCCGTGAAAGCGCAATCAGGCCGAACTACGACTATTTGATACAATACAACTATCTGACTACGCAGGCGCCGCCGACGCCGGATGTCGGGGCGGACAAGGAGCGCGAAGACCAACGGTCACTGAGTCATTTCTGTGAGAACCACCAGCGCGTTGATCGCCTCCGAGTTGGGGCAATACGCTTCCCATACAAGGTTGTTGGGATCGCGCTTCAAGTCCAGCGCACAGGGAGTGCGAACGTTGCAGCCCGTACAACGTTGCCTAAGCTTGGCGAAAACGTCGCTGTAACCGCGTTCGATCGCGCTGATATCCAGACCCATGATCGCAAGACGGCATTGCAGAAGATCTTCGCCCTCGTCCGGCGCCGTGGATTTGCCCGTTGAACGATCAAAGTGGAACTGCATCACGCCCTCCCGCCTTCGCCAAATTGATTCCATTCCAGGAAATCGCTTCCGCGCAATGACGTGGATCAACCGCCGCCGGACCGCCGGTAGGCAAGACGGCGCAGGCGCCCGCATGTCGGAGCGCCGGCGATTTGCGCAATATCAAAGCTGGTGTCGGCTTAGCGGTTATCTCTTCTGCAAAAATGCCGAAACGGCGGCTTCCGAGGGGGCCCAAGTCAATGGTCGAGGCTGATCGAGGGACAGGGTTTCGCATCCTGGCCCGTGAAGATTTCTCCGACGTCACCTACTCCTTGGTCATTTCGCATCCGATGATGGCGAAGGCCGCGAGGCCCGGACAATTCGTCATCGTCATGTCGCACGCGAGCGGCGAGCGCATCCCGCTGACCATCGCGGATTTCGATCGCGAAAAAGGCTCCATCACCCTCGTCGTCCAGGCGGTGGGCAAGACGACGAAGGAAATGCAGCAGACCTGCAAGGTCGGATCGAGCCTTTACGCCTTGGTTGGGCCGATGGGCGAGCCGAGTCCGGTCGGAGGCGCGCGGAAAGTCGTCTGCGTGGGCGGCGGGTTGGGCGTCGCCCCGATCTTTCCGCAAGCTCGCGGCTTCAAGGAGGCCGGCGCTTATGTGATCGGCGTCCTCGGCTTCCGCACCGAGAAGCTGATTTTCTGGCGCGACAAGTTCGCCGCCTGCTGCGACGAACTCATCCTGTGCACGGACGACGGCTCCGCCGGAATCAAGGGCTTCGTCAGCAACGGCATCGAACTCGCCATCAGCCGGCACCCCGACATCGACGAGGTGGTGGCGATCGGCCCTCCGATGATGATGAAGGCATGCGCCGAGACGACGCGTCCCCATTCCATCAAGACGATCGTCAGCCTCAATCCGATCATGGTCGACGGGACCGGGATGTGCGGCGGCTGCCGGGTGAAGGTCGGCGATCAAGTCAAATTCGCATGCGTCGACGGCCCCGACTTCGATGGGCACAAGGTCGACTTCGGCGATCTTATGACGCGTCTTCGGCGCTTCGCCGACGAAGAAAAATCCGCCCTGCATCGGTGGTCCGAGACTTGTCGCATGAAGGGCGCGGGAGCTTCCGCGGCGCAAGACTCGGCGGCGCGGACGACGCGGCGGCGGGGCGCGACGAACGAACCGCCGGAGCTTCCCGGCCCCTTCAGCGAAGTGCTGGGCAGTTAGCGTGCATCGAGGCAAGCGTTGCGGCGGCGAGACGCCAGCGTGTCGGTCGGCGCCGCAGACCACCGAATAGGCGCATGAGGCAAGGGATGGCCAAGAAGAGGACGATACGCACGATTCCCCAGCAGCGGACGCCGATGCGCGAGCAGCCGGCGCATGAGCGGGTGGGCAATTTCGCCGAAGTGGCCTGCGGCTTCAGCGTCGAGAATGCGCTGCGGGAGTCGGAGCGTTGCCTGCTGTGTCCCGAGCGGCCCTGCGTCGACGGCTGTCCCGTTGGAGTCGACATCCCGGGGTTCATCCGCAAGCTCGGCGAGAAGGATTTTCGCGGCGCCTATGACACCCTCACCGCGACGAACCTCCTGCCCGCCATTTGCGGCCGCGTCTGCCCGCAGGAGAACCAATGCGAAGGCGTCTGCACAGTCGGCGATTTGTTGGAGCCGGTCGCGAT
Organism: Roseiarcus sp.; assembly: GCA_050013275.1. Taxonomy (GTDB): domain Bacteria; phylum Pseudomonadota; class Alphaproteobacteria; order Rhizobiales; family Beijerinckiaceae; genus Roseiarcus. Next base: position 14,648 of record JBEKFO010000027.1, on the reverse strand, counting down.
CGGACGTCTCGAGCGCTGGGTCGGCGACACCGCCATCGCCGAGGGCTGGGTCAACATCCCCTATATCGAACCGAATGGATACAAGATCGGCGTCGTCGGCTCCGGCCCCGCCGGCGTCGCTTGCGCCGCCGACATGGCCAAGGCCGGATGCGAAGTCGTGGTGTACGAGGCCTTCCACCGGCCCGGCGGCGTTCTCGGCTACGGAATTCCCGATTTCCGCCTGCCCAACGCCGTGATCGACGCCGAGATCGACAACCTGCGCAAGCTCGGCGTCAAATTCGAGTGCAACACGCTGGTCGGGCGGCTGTTCACCATCGAGCAGATGATCGACGAAATGGGGTTTGACGCCGTCTTCATCGGCACCGGCGCCGGCTACCCGACCATGTTGGGCATCCCCGGCGATTCGCTCAACGGCGTTCTGTCGGCCAACGAATTGTTGACGCGCTGCAACCTGATGCGCGCCAAGGAATTCCCGAACTTCGACACGCCGATGCCGATCGAGCGGCGGGTCGCCGTGGTCGGCGCCGGCAACACCGCGATGGACGCGATGCGCGTCTGCCTCAGGCTGGGCGCGGAAAAGGTGCATTGCATCTACCGCCGGTCGAGGACGGAGTGCCCGGCTCGAGCCGAGGAGGTCCATCACGCCGAGGAGGAAGGAGTCGAGTTCCATTGGCTCGCCAACCCGGTCGCGATCCTCGACGACGGCGCCGGCGGGGTTCGCGGCATGCGCTGCGTCCGCATGGAGCTTGGCGAACCGGACGATTCGGGCCGACGCCGGCCGGTCCCGGCGCCGGGCAGCGAGTTCGAGTTCGAGATCGATCTGGTCGTGTTCGCGATCGGCACCAACGCCAACCCAATCATCGGGCAGACGTCGAAACTTCGACTCAACAAGCGCGGCTACATCGAGACCGACGAGAAACTCGCGACCTCGATGGCCGGCGTCTACGCCGGCGGCGATATCGTCACCGGCGCGGCGACGGTGATCGAGGCCATGGGCGCCGGCCGCCGCGCCGCGCGCAGCATCAAGGAATATCTGAGGCTCCGCGATCACGACGTCGCTTTCGACGGCAAGGCGACGCCCAGCGCGGCCGGATTCTTAGGGATCGATCTCAGGGAGCGGAACTTTGCGCGTATCCGCGTCGCCTAGGCTTCCGGGCGCCAATATGCCGCAACGGCAATTCAGGAACATGAGACGGACGAGCCTATGAACGCGAACGCAACGTTGAAAGCCCGGGTCGAGACCGCCGGCAACATCGGTCCGGCTTCCGCCAAGAAGCCAGTCGTCACCCTGACGCAGCACGTCATCGAGATCATCAGCGATTCGGGCGAAGGCGCGCAAAGATGCGGCCAATCGCTCGGGGCCATCGCCGCCAAGATGGGCAACGGGGTGTGGACCGAGGAAATCATCCCGGCGGAAATCCGGCCGCCGGCGCGCAGCGTCGCGGGCGGCAGCGGCAACCGTATCCGCTTGGGATCGCGGCGCGTCACCAACGGGGGCAACGAAACCGACCTCGTCATCGCCTTCAACGAGCAGGTGCTTCTCGGACGGGTCCGGGGCGGCGAGCTGAAGGCGAATTGCATCATCCTCCTCGAGAACATGTGGCGCGAGGATCGCGATCCCAAGATCGCGGCGACCTACCTCGAGACCTATGAGCGGCTGGTGACGGCGGGATACCGCGTTTACGAAATCCCGATGCAGCGCGAGTGCCTGAAGGTCGTCGCCGACGCGCGGCGCGGCAAGAACATGTTCGCGCTCGGCATGCTCTGCAAGCTCTACAGCCTCGATCTGCAGCTCGCGCGCGAGCAGATCGCGCTCACTTTCGGCAAGAAGGACGCGAAAGTCGTCAAATCGAATGTGAGCCTGCTCGATGCCGGCTATGCCTGGGCCGGAGAGAACCTCGATTTCGGGTTCCGCATTCCCGCCAAACGCGCCACCCATCCTCAGATCGTCGTCAACGGCAACACCGCGCTTGCGCTCGGCGTTTTGGCGTCGGGGATGGAGGTGTGCGCGATGTATCCGATCACGCCGGCCACCTCGGCGTCGCACTATCTGAGCGACGTGTTCGAGAAGGTCGGAGGCGTGCTTCATCAGGCGGAGGACGAGATCGCCGCCTGCGCGTTCGCGATCGGCGCCTCGTACGCCGGCAAGTGCTCCGTCACCATCACCTCCGGGCCCGGCTTTTCGCTGAAGCAGGAGGCGATCGGGCTGGCGGTCATGGCCGAGATCCCGATGGTCATCGTCAACGTGCAGCGAGGCGGTCCGAGCACCGGCCAGCCGACCAAGGTCGAACAGGGCGACCTTCTCGCCGCGATGTTCGGCAGCCACGGCGATGCGCCCAAGGTGGTGATGGCGCCGAGCACGATCGAGGACTGCTTCTATTCGGTCATCACCGCGCGCAAGATCGCCGAGACGTTCAACATGGTGGTGGTGATCCTTTCCGACGCCAGCCTCGCCAGCTCGCAGCAGCCGTTCCGGCGACCGCAATTCAGCGAAGCCTGGGTGGCGCCGCCGATCGACCAGAGCGAGGTGCCCGAGGGGCTCAGACCCTACGACTGGAACGTCGACACCGGTCTCGCCCGCCGCTTCGTTCCCGGCCAACCGGGCGGCATGCACGCCCTGACGGGACTCGCGCACGACGTTGCGAGCCACGTCGCCTACGAGCCCGACATCAACCAGCAGGGCCTGCGGGCCCGCAGCCTGAAGCTCGCCGCGCTCCAGAGGGCGCTCAAGACGCCGTCGGTGTTCGGCGCGCAGAGCGGCGACTTGCTGGTGATCGGCTGGGGAAGCACCAGGGGCGCGATCGAGGAGACGGTGGAAAGCCTGGCGGCGGAGGGCCACAAGATCTCGTCGCTGCACTTGACCTTCCTGCAGCCGATGCCCTCGGGGATCAAGGAGATCATGCAGCGCTTCGGCAAGGTGATGACGATCGAAGGCAATTGGTCCGACAGCCCCAGCGATAAGATCATCGACGAGACGAATCGCCGCTACTCCGCGGTGGCGATGCTGTTGCGCTCGCGCTACCTCATCGACGTCGACTGCTGGAGCGAAGTGCGCGGCCAGCCGATCAAGCCCGCCGCAATCCGTCGGGTGTTGTTGGAAAAGCTGAACGAAGGTCGAGGAGTGCGATCATGACGCTCGCCGCCACGGAATGCCTGCTCCGCATGTATGAGGAGCGCCACGAACTGGAGGACTACCAGGGCGGCTTGGCGCGCTGGTGCACGGGATGCGGGGACGGCGCCATCCTAGCGGCGGTGCAGCGTCTTTGCCGCGACGAGGATCTCCGGCCGGAGAAGACGGTGTTCGTTTCGGGCATCGGCTGCTCGAGCCGGTTCCCCCACTACATGGGGACTTACGGCTTCCACGGCATTCATGGTCGGGCGCTGCCGGTCGCCGAAGGCATCAAGATGGCGCGGCCGGACCTCGACGTGTTCGTCAACACCGGCGACGGCGACTGCTGCAGCATCGGCGCGGCCCACTGGATCCACGCGATCCGCTACAACATGAACATGACCGTCATGCTGCACGACAATCAGATCTACGGACTGACCAAGAAGCAGGCCTCGCCGACCACGCCGCGCGGCACCAAGAGCAACACGACCCCGCGCGGCAGTTATCTGGAGCCGCTTCAGCCGCTGACGGTGACGCTGGGAGTCCAGAACGCTTCCTTCGTCGCGCAGGCGGTCGATTGGATTCCCGAGGTGCTCTACGACATTCTCTCGGCGGCGTTCCACCACAAGGGCTTCTCATTCGTCCGCATCCTCCAGCGCTGCCCCGAGTGGCTGCCGAACCTGTTCGACCCCTTTCTGCGCGATCCGCAGAAGATCATGCTTCTGGGGCATGAGCGCGGCCTTCAGATCAGCCCCGCCGTCGGCAAGATCTATACCAATCAGGAGCGCCACGACCCATCGGACATCAACCGCGCGCGCGAGATCGCGTCGATCCTCGATCCGATTCCGGTCGGCATTCTCTTCCGCAACCCGGACGTCCCTTGTTACGAGGATTTGCGCAACGCCGGGCAGATGCACTCGACGGCGAAGATCAAGGCGGGCCTCGAAGCCGAATTCGACAAGTTCACCGTTTGGCCGCAGGAGCCGAGCGAACGGCCGCTGCCTGCGGCTTGAGGCGCGACCGGCCCGAGGAGAAGCGGCATAAACGAACCAGGACGATCGAGCATGCGAGCGGCAAATCAAGCGCATATCGCCTTTCATGTGATTGGGAGGAGGCCGGAGGGCGCGCCCAACGCGGCCGACGAAATCGACGTGCGTCCGGCGCTGCTCGCCGAATATCGCGATCTCAACGCGCTTCGCTATGATTTTCCGCTCGCGCTGTTGCGCGACGCCGAGGGCTCGGCGTCGGTGCAATCGCTCTCCGGCCTGATCGACGACATCCTCAAGGAGATCGCGGGAGGCCCCGACGGCGAGCGGGTGAAGCGCCACGCCATGCGGTTGGAACGCGAGATCCGGGTGCTGGTCGCGGCGGGCGCGGCGCGATCGCTGTCCGATCTCCTCGACGAAGCCGCAAGCCGGCTGGCGGCGCGCAACAACGAACTGCTCGGCGACAGCTTGAAGCGCATTCGCGCCGCCTTCAAGGCCGACGGCGAAATCGTCGATTGCGACAAGACCATGCCGCTGCGCTTTTTTCATCACGTCTGGAAATCAGCGCAGGACAGCAAGGCCAAGGCTTTCCGGAGAGACCTCAACACGCTGGTCATGAAACTCTCCGACATCCTGCGAGCGGATTTTGTCCGCTCGGAAGAGGGACTGAGTCCGGAGCGGCTCGAGGCCTCGGTCGGAACCACGCATCAAGGGATCTTCGACTTTGCGGTCATGTCGCGGATGCTCGCCGAGACGTCGGCGAGAGCCTCGCTGCCCCAGACCAGGCGTCGGCGGATTCATGGGTTGCTTTCGACGCTCAAGTCGCAGCGGTTCTATCCGCCGGTCGGCGAGGGCGACAAGCGCGCGGGCGGCCCCGAGCCGTATCGCTTCCACTTCGACAACAGCGTCGACGCCGTCGCGGCCTATCGCGAGCGGCTGCCGAAAATGATCGAGCTCGCCAAGGCGATCGCGATCGCCAAGCTCGAGATCGAGGGCTCGTACAACGAATCGAGGCACGACGAATTTTTCGAGGATTTCGGCGCCAATGGTCTCAGTCCGAGCGACGTGGCGCATTTCCCGGATTATCTGATCTGCGTGCGCACGGCCAAGGACCCGGCCCACGACGACTTGATCTTGCGCGCCCTTGCCGCAGGCCTGCCGGCCAAGATTCTGCTTCAGACCGACGATCTCGTGGAGCCATCGCCGCTCGACGACGGATCGTTCGTGTTCGGCTTGCGCAGCAGGCAACTCGTCAGCGCCGCGATCGGCCTCGGGACGATCAACGTCGTGCAGTCGGCGAGCTCCAACCTGTTTCGGTTCCGCGACCAGATTTTCGCCGCGATGGCCTACGCGGGACCGGCGCTGTTCAGCGTCTATTCCGGCGTCCAGGCAAGCGCCATCGGGCTTCCGCCCTATTTGATGGCCGCGGCGGCGATGGAGGCGCGCGCGTTTCCGGCGCTGAGCTACGATCCCGCAGCCGGACCGGATTGGGCGTCGCGGTTCTCGCTTCAGGGCAATCCGCAGCCCGATCGGGACTGGCCGGTCCAGAGCCTCGCCTATGAGGACGACGCGCATCAGCGCAAATGCGAAGATATCGCCTTCACGTTCGTCGATTTCGCCGCTTGCGATCGCCGTTTCACGAGACATTTCGCCAAAGTGCCGCGCGAGAAGTGGAACGGGAACATGGTGTCGGTTTCCGAGTTCGCGGCGTCCGAACCGGACCACGCGGCCACGACCGTACCGTGCCTGCTGACGGTCGACCGCGAGGACCGGCTGCAAAAACTGATCGTCGACGACAAGATGATCAGGGAGGCGCGCCGGTGCATCGAGATGTGGCGCAGCCTTCAGGAGCTCGGCGGTATTCATAATTCGCATGCGGCAAGGCTCGTCGAGCAGGAGCGCATGATCTGGGCGCAGGAGCGGCAGCGAGACGCCGGGTCGCGGGAAACCGTGGTTGACGGCGCAGTCGCGGCGCCGGGCGCGACTACGATCGCGCCGGCGCCTGCGCAGATCGAGCCGACGGTCGAAAGGTCGTCGGACGATCCGTACATCGAGACGTCTCGATGCACCACCTGCAACGAGTGCACGCGGATCAACGACAAGATGTTCGGTTACGACGCCAACAGGCAGGCGTCGATCGTTGACCCGGACGCTGGAACCTATCGGCAACTCGTCGAGGCGGCCGAAAGCTGCCAAGTCTCGATCATTCATCCGGGCAAGCCACGCGATCCGAACGAACCCGGCCTCGAGGAGCTGTTGGCGCGCGCAGAACCCTTCCGCTAAGGCGGCTGGCTTCGTCTGCCGCGAGAACGTGAGCGCGCCGCGACGCGCTTGAACGTCGCCGCCTTGCCGCATAGCGGCGCCAGCGCGATCCTGTGTTGGCGATTGGCGACGCGTCAGATGGGGCCAGCGTGGGAGCGTCATGCTTCCAGCCCGGAAATTGCGCTTCGGGCGAGCCTGTTGCGCGCGAGCTTTGGCGTTCGCCGGTTAATCGCCCCGCCAAGGACCGGCTAAACTTCTCGCGGCTTCGCGCGCTTTGCTCCGCGAACGCTTTCTCGTTGACCGGATGGACGCCGCCGTCCCGGCAAAGTCAGCGACTTATGGACAGATTGGAGCGGGCGAAGGGAATCGAACCCTCGTATGAAGCTTGGGAAGCTTCCGTTCTACCATTGAACTACGCCCGCATTTCCCCTTCCTCGGGGCAGTGCGGAATTGCTTATAGCCCGCCGCGCGCTCGGGCGACAAGCGGGGCGAAGCGGGATTCTTCAGGCCTCGCCGAAGTCGCGAAAATGCTTCGACAGCTTCAGTCCCTGGCCCTGGTAGTTCGAGGTTGCGCCGGCGCCGTAAAGCTCGTCGGCGGCGCCGGCGAGCTCTTCGAAGATCAGGCGGCCGACCGGCTGTCCGTCCTCGATGAGGAAGGGCACGTCGCGGCTGCGCACTTCGAGCACCGCGCGCGCGCTCGGGACGCCGGCGGGCCCATGGCCGAAGCCGGGATCGAAGAAACCGGCGTAATGGACGCGGAATTCGCCGATCGCCGGATCGATCGGCGCCATTTCGGCGGCCAAGTCCGAGGGGATCTGCAACTTTTCGCGGCTGGCGAGGATGTAAAATTCGTCGGGATCGAGAATGAGCCGTTTGTCGGCGCGCGCGCGGATCGGCTCCCAGAAGTCCGCGGCGGCGTAACCGCGCGGCCGGTCGACGTCGATCACATCGCCGTTCTTGATCGCGCGATAGCCGACGATCTCGTCCGCGCCGCCGCTCAGCGCGACGCGCACGATCAGCCCTTCGCGCAGCGCCAACTCGCCGTCGACGAGCGGCGCGACGGCGTGGCGGGCGCGAATCTCGTCGTCCTTCATGGCGAAATCGAACACGCTGAAGTGGCGCGAACTGCGGCTGCGAAAGCGCACCTGATTGAGCCGCGAGCCCTCGCGCACCCGCACGCTGAAGCTGCGCGGCGAGATCTCGAGCCACAATTCGCCGCGATAGCCGAGCGGGACTTCGTCGAACGCTTCCGAGCCGTCGACGATGAGGCGAGTGAAAATGTCGAGCCGCCCGGTCGAGCTCTTCGGATTGGCCGCGCCGGAGAGAGACGGCGGCAGCTCCAATCGCTCCAGCAGCGGCGCGACATAGACGATGCCTTTCTCCAGCACCGCGCCGTCGCCGGCCAGGGAGATGCGCTCGGCGTTGAGGCTTTGCAGCCTTTGACGGACGCCGTGGCCGCGCCCGGGCAGGAAGCTCGCGCGCACGCGGTAGGCTTCCTTGCCGAGCCGCAGGTCGAGGCTCGCGGGCTGGAACTGCGTCTCCTCGATCTCCCGTTCCGCCTGGATCAGTTTGCGCGCGGCCATCGCCTTGATCTTTTGGCGCGAGAACAGGCCGAACGGCGCATCGAAATAGCCGTCCTCGGCGAGGTCGGCCGCTTCGAACAGTTGCGGCGGCGCGTGGCGACGGCGCGCCGCGGTCTTGGGCTCAGTGTTCATGGCGAGCGATTTCGTGCATCGGCGCCAGTATATCGGCTTTCCCGTAGGGCGGGAGTCGCCCCGCGCCGTCGTCAACATGTTGTTGCCGCGGATGGGAGCAGAGCGAGCGCATCGAGCTTGAGGCGGGGCGAAGCCGTCGACAGCTCGACAATTACGTATCTCGACGTAATGTCCCAGGAAGCACGCGGAAGTTACATAACGATTTGAAAACAATAGTAAAAGAGGCAGTCGCCATATTCACTACAGTAAAAGACTGTATTTAATTATTGCGCAAGTCCTCGACAGCGTAGCCGCGCGTCCCGTCCGCGCCGGCCGGACTTTTCCGTCACGGGGGCTTGGCGGCACGGCCCGCGGGTCGGACACAAAAGCGCACTCAAAGCCTTGAAGTCGCTTGGTCGTGGACCGGATTGGCCGGATGCGTTCGACCTTCCGCGGCGTTGCGCCGGCGCCCGCCCGCGACGGCTGACGAGCAAACCGATCCGCATTGACGCGCCGGTCCCGCCGGGGCTAAAGAGGCGCGTTCGTGGTCATTTGAGCCGGTCGGCTTGCCGCCACGTTAAACAACGGGCTAAAAGATCGGGGCTCCACGGAAATCGCGCCCTGTTCTTCAACCCGCGTCCGGACGATCGGTCCGGGCAGGAAAGGAGCGCGCGATGGCCAATCCCCGCAAGACCCGCGATCCCCGGACGTTGCGTCCGGCGACGCAACTCGTCCACGGCGGCTCGCTGCGCTCGCAGTTCGAGGAGACCTCCGAGGCGCTGTTCCTCACCCAGGGCTATCTCTACGACACGATGGAAGAGGCGGAGACGCGCTTCAAGGGCGACGCGCCGGGGTTCATCTACTCGCGCTTCGCCAATCCGACCGTTTCGATGTTCGAGCGCCGCATGGCGCTGTTCGAAGGCGCCGAGGCGGCGCGCGCGACCGCGAGCGGCATGGCGGCGGTCACCGCCGCGCTGATGGGTCAGCTCAAGGCGGGCGATCACGTCGTCGCGGCCAAGGCGCTGTTCGGGTCGTGTCTTTACGTCGTCGAGGAGCTGCTGCCGCGTTTCGGCGTCGCCTCGACGCTGGTCGAGGGCACGGACCTTTCCGCCTGGCGCGCCGCGATGCGCCCCAACACCAAGACCGCCTTTCTCGAAAGCCCGACCAATCCGACGCTCGAAGTGATCGACATCGCGGCCGTGGCGAAGATCGTCCACGAAGGCGGCGCGACGCTGGTGGTCGACAACGTGTTCGCGTCGCCGATGTTGCAGCATCCGCTGAAGCTCGGCGCCGACTGCGTCGTCTATTCCGCCACCAAGCACATCGACGGACAGGGGCGCACGCTCGGCGGCGTCATTCTCGCCTCCGAGGCGTTCATCGCCGAGCACGTCCACAACTTCCTGCGCCAGACCGGCCCTTGTCTTTCGCCGTTCAACGCCTGGGTCATGCTCAAGTCGCTGGAGACCCTGCCGCTCCGCGTCGCCCAGCAGGACCGCTCTGCGGCGCGGATCGCCGATTATCTCGCCGGCCACGCGAAAATCGCGCGCGTCGTCTATCCCGGCCGCGCCGACCACCCGCAAAGGTCCGTCGTCGAACGGCAGATGTCGAGCGGCGGCACCCTGATCGCATTCGAGCTCAAGGGCGGCAAGCGCGAGGCCTTCGCGATGGCCAACGCGCTGTCGATCGTCGGCATTTCCAACAATCTCGGCGACGCCAAGAGCCTGATCACCCATCCCGAGACGACGACGCATCAACGCCTCAAGCCCGAGCAACGCGCCGCGCTGGGCATCGGGCCGGGATTGCTTCGCCTCTCCGTCGGCCTCGAGGACGCGGACGACCTGATGGAGGATTTCGCGCAGGCGCTGGCGGCGACGGGCGTGGGCGGGCGTCGCGCGGCCGAATGAGCCGCCGCCCGCCGCATCGACAACACTAACTGCTTGCATTATTCTGCAATATCCCGCAGAAGTCGTGTATGCGCCTCCCTGGGACCCACCGATTCGCCAGGAAGGGCGCATGCGGCGGCTTCCACCAAGGGGATCGGCGTCATGAACTATCTCAGCTGGCTCGTTCTTGGCCTTATCGCAGGGTTCGTCGGCAGCAAGATCGTCAACAAGTCCGGCGCCGGCCTGATCGAGGACGTCGTGCTCGGCGTCATCGGCGCCGTAGTTTGCGGCTATATCGGCACGCTCGTTGGGATCGGCGGCGTTTCCGGGCTCAACCTCTCCAGCCTGTTCAGCCTGGTGGTCGCGCTCGTTGGGGCGTTGGTCGCCCTGACCGTCTATCGCAGCGTCGCGGCGCGCTCGTAGAAAAAAGCGCCTCAAGGCGAATCGGCTGCGCGCCAGCGCGCCGCCGAGCGATCGTCGCTGGCCTTGGCTTCGATCCAATTTTCGACCGAGCCGTCGGGGCGACGCGCGCGCTTCCAGAACGGCGCTTGCGTCTTCAAATAGTCCATCAGCATTTCCGCCGCCGCGAAGGCCTCGCCGCGATGCGCGGCGGCGACGGCGACGAGGACGATCTGGTCGCCGGGCGCCAGCTCCCCGTAACGATGGATCGCGGTGACGCCGATGAGCGGCCAGCGCGCTTGCGCCGCCGCAACGACGCGCGCGATCTCGGCCTCCGCCATCCCGGGATAATGCTCGATCTCGAGCGCCGTCAGGCGGCCGCCTTCGTCGCGGCAGAGGCCGACGAACGTGACGATTGCGCCGACGTCGAGACGCCCAGCTTTGAGCGCTTGCGCCTCGGCCGCAGCGTCGAAATCTTGCGATTGGACGCGCACCGTGTCCATTGTCTCAGCCGCCCGTCATCGGCGGAAAGAAGGCGATTTCGCGGGCGCCCGCGATTCTTGCGTCGTGCCCGACATGGGCGCGATCGATCGCGGCGCGGATCACGCGAGGCTTCTCAAAGGCGTAGGCGTAACCCTCGCCGCGCGCCGACAGCCAGGCGATGAGGTCGCCGACCGTGGCGACTTCAGCGGGCGGATCGAGCTCTTCCTCGTTCTTGCCCACGCGTTCGCGCACCCAGGCGAAATAGACCGCTTTCATCGGCTCTCAATCGCCTCCGACATGGTCGTAGCTCGCTTTCATATAATCCCAGCCGGTGTAGAGCGTCAGGATCGCTGCGATCCACAGCAGGACGATGCCGATCGTGATCGATCCGGGCAGAACCGCTTCGCCCGCCGAGCCGGCGATGAGGAAGCCGATCGCGATCATCTGCGCCGTCGTCTTCCACTTGGCGACGGCGGTGACGGGAACCGGCACGCGCAACTCGGCCAGATATTCGCGTAAGCCCGAGACGAGGATTTCGCGGCAGAGAATGACGATCGCCGCCCACAGCGAAGGGCCGGAAATGGTGCGGTCGGCGGTGAGCGCGAGCAGCGCCGCGGCGACCAGCAGCTTGTCGGCGATGGGGTCGAGCATGCGGCCGAGCGAGGATTGCTGCGACCACATCCGCGCCAAATAGCCGTCGAAGAAATCGGTGATCGCCGCCGCCGCGTAGATCGCCAGCGCGGTCCAGCGCGCCCACGCCTCCGTCGGCCAGAACAGGAACGCGACGACGAGAGGCACCGCCGCCACCCGACCATAAGTCAGAATGTTCGGCAGATTCCAGGCGCGACTGGCGACTCGGGTAGGGGTATTGGCCATTCGCCCGCCAACAGACATTGAAGGCCGTCTTCCGTCAATAGAACCTTTTCGCGCCGCGCGCTCGCGGCGTTTCGTCACTCGCAATATCTGGGGATGATCAGCTCGTCGACAACGGGCGCGGGCCGACTTGGTCTAATGTCGCGTCCTGTCCGCGTGAGGAGCCCCGCCATGTCCAACGTCCACGTCGTCGATCATCCCCTGGTCCAGCACAAACTGACGCTGATGCGCGACAAGACGGTCTCCACCAAGGGGTTTCGCCAGCTCCTCAACGAGATCGGCATGCTGCTCTGCTACGAGGTGACGCGCGATCTGCCGCTGGAAATGGTCGAAGTCGAGACGCCGCTGGCCAAGACGATGAAGCCGACGATCGCAGGCAAGAAGCTGGTCTTCGCGCCCATCTTACGCGCCGGCGTCGGGTTTCTCGACGGTATGCTCAACCTCGTGCCGAGCGCGCGCGTCGCCCATATCGGGCTCTACCGCGATCCCAAGACGCTCGAGGCGGTCGAGTATTATTTCAAGGCGCCCGCCGACGTCGCAGATCGGCTGGTCATCGTCATGGACCCGATGCTCGCCACCGGCAATTCCGCGGCGGCCGCGATCGAGCGCTTGAAGAGCCGCGGCGTAAAGGACATCCGCTTCGTCTGCCTGCTGGCCGCTCCCGAAGGCATCGCGCACCTGACCAAGGCCCATCCCGACGTGGAGATCTGGACCGCGGCGATCGACGAAAAGCTCAACGACCACGGCTACATTGTGCCGGGCCTCGGCGACGCGGGCGACCGCATGTTCGGGACGAAGTGACGGCTTTTTGAACGCGTGTGGCGAGCGCATCCGGCGCGTGTGCGCCATGTTCGGTGGGGATCACGGCGGCGGAGACAGGCGCGCTATTCCGCCCGCTTCTGCGTCTCGATACGGAAGGGATGCGCTGGGTAGACGCCGAGGATGCGCAGCTCGCGCGAGAAGAATTCGAGCTCCTCGAGCGCGCGCTTGAGCGGCGGATCGTCGGGATGGCCGTCGACGTCGGCGAGGAATTGCGTCGCCGAGAATTCGCCCTCGACCATGTAGCTCTCCAGCTTGGTCATGTTGACGCCGTTGGTGGCGAAGCCGCCGAGCGCCTTGTAGAGCGCGGCGGGGACGTTGCGGACGCGAAAGACGAAGGTCGTCACCAGCGGCCCGTCGTGCGCCGCCGCCCAGTGCGGCGTCTTCGAGAGCACGACGAAGCGGGTGGTGTTGTGCGTCTCGTCCTCCACGTCGGCGGCGAGCGTCGTCAAGCCGTAGATTTCGCCCGCGAGCTTCGTCGCCAGCGAGGCGCGCGCGGGATCGCGCCATTCCGCGACTTCCCGCGCCGAACCAGCGGTGTCGCCGGAGATCATCGGCTTGAGGGCGTAGCGACGGATGATCTTGCGGCATTGGCCGAGCGCGTGGACATGGCTGTAGACGCTGCGCAGGCCCTCGAGCGTCGCGCCGGGAATGCCGAGAAGCTGAAAATGAATCGGCAGGAAGGTTTCGGCGACGATGTGGAGGCCGGAAGCGGGCAGCATCGCGTGGATGTCGGCGACGCGCCCGGCGATCGAATTCTCGATCGGGATCATGCCGAGATCGGCCGTTTCGTCCTGCAGCGCGGCGAAGGCGTCCTCGAACGTCGCGCAGGGGAGCGGCGTGCAACCGGGATAGTCGTCGAGGCAGGCGATGTGCGAATTGGCGCCCGGTTCGCCCTGGTAGGCGATGGTCTTGGCTTCGGTCATGGCTTTCCTCTGAGCGCCAGCATTTCGCGGGCGCGGCGCAAATCTTCAGGGGTGTCGACGCCGAGCGGTGCGACGTCGATGAGCGCGATATCGATGCGCATGCCCGCCTCCAGCGCGCGCAACTGTTCGAGCTTTTCGCGCCCCTCCAACGGCGAGGGCGGCAACGCGACAAAGCGCGCGAGCGCCTCGCGTCGGTAGGCGTAAAGGCCGATGTGATGCAGCAGCGGCCCCTCGCCCCAGGGCGCTCGCGCCCGCGTGAAATAGAGCGCGCGCAGGCGCCCCGGTCCGACCTGCGTCCCCACCGCCTTGACGACGTTGGGATCGTCCCCCTCTTCGGCGCGCTTGATCTCCGTCGCCAGCGTCGCGATGTCCACCGCCGGATCGGTCAGCGGGCCGACGGCGGCGCGCACGGCGCTGCGCTCGATGGTCGGCAGATCGCCCTGCACGTTGACGACGACGTCGTAGCGCCCCGCGGGGTCGAAGGCGCCGACCGCCTCGAAAATCCGATCGGAGCCGGACGCGTGGTCGGGCCGCGTCAACACCGCGCGCCCGCCGGTCGCTTCGATCGCCTCGACGATCCGTCGGTCGTCGGCCGCCACCAGCACCGGCCCGACGTCTGCTTCGACGGCGCGCCGCCAGACGTGGACGATCATCGGCTCGCCATGGATGTCGGCGAGAGGCTTGCCGGGCAGGCGCGTCGAGGTCATGCGGGCGGGGATGAGGACGATGGCTTCGGTCATGGACGGGTTCGGCTCGCGCGAGGCCAAAAAAGCCCGCCGCGCCGCGCTTATACGTGTTGCCAACGCCGGCGCAAAGCGGCTAATCAGGATTTCCGGCGTGGCTTTGGGCGCCCCGCCGATCGACGTTCAGACGGGGGCTCAGCGCGAATGCAAACGACGACCGCCAACAAGATCGCTCTCGCCGTTCTCTTCACTCTTACGGGCACGATGGCGCTCGGCGTGTTCGCCAACGCGGTCTTCGCCCCGGCGAAAATGGAGAAACCGGGCTACGAACTGCCCGGCGGGGCCGCGCCCGCCGCGGCGACCGCCGCCGTGCCCGCCGCCGCCCCGGCGCCTGAAGTTTCGCTCGCCGCCCTGCTCGCCAAGGCGGACCCCGCCAAGGGGCAGGCCGACGCGAAGGCCTGCGAGGCTTGCCATACCTTCGACAAGGGCGGCGCGGCCAAGGTCGGCCCGCCCCTGTATGGCGTCGTCGGC
>JBEKFO010000026.1:0-18628 GCA_050013275.1 Roseiarcus sp. | reverse complement strand
ATGGGCTACACCCGCCGCGATTGTCATATCGTCGGCGGCAACATCATCTTCGGCGACACCGACATCCGCGCGATCAGCGCCAACGAACGGCGCGCGCTGCGCGGGCCCAAGATCGCCTACATCGCGCAAAGCGCCGCCGCCTCGTTCAATCCCGCGCACACGCTGATGCAGCAGGTGTGCGAGGCGTCGATCCGCCATGGCGTGCTGTCGCCGGAGGCGGCGCGCGCCGAGGCCATCAGCCTCTTCAAGCAGCTCGATCTGCCGAGCCCGGAGACGATCGGCTCGCGCTATCCCCATCAGGTCTCCGGCGGGCAGTTGCAACGCGTGATGGCGGCGATGGCGATGGTCGCCAAGCCCGACATTCTGATCTTCGACGAGCCCACCACCGCGCTCGACGTGACCACGCAGGTCGAGTGCCTGGCCGCCTTTCGCAAGCTCATCCGCGAGCACGGCACGGCGGCGCTGTACATCACCCACGATCTCGCGGTCGTCGCGCAGATCGCCGACCGGATCATGGTGCTCAAGCGCGGCAAGATGGTCGAGTTCGGCGATTCCCGGCAAATCCTGCAGCGACCGGCGCAGGAATACACGCGCCGCCTGGTCAGCGAGCGCGTCGCCGGCCACAAGTTCATTGAAGGCGCCACCGGGAACGGGCCGCCGATTCTCGCCATCGACCACGTCAGCGCCGATTACCCCGGCAGGCCGAGGGTCATCGACGACGTCAGCCTCGAAGTGCGCAAAGGCGACACGGTGGCGGTGGTCGGCGAATCGGGCTCGGGCAAATCGACCTTGGCGCGCGTCGTCATGGGGTTGCTGCCGCGCAGCGCCGGCGACGTGCGCTTCGACGGCGCGAGCCTGCCGCCGCGCCTCAAAAATCGCGCCAAAGAGCAATTGCGCCGCGTGCAGATGATCTATCAGATGCCCGATGTCGCGCTGAACCCGCAGCACACCTTGCTCGACACCATTGGCAGACCCGTGGCGTTCTATTTCAAGCGTTCGCGCGACGAAGTGCGCGCGCGCGTCGTGGAACTGCTGCGTCAGATGGACCTGCCGGAGTCCTACATCAGCCGCAAGACCAGCGAATTGTCGGGTGGGCAGAAGCAGCGCGTGTCGATCGCGCGGGCGCTCGCCGCCGAGCCCGAGCTGATCATCTGCGATGAAGTGACGTCCGCGCTCGATCAGTTGGTCGGCGAGGAAATCCTGCGTCTGTTGAAGAGGCTTCAGGACGAATTGGGGGTCGCCTATCTCTTCATTACCCACGATCTGGGCACGGTGAAACGCATCGCCAACAAAGTCGCGGTCATGCTCAAGGGCAAGGTCGTGGCGAGCGGCGATACGGCCGCGGTGTTCGCGCCGCCCTATCATCCCTACACCGAGCTCCTGCTGTCCTCGGTGCCGGAGATGCGCCCGGAGTGGCTCGACGAAGTTCTCGCCAAACGCGCCGCGGCGGCCGCGACGACCGCGGCGCTGCTGCGCGCGCCATAAGGCGGAGCCGTTTCTTAGCGTTGGAAACCGGATCGCCGCCGCGCCCCTGCCGCGCCGGCGCCCTTGCCGCGCAGCCAAGTCATTGGCTATACCGCTCAAAGAGGCGGCTGATGGAGCGCCGGCGCGCGGGTCTGACCCCGGGGCGCGAGACGGGGCGCATCGGGGCGCGGCGAGACGCGCAAATGATGCGTCTTGCGTGAAGAGGCGACTAAGGATTCCTGATGCGCGCGCCGGGCGGACCGCGACTGTTGCTGCGACGGCTCCGCGAGGTCATGGCGGAGCCCGTCACCGCGCAGGCGCGCCTCGACCGCATCGTCGTGCTCATCGCTTCGAACATGGTCGCCGAGGTGTGCTCGCTCTACGTCGCGCGCGCCGATGGACCGTTCGAGCTGTTCGCCACCGAAGGCCTCAACCGCGAGGCCGTGCATTTGACGACCATGCGGCCGGGCGAAGGCCTGGTCGGCTTGATCGCCTCGACCGCCGAACCGCTCGCCCTGTCGGACGCGCAAAACCACCCGGCCTTTTCCTACAAGCCGGAAACCGGCGAAGAGATTTATCAGTCCTTCCTCGGCGTGCCGGTGCTGCGCAGCGGCGCGACGCTCGGCGTGCTGGTGGTGCAGAACCGCGCGCGCCGCACCTATTCCGAGGAGGAAATCGAGGCGCTGCAGACCACCGCGATGCTGCTCGCGGAGATGATCGCCTCGGGCGAATTGCAGGCCATCGCCGGGCAGGGCGCGGCGATCGCGGTGCGTCGGCCGGTTTCGCTGACCGGCGCTCCGATCGCCGAAGGGCTCGGCCTCGGCCATGTCGTCTTGCATCAGCCGCGCGTCGTGGTGGCCAAGATCGTCGCCGACGACGTCGCGCTCGAGCTCAATCGATTGGAGACCGCGATCGACGCGATGCGCGCCTCGGTCGACGATCTCATCGACCGCAGCGACGACGGCGTCAACGGCGAACATCGCGAGGTGCTCGAAGCGTTCCGGATGATCGCCCACGACCGCGGCTGGCTGCGTCGGCTGCGCGAGGCGGTCGCCAGCGGGCTGACCGCGGAGGCGGCGGTCGAGCGCGTGCAAAACGACGCGCGCGCCAAGTTGCAGCGCCAGACCGACCCCTATCTGCGCGACCGCCTGCACGACCTGACCGACATCGCCAATCGGCTGCTGCACCAGTTGGCGGGGCAGAGCCTCGTTCTCCTGCCGAGCGAGCTGCCGGAAAACGCCGTTCTCGTCGCGCGCTCGATGAGCCCGGCGGCCTTGCTCGACTACGATCGCGCGCGCCTGCGCGGCGTGGTGCTGGAGGAAGCCGGCGCTTCGAGCCATATCGCCATCGTCGCGCGCGCGTTGGGGATTCCGGCGGTCAGCGACCTCCCCAACATCACCGAGATCGTCGAACAGGGCGACGCGATCATCGTCGACGGCGTCACCGGCGAAGTGCAATTGCGCCCGCCGCCCGATATGGAGGCTTCCTACGCCGAAAAGGCGCGGCTGCGCGCTCGCCGGCAGGACCAGTACCGCGCGTTGCGCGATCTACCCGGCGTCACCGCCGACGGCGTCGGGATCGGCCTGCACATGAACGCCGGCTTGCTGATCGACATGCCGCACTTGAGCGAGACCGGCGCGCAGTCGATCGGGCTGTTTCGCACCGAATTGCAATTCATGCTGGCGTCGCGCTTTCCGCGCCTGGGCGCGCAGGAGGCGGTCTATCGCTCGGTTCTCGACGCGGCGGGCGAGCGCCCCGTCACCTTTCGCACGCTCGATATCGGCGGCGACAAGGTGCTGCCTTACATGAGGGGCCTGGAAGAGGAAAATCCCGCCCTCGGATGGCGCGCGATCCGCATCGGGCTCGATCGTCCAGCGCTGCTTCGCACCCAATTGCGCGCGATGCTGCGCGCCGCCGCCGGCCGCGAACTGCGCATCATGATCCCGATGGTTTCGACCGTCGGCGAATTCGCCGCGGCGCGAAATCTGCTGCAGATGGAGCTGGCGTTCGCCGATCGGAGCGGCCGCGAGCGGCCGCGCGACATCAAATTCGGCGTGATGGTCGAAGTTCCGGCGCTGCTTTGGCAGATCGACGAAATCGCCGCCGAAGCGGACTTTCTTTCAGTCGGCTCGAACGATCTCATGCAGTATCTCTACGCCGCCGATCGCGACAACAAGCGCGTCGCCGGCCGGTTCGATCCGCTTTCGCCAGGATTCCTGCGCGCGCTGAAGACGATCGCGGACGCGGGGGCGCGCCATCGCAAGCCGGTTACGGTGTGCGGCGAAATGGGCGGCCGCCCGCTCGAGACGATGGCGCTGATCGGGCTCGGCTATCGCAACTTCTCGATGGCGGCGACGGCGATCGGCCCGATGAAGGCCATGGTTCTTTCGCTCGACGCCGGCGCGGCGACGGAAGGGCTCGCCGCCATGCTGACAGCGCCCGACCACAGGGACTCGCTGCGCGCGTCGCTGCAAGAGCTGGCCGATCGTCTCGCCGTTCGCCTGTAGCGGCTCGGCGCCGCCGTCCGCTTCGCTTTTCCTCTCCTTCGCCAAGACGCCAGCCATGTCCGCCAACGACAATTTCGACATCATCCTGCGTCGCCACGACGAAATCGGCGCGCGCCTGAGCGAGGGCGTCGCCGGCGGCGAATACGCGGCGCTGTCGCGCGAACTCGCCGAACTCGATCCCGTGGTCGGGGCGATCAAGAGCTGGCGCGCCAAGGACAAGGAGCGCGCCGACCTCGAAGCGTTGCTCGGGGATCCCGCGCTCGACGCGGACATGCGCGCGATGGCGCAGGCGGAGCTCGATTCGGTCGCCGACGACGTCGCGGCGATGGCCCAGGCGATCCGTATCGCCCTGTTGCCCAAGGACGCCGCGGACGAGGGCAACGTCATCCTGGAGGTGCGCGCGGGGACGGGCGGCGACGAGGCGGCGCTGTTCGCCGGCGACCTCTTCCGCATGTACCTCAAATACGCCGAGTCAAAGGGCTGGAAGGTCGACGTTCTTTCGATGAGCGAGGGAACGGCGGGCGGCTACAAGGAGATCATTGCGGAAATCGCCGGGCGCGGCGCCTTCGCGCGGCTGAAGTTCGAAAGCGGCGTCCACCGCGTGCAGCGCGTTCCCGCGACCGAGACGCAGGGGCGCATCCACACCTCGGCCGCCACCGTCGCCGTTCTTCCCGAAGCGCAGGAACTCGACTTCGTCATCAACGAAGCCGATTTGAAGATCGACACGATGCGGTCGAGCGGCGCCGGAGGCCAGCACGTCAACAAGACGGAATCGGCGATCCGCATCACCCATTTGCCGACCGGCGTGGTGGTCGCCGTGCAGGAAGAGCGCTCGCAGCACCGCAATCGCGCCAAAGCGATGGCGGTGTTGCGCTCGCGCCTGCTCGACGCGCAGAACCAGCGCGCGAACGACGAGCGCGCGCAGGAACGGCGCGCCCAGGTCGGCTCCGGCGACCGATCGCAGCGCATCAGGACCTATAATTTTCCGCAGGGCCGCGTCACCGACCACCGCATCAATCTGACGCTCTATACGCTGGACCGGGTGATGGAGAGCGAAGGGCTCGACGAAATCATCGACGCGCTGACCGCCGAACGGCAAGCGCAACAGCTCGCCGCGCAGGCGACGCGATGATCGTCCGCTTGCCGCCCTTCGCGCCGGGACAGACGATCGGCCTGCTCGGCGGCTCCTTCAACCCGCCGCATGAAGGGCATCGCTTGGCGTCCGAAATCGCGTTGCGGCGGCTGCGCCTCGACCGCCTGTGGTGGTTGGCGACGCCGGGCAACCCGCTCAAGCCCTCGGCGGGGCTGGCCGAAATGCGCGCGCGCATCGATGCGGCGCAGAAGCTGACGCGCGATCGGCGCATCGCCGTCACCGGATTCGAGGCGGAGATCGGGGCCCGCTACACCTACGAGACCCTCGTTTGGCTCAAGCGCCGGGCGCCGGGCGCGCATTTCGTCTGGATCATGGGCGCCGACAACTTGCGGCAATTTCACCTTTGGCGGCGCTGGCGCGCGATCGCCGAACTCGTGCCGATCCTCGTCGTCGACCGCCCGTGGTCGACCTTGCGGGCGCTGGCCGGCCGCGCCGGCGTCGTCCTGGCGCGTTATCGCCGACCCGAATCCGAGGCGGCGCGCTTCGCCTGTCTCCGTCCGCCGGCTTTTCTGTTCCTGCACGGGCCGCGTTCCGGCCTTTCCTCGACGGCGTTGCGTCAATCGGTCGTTTCAACGCCCGCCACCGTCTTGAAAACTTAGCGTTGACGGATCATCTTTTGTCCATCGGCCGCAACGAATCAGCCGGCCGAGCGAAAGGATCGCGACACTGACCCTGAAGTCCGAGAAACCCGCGGCGCCGCGCCGCCGCAAAGCCGCCGTCCCCCCGACCCCGCCCAAGGAGGAGCGCCTCCCGCGAACGATCCTCGGCAGCCTGGAGAATTCCAAGGCGGAGGATGTCGTCGCCATCGACCTCGAGGGCAAAACGACGCTCGCCGACATCATGATCATCGCCAGCGGGCGCTCCAACGTGCATGTCGGGGCGATCGCCGACCACGTGGTCAAAGCCTGCAAGGCGGCAGGCTATCCCGCCCCGCGGATCGAGGGCGTCCCGAATTGCGATTGGGTGCTGCTCGACGCGGGCGACGCCATCGTCCACATTTTCAAGCCCGACGTGCGCCAATTCTACAATCTCGAAAAGATGTGGAGCGCGGATCGTCCCGGCGAGGCGCAGTCGGCAAGGTCGGGATAATCGCGCGTGCGCCTGGCGCTGATCGGCGTCGGCCGATTGAAGTCCGGCCCCGAACGGGAATTGTTCGAGCGCTATTTCAAGCGGGTCGGCGATCTCGCGCGCTCGCTCGGGATCGCCGCCGTCGATTTCCGGGAAGTCGAGGAGGGCCGCGCGCGGCGCGCCGAGGACCGCCAAGCCGAGGAGGCGCGCGCGATTCTCGCCGCAGCGCCGAAGGGCGCCTGGCTGGCGCTGCTGGACGAGCGCGGCGCGGCGATGACCAGCGCGGAGTGGGCCGCCGAGATCGGCAAGGCCCGCGACGGGGCGGCGCCCGCCTACGCCGTGGTGGTCGGCGGGCCGGACGGCCTCGATCCCGCTCTCAGGGCTCAGGCCCGCACCATCCTCAGTTTCGGCGCGATGACCTGGCCCCATCAGCTCGTGCGGGTGATGGCGAGCGAGCAGCTTTATCGCGCGCTTTCCATTCTCGACGGGCGCCCCTATCATCGCGCCTGATCGCACAAAGATTCGCCCGATTCATGCGAAACGTGCGTCGGCGATGGCGAAGCGAAACCGAGCGGGCATGAAGGCGGTTGCGACCGGGCTGCGGGCGTTGGCGATCGGCGGCGCGCTTCTTTTCGCCGGGGGAGGCGTGCGCGCCGACCCGGACGCCGCGGTCGGTTCGAAGACCGACGAAAAGGCCGCTCAAGAGCTTCGGCTGCGCGGCGTCGAAGACACGATGCGCGCGTCCGAGGAGCAGCGGCGGCGCATCGAAGCCGAAATCGAGTCGTTTCGCGCCGACCGGGCGCGGCTCAGCGCCGCGTTGATCGAAACGACCGCGAACGTGCAGGAGGCCGAACGGCAAATCGCTGCGGCCAACGACCGCCTTGCGAGTCTCAACGCCAGCGCCGACGCCCTGAACCAATCGCTGGAGAACCGGCGTAGCGTCATCGCCGACGTCTTGGCGGTGTTGCAGCGCATGGGGCGAAACCCGCCGCCGGCGATCCTGGTGAGGCCGCAGGACATGGCCGAGGCGATCCGCGCCGCAACCTTGTTGAGCTCCACGGTCGGCGAGCTCAAGAGCGAGACGGAAGCCTTGCGGAAAGATCTCGACCAACTGGCGGGCCTTCGCGCCTCGATCGCCAAGGAGCGCGACGACCTCTCACAGCGTTCGGCGAGTCTGTCGCTCGACAAAGTCCGCCTGACCGCGCTGATCGACGCGCGCCAGCAATCGTTGTCCGCCGCGGAGCAAGCGTTGGCGGCGCAGCGCGAGCGCGACGCGCAACTGAGCGACCAAGAATCCAATCTCAAAGATTTGATCGCGCATCTGGAGGGTGAAATCGGCGCCGCGAAATCCGCCGATCAGGCGCTCGCAGCCGATGTCGCCGCCAAGGCCGCCGCGGCGCGCGGCGCCGACCCGGCGCGCTTGAAGCCCGCGATCGCCTTCGCGGACGCCAAAGGCCTTGTTTCCCTGCCTGTCGCGGGCGCCGTCCTCAAGACGTTCGGCTCGCCCGACGCGTTCGGCGGCGCCGAGAAGGGCTTGTCCATCGCCGCGCCTTCCGGCGCGACGGTGTCCTCGCCGGTCGATGGCTCGGTGGCGTTTTCCGGATCGTATCGGTCGTATGGTCAACTCTTGATCCTCAACGCCGGCGGAGGTTACTATATGGTCTTGGCCGGCATGGATCGAATCAACGTGGCGGTTGGCCAGTTTGTTCTGGCCGGCGAGCCCGTCGCGGTCATGGGCGACGGATCGGCGAGGACGGCCGCCGCCGCCGCTATTGGCGCCACGCAGCCGGTTCTCTATATCGAGCTGAGGAAAGACGGAGCGGCGATCGATCCCGGGCCGTGGTGGGTGAAGTCAGACATCGAAAAGGCGCGCGGATGATTCGCAAGGTTTCCTATTTGGCGTTGGGCGTCGCGATCGGCGCCGCCTGCGCTGGGGTGGCGCCGCAAATGGTGTCGGCGTTCGGCCAGAGCGCCTATGCCGCCGCGGCCGACACCTATCGGCAGCTCAACCTGTTCGGCGACGTCTTCGAGAAGATCCGCAACGATTACGTGGAGAAGCCCGACGAGTCCAAGCTGATCGAGGCGGCGATCAACGGCATGTTGAGTTCGCTCGATCCTCATTCGAGCTACATGGACGCCAAGGCCTATCGCGACATGCAGGTGCAGACCAAAGGCGAATTCGGCGGTCTGGGCATCGAAGTCACCGAAGAAGACGGCTTGATCAAGGTCGTCAGCCCGATCGACGACACGCCCGCGGCCAAGGCCGGCATTCTCTCGGGCGACATCATCGTCGGGATCGACGACGAGTCGACGCAAGGCCTGACGCTCGATCAGGCGGTCGACAAGATGCGCGGCGCGGTGAATTCGCCGGTGCGTCTGAAAATCCTGCGCGGCGCGTCCAAGGAGGTCAAGGAGTTCAAGATCGTCCGCGACGTGATCAAGGTTCAGTCGGTTCGCTCGCACGTCGAAGACGGCGACATCGGCTATGTCCGCATCACCCAGTTCACCGAGCAGACCGCCGACGGCCTCAAGAGCGCGATGGACAAATTCCGCGCCGATATTCCGGCCGACAAGTTCAAGGGCTACATCCTGGATCTGCGCAATGATCCGGGCGGCCTGCTCGATCAGTCGATCGAGGTCGTCAACTCCTTCATCGACAAGGGCGAGATCGTGTCGACGCGCGGGCGCAATCCCGACGACGCGCAACGCTTCAACGCGCGGCCCGGCGGCGATTTGTCCGGCGGCAAGCCCCTGGTCGTGCTCATCAACGGCGGCTCCGCCTCGGCTTCCGAGATCGTCGCCGGCGCGCTTCAGGACCACAAGCGCGCGACCCTGATCGGCACCCGGTCGTTCGGCAAGGGATCGGTGCAGACGATCATGCCGCTCGGGCAGGACGGCGCGCTTCGATTGACGACAGCGCGCTATTACACGCCATCCGGCCGTTCGATCCAAGCCAAGGGCATCGAGCCCGACATCGAGATCCAGGAAGACGTTCCGCCCGACATGAAGGGCAAGGACGACACCAAGGGCGAGGCTTCGCTCAAGGGGCATCTGACGAACGGGACCGACGAGAAGACCGGGTCGCAAGCCTACGTGCCGCCCGACTCCAAGGACGACAAACAGTTGATCGCCGCCGTCGATCTGCTGCACGGCGTCAAGCACGCCGCGGTCATTCCGACGCCGGCGGCGGCGCCCGCGCCCGCGCCGTCCGACGCGCCCAAGGACGTTCCGGCGTCGCCTGCGGCCCCGGCCAAGCCGGACGCCGCGCAGCCGAATTGACCGGAACAAAGGATATCGTCGGTATGCCGCGCGGGATTTCCTACTTGGCGTTCGGCGTCGCCTTCGGCGCGGCGATCGCTTCGTATATGGCCGGCGGATCGGCTTCCACCGGGTCGGCGGGCGTCGATCAGCTCGCGCTGTTTTCCCGCGTGTTCGACAAGGTGAGGGAATCCTACGTCGACACGCCGGACGAGAACAAAATGGTCGTGGGGGCGATCAACGGCATGCTCGCCTCGCTCGATCCGCATTCGACCTATCTCGACGCCAAGGCCCTGGGCGACTTTCAAACGACGATGAAAGGCGAGGAATTCGGCGGCCTCGGGCTCGAAGTCATGCAGGAGGGCGGGCTGGTGCGCGTCGTCAGCCCGATCGACGATACGCCGGCCGCCCGCGCCGGGATGATGTCGGGCGACCTCATCACCGCCATCGACGACGCGCCCGTGCAGGGAATGACGCTCAAGGAAGCAGTCGACAAGATGCGCGGGCCGGCGAAGACGTCGGTCCGACTGAAGGTGACGAGAGGCGCGAACAAGGAACCCCGGGAATTCACCATCGTTCGCGAGATCATCAAGGTGTTGCCGGTGCGCTCGCGCGTGGAAAGCGGCGACATCGGCTATATCCGCATCACCCAGTTCAACCAGCAGACCTACGACGGGCTGCAGAAGGCGATCGCCAAGTTCCGCGACGATCCGGGCGAAGACAAATTGAAGGGCTATATCCTCGACCTGCGCAACAATCCCGGAGGGTTGCTCACTCAGTCGATCGAAGTCGTCAACACCTTCGTCGACCACGGCGAGATCGTGTCGACGCGCGGCCGCGCCGCCGATCAGGCGCAGGAATACGTCGCCAGGGCCGGGGCCGACCTGTCGCAGGGCAAGCCCATGGTGGTGCTGATCAACGGCGGATCGGCGTCGGCTTCCGAGATCGTTTCCGGCGCCTTGCAGGATCTCAAGCGCGCCACCTTGATCGGCACGCGATCTTTCGGCAAAGGCTCGGTCCAGACGGTGTTGTCGCTGGGCGAAAACGGGGCCTTGAAACTGACGACCGCGCGCTATTACACGCCGTCTGGCCGTTCGATCCAAGCCAAGGGCATCGAACCGGACATCAAGGTGAAAGAGAACATCCCCGAAGACCTGAAAGGCAAGGTCGACAGCAAGGGCGAGGCTTCGCTGACCGGGCACTTGAAGAACGGCGTCGACGAAAAGACCGGATCGGAGGCCTACGTGCCGCCCGATCCGACCAAGGATACGCAGTTGATCGCGGCGGTCGACCTCCTGCACGGCCGTTCCCCGACGGCGAGCGCCAAGGACCCGGCCCACGACAACAATTGAAAGGCGGTTCTCGATTACCGCCCGCGCGCCGGCGCCGCCGAAGCGCGCGCGGCTGCATTCGCGCCGCTTTCGTACCAGCCCTTCGAGCGATTGACGATCCAAACCACTGACAGCATCACCGGTACTTCGATCAGCACGCCGACGACGGTCGCCAGCGCCGCGCCCGAGTGGAAGCCGAATAGGCTGATGGCGGCGGCGACCGCAAGCTCGAAAAAGTTGCTCGCCCCGATCAGCGCCGACGGGCCGGCGACGCAATGCTGTTCGCCCATGACTCGGTTCAAGAGGTACGCGAGGCCGGCGTTGAAATAGACCTGAATCAGGATCGGCGCCGCCAACATGAGAATGATGAGCGGCTGGGCGATAATCTCCTGGCCCTGAAAGCCGAACAGCAGCACCAGGGTCGCCAGCAAGGCGACGAGCGAAACAGGTTGCAGCGTCGCCAGCAGGCGTGACAACGCCGCCGGTCCGCCGGTCGTCAGCAGACGGCGACGCAGGAGCTGCGCCGCGATCACCGGCACGACGATGTAGAGGACGACCGACAGCACCAGGGTGCTCCACGGAACGGTAATCGCGGAGAGGCCGAGCAGCAGGCCGACGATCGGCGCAAACGCGAACACCATGATCGTGTCGTTCAACGCCACCTGAGTCAGCGTGAAATGCGGCTCGCCTCGGGTCAGGTTCGACCACACGAACACCATCGCCGTGCACGGAGCGGCGGCGAGGATGATCAAGCCGGCGATGTAGGAGCTGACTTGATCGGCGGGCAAATAGGGTCGGAACAGGTGGCCGATGAAAAACGCGCCGAGCGCCGCCATCGAAAACGGCTTGACGGCCCAATTGATGAACAAGGTGACGCCGATGCCGCGCCAGTGCTGGCCGACTTCGCGCAGCGCGGCGAAGTCGATCTTGACCAGCATGGGAATCACCATCAGCCAGATCAGCGCCGCCACCGGCAGATTGACCTTGGCGATTTCCGCCGCGCCGATGAGGTGAAACGCCCCCGGCGCGAGATGGCCCAGCGCAACGCCGGCGACGATGCACAGCGCGACCCATAAGGTGAGATAGCGTTCGAAGAGGGACATTGGAAATTCCTATGCTGTCTTGCGCCGCCCGTGATCGTCGGTCACGCGACCTCGGGGCGAGGCTTGCTCGCGCCTTCGAGCGCGCCGATCTCGCGCAACTTCGCGGTCAACGACAATTTGTCGAGGCTCTTGATCGGCAGGTTGGCGAAGGCGGAAATTCGGTTCCTGACGTGGCGCGCCGCCGCGACGAAGGCCGCTTCCTTCTGGATGTCGGTTCCCTCGACCGCGGCGGGATCTTCGATGCCCCAATGGGCGGTCATCGGCTGGCCGGGCCAGACCGGGCAGGCCTCGCCTGCAGCGTCGTCGCAAAGGGTGAAGACGAAATCCATCGTCGGGGCGCCCGGGACGGAAAATTCCTCCCAGTTCTTCGAGCGCAGGCCTTCCGTCGGATACTCCAGCCTCTCCAGCACCCTTATGGCGAAAGGATTGACGACGCCCTTGGGATGGCTGCCCGCCGAAAAGGCGGCGAAGCGGCCCGCGCCGACTTTGTGCAGGATCGATTCGGCGAGGATCGAGCGGGCGGTGTTGCCGGTGCACAGAAACAAGACGTTGAAGATGCGCTCAGCCATGAGCGGCCTCCTTGGGCGGGCAGCAAGGGGTGAGATCGGCGATCAACGGCGCGCACAGCTCGGGGCGGCCGCGGCAGCAGTCTTTGAGCAAATAGAGCGCGACCTCGCGGAAGCGCTCGAGGTTGGCGCGATAGATGATGGAGCGGCTACGACGCTCGCCGACGATCAGACGAGCGCGCGCGAGGATGGCGAGATGCGCCGACATGGTGTTCTGCGGGACCTCGATCAGCCGCGCCAGTTCGCCGGCCGGAACGCCCTCCGGCTCCCGCGTCACCAGCAGCCGAAACGTGTCGAGCCGCGTAGGCTGCGCGAGCGCCGCCAAGGCGGCTATGGCTTCTATGGTATCCATATATCCAGAATAATGGATATCATGGAAATGGCAAGCCGCCCTGCGCACATTTCGACACGCCGACTTCGACGCGGCCTAGTTTGTCGACGCCGCCTGCGGCTTCGCCGCGCGCACGAACGCGCTCATGAACTTGCCGTCGATTTCAGACGCGAGCGCGTCGACGTCGAGTCCCTTGCCCGCGAGGAACTCGCGCGCGTCGTCGACTTTGTAGACGCGGGTCGGCTCGATCCCGATTCTCTCGAAACCGGCGGTGGCGAGCTTGGCGCGATAGTCGCTTTCTTCGAGCGCGCCGGCGATGCAGCCGACCCACAGCAGCATGTCCTTGCGCACCTGTTCGGGAACGTCGCCGCGAGTCACCACGTCGGAGACGGCGAAGCGTCCGCCCGGCTTGAGGACGCGGAACGCCTCGGCGAGCACGCGGTCCTTGTCGGCGGAAAGATTGATGACGCAATTCGATATGATCACGTCGACCGAATTGTCCGGCAACGGAATGGCCTCGATCTCGCCCTTGAGAAACTCGACGTTGGCCGCGCCAGCCTTACGCTGATTGTCGCGGGCGAGGGCGAGCATTTCGTCGGTCATGTCGAGGCCGTAGGCCTTGCCCTCGGGCCCGACCCGGCGGGCCGAGAGCAGCACGTCGATGCCGCCGCCCGAGCCGAGATCGAGAACGGTTTCGCCGGGCTTCAACTCGGCGAGCGCGGTGGGATTGCCGCAACCGAGCGAGGCGAGCACGGCGGCCTCGGGCAGGGCGCTGGTCTCTCCCTCGCCGTAGAGGTTGGCGGTGATCGCGCTCGCGCCGACCTGCTCCGCCGGCGCGCCGCAACATGAACCGCCGACGCTGTCGCGAAGCGCCGCTTGCCCGCCGCAGCACGAACCGCCGGCGCCGACGCGGCGCGCGGCTTCCGCGTACTTGTCGCGCACGATGTCCTTGATGTTCGCCTGGCTCATTTTCGTTCTCCTCATGGTGAAATACCGTCGTTTGGCGCGCTCGCCGTTCGAGCCGAGCGGTCAGCCCTGGCTTTCGGCGATGACGCGCGCGGCGATCTCGGCGGCCCCGCCAGTGAATCGGAGGCAGCGCCGACCGAGTTTTTCCTCTTTGAACGCCGCTTGACCTTCGGGCGTGTTCAGGTCGCAGCCGCTCAACAGGGCGCGGCAGTCACGGGCGCCGAACGCACGCTCGAACTCGTCGATGACGCGCTGGGTCGCCGCGTACGACGGTTCGACCGACTCTTCGGCGTTGGAGCGCCCCAGCGCGAGGCCGACGCCCATGATCGCGCCGCTGAGCGCTCCGCAGGCGCCGCCGCTGCGAGCCATTCCGCTGCAGAAGCCGGTGGCGGCGCGCGGCAGCAGTTCCGACTCGACGCCTTCCGCCGCGGCGATCGCCATGACGACGCTCTCGGCGCAGAAGAGCCCGGAGGCGAGGGACTCCTCGGCGCGCTTGCGGACTTCCGGGACGGCGGCGGGTTCCATGACTTGGCTCCGATCGGGAATTGGACGGCAGGCGGCCGGCTTGCCTAACAGCAGGTGATCGCCTCGGGGGCGATCGCCTTGTTGCGGGTGCAACACTCGGCAAAAAGGAAGGCGAGGATCTCCTGCAGGACCTTGGTGTTGGCGGTGTAGCGCAGGAACGTGCTTTCGCGGCGCACCAGCACGAGGCCCTCGTTCTTGAGCTTTTCGAGATGATGCGACAGCGTCGAAGGCGCGATGTCGAGTTCAGCGCCGATCTCGCCGACGACCATCCCCTCGGGGTGAGCGGACAGCAGCAGGCGAACGATGCGTAGGCGCGTTTCCGTGCCCAGCGCCGCGAGCATGTCGGCGAAACGAACGAGTTCGGCGTCGGGATTCAGGGGGTCCATAACGGCCTCATTTTCATAATACCATAAATATGGAATTATCGAACTGTCAAGCCCGCCTGCTTCCGTGACGAGCTTGCGCCCAAATTCGCGATCGTCCGCTGCGCGGGAGCGCGTCACGGCCCCGCGCGAAACGGAGCCGTTGTCGGCGCTGCGGTTCAGGTTTTCGCAGCGATGCGCGAAGAAGTCGTTGCGTGACTAAT
Organism: Roseiarcus sp.; assembly: GCA_050013275.1. Classification (GTDB taxonomy): domain Bacteria; phylum Pseudomonadota; class Alphaproteobacteria; order Rhizobiales; family Beijerinckiaceae; genus Roseiarcus. The sequence goes on along the minus strand of JBEKFO010000026.1, from coordinate 3,770 downwards.
CTTACGGATCTGGCCGTGGCAAGCGCAGTTGTAAGGAATTGGGTTCGCTTCTATCGTGACGAGCAGGCAGCGCTCGTCATTCGAAGCTCCAGGGGGTTTCAATGGACGCGGACATCGAAAAAGAATTCAATGATATCAAGAAGTTGCTTGGCGATATCGTCAAGCAGCTCGGCTCGCGCTCCAGCGGGACCGACCATACGTTGGTATGGCCCAACCCCACGGCGCTAGTACGTGGCGGCGCTTTGAGGGCGGAGCGTTTCGGGACGATCAAGCACAAGCTCCATGCGCTTGAGGACGACGATGTCGTTCTCGTTCCGGCGCATCGCGATTTTGGCGCCGCCAAACCTGATCGCTAGGTTCGCGAGGAGGGGCCGATGGCCGATCCCCCAGCTGACAAGATCGACTGGCAAAAGATACTCGACAATCAATCCGCCGACGAGCGCGCGTTCGCGGGCAGGATGTCGGACTCCGCAAGATTCGTCTGGGTGGGAACGCTCGGTCTCTTTTACAGCGCGATGTTGACCGCCAGCGGCCCGCTCGCCGATTTCTTCCACGATTATCGAGGCTGGCTATTGTTGGCGGCGGAGCTCGGAGCCGCCGCCTTCGTCTTCGATATGATCAAGAATTGGGCGGGCCGCGAACAGTCTCATGTGATGCAGGAATGGCTGCGTGAACGTTCGAGCCAGCTGCAAAGCGCAAAACTCGTTGACGAGTACAATGCCAAAGTCTTTACGGCAACGTTTCTTGGCGTTAACTGCCAACTGCTAAATCGATACATGTTCACGCTATCGATTCTCGCGTCCTTGGCCGCCGCCGCGATTCTGGGCGGCTCGGTCGCAGCGTATTACTTTAGTCCCCCGCCGACCGCCACCGTCGCCGCGCCCGCGGTCCCGCCGGCGAAGTAGGGCCTTGCCGCAGTCGACGCAGCTTCGACGGCGAACCGCCCGGCGATCACTCCGCTGCGGCGCGCATGGACGCACGCCGCGCAGGGCCGGCGCCATCCGCGAGATCGGTCGCGGCCTGCCGGCTTTCGCTCGTCTTGATGCGGGCGACGAGGGCCTGCAAGTCGGCCGCTTCCTGCTCCAACGCATGACACGCCGCGGTCGCCTCTTCGGCCATCGCGGCGTTCTTCTGCGTGACCTGGTCGATTTGGCTCACCGATTCGTCGACGAGGTTGAGGTTGGTGGCCTGCTTCGAGGCGGACTCGGCGATTTCGCCCACCGGGCCGGAGATTTCTCCGACCCTGGCGGCGATGCCTTCGAGGAAACGGCCCGACTCCGTGACCAGCCTCACGCCGAGCTCGACTTGGCGAGACGATTCGGAAATCAACGCTTTGATCTCTTTGGCGGCTTCCGCCGAGCGTTGGGCGAGGGCGCGGACCTCGGAGGCGACGACGGCGAAGCCGCGCCCGGCGTCCCCCGCCCGGGCGGCCTCGACGCCGGCGTTCAGCGCCAGCAGGTTGGTCTGGAAGGCGATCTCGTCGATGACGCCGATGATCTGCGCGATCTTCTTGGCCGAGGTTTCGATGGCGCTCATCGCCCCTTCGGCCTGCTGCACCACTTTCCCGGACGATGAAGCGTCCGATTGGGCGGCGGCGACGATGCCCGCCGCCTGCGAGGCGCCTTCTGCGGTCTGATTTACGATTCCGGTGATTTCGTTCACGGCCGCCGCCGCCTCTTCGAGGGACGCGGCTTGCTGCTCGGTTCTGCGGGCAAGCTCGTCGGAAGCGTGGGTCACCTCCCTTGCGCCGAGCTCCATCGTGTGAGCGGCTTTGGCCACCGAGACGACGGCCTGCTCGAGCTGGGCGACGGCGGCGTTGAAATTCGTGCGCAGCCGTTCGTATTCGTCGGGGAAGGCGCGCTCGAGACGGCACGTCAAATCGGCCGCGGCGAGGCGATCCAAACCGCCGCCGAGCGCTTCGACCACGGCGGTCTGGCGCTCCGCCGCCGCCAGGGTGGCCTGCATGTTTTGTTGGCGTTCCTCGTCCGCCCGCCGTCTGATTTCCCCGGCCTCTTTCTCGACCCTGGCCTTCTCTTGCGTCGCCGCGATCAGGATTTGCACCGCGTCCGACATTTCGCCGATCTCGTCCCATCGATGCAATGTCGCCACCTCGACCGAAAAATCGTTCCGCTCGACGCCGAGGACGGCGTGGGAGAGGTCGGCGATCGGCTTGACGATGCTGGACGAGATCCAAAGGCCAAACGCCGTGATGGGGATTGCGACGAGCGCAACGCTGGCGAGCGCGGTCAGCGCCAATTCTCCCGCGGGCGCGCCGCTGATTGCGGCGAGCCGAACCAGCGGCGCCATGCTCGCGGTCGCGGCCGCCAACAGCAGTGCGCCGCCCAGCAGTCCTTTCGACCTCAGCGTCAACTTATCGAACGCGAATGTCCGGAACGGGCGCAGGCCGAGGAGCGCCCTGCGCAGGTTCACCAATGCGACGACGACGACCTTGGACTGCTTTCTGAAAGCCCCGTTCAAGATCTCGGCGCTGGCCTCTTTGCGCTTGCCGCCGATGATCAGTTCGACCACCGAAGCGGCGGCTTCGTGGAACGTCTTATGTTCCCTAAGCACCGCGCCGTATTCTCTCAGATTGGCGTGCGCCTTCCCTTCCCCGTAGAGCCATTTTCCCAGCGCGCAATTGCAGTCGGATCGAACAGCGCTGGGATCGGGCGCTTCGCCGCATTCGACGGCGGTCAACAGCCGACTGCGCCAAGTCACATGTCCAGTTATCGCGGATTGTAGGAAATCACCCATGTTCGACCTGCTGGTTCCCGGGATACCATGCGAGAAATGCAGTCACGTTCGTGGACATTCAGTTAACGAAGCGTGACAAAAAGCGTGATTTATTACGTATTACAAAATCTTATCACGCGTCACACTCGCCTATTCCACTATAACTCGACAGCGCCGGTAGACAATATCTCTTTGTAGTTGTATTACAAATTAATCTCCGGCTACGTTGCTCTCGCCTCGCGGCGTCGACGCGGAGTTCGTCCTCTCCCGAGGCGCTCGATCGGCGGATGTGTAAATTGGCGCGCTTGGCGTCGCCGCGCCGTACTTGATCAAGGCCTGCGAGCGCAGCCGGCGATAGGTCGGGACCGGCAATTTTCAGCAGCGACTTTTTGACGTTCGCAGCGGCGCCGCGTTCGAGCCGCGACGTATGGTCGCACTTTGATCTAGGTCAAATTCATGAAATAGGGTCGCGTGCGAAAACGCAAACGGGCCACGTTAGCGCCGGTCGCGTTTCCAAAATCGCAAAGCGCCCGCCGCGTGCGAACGTCGTGGGAGGCGGTACTCGAGACGCCATAAAGGAGAAGGTCGTGAACTGTTCGAATTCGAAAGTCTTAAATCGTCGCACCTTGCTGATCGCCGCGGCGGGCGCGGCGCCGTTGCTGGCGCTGGGCGCTGGTCGCGCCAGCGCGGCTGGACTGCCGCAATCCGCGGTCGCCTATCAGACCTCGCCGCGCGAAGACAAACAATGCGGCGGTTGCAATCTGTTCGTCGCCCCCAGCTCCTGCAAGTCGGTGTCCGGCGCGGTCACGCCGAACGGCTGGTGCAAGCTCTGGGTCAAGAAGGCGTAACGCCGCATTTGAACGACGTCCGCTGGGTGGAGCGCGGGCGGGGGCGAAATCGCCGCCCGCTCGCCCCTCGCCGGCGATGGAGAACGGCGCGCGCGGGCTTCCGGGCGCCCAAGCGTTCCGGCGGCGCGGCGACGCCGCAATGAATCCTCTCGACCATCGCGGCGGCGGCCGCGCAGTCGTTTGGGCCCG
>JBEKFO010000025.1:0-18793 GCA_050013275.1 Roseiarcus sp. | reverse complement strand
GCGGCTACTCGGGCCTCGACGTTGATGCGGCGCAGGCGCTGGCCGCGGCGCTCGGCGTGCGCGTCGAGTTCGTTCCCACCCGCTGGGCGGACCTGACGCGCGATCTCGACGCCGGCGCGTTCGACATCGCGATGGGCGGCGTCTCGGTGACGCTGGAGCGGCAGAAGAAGGCCTATTTCTCCGCGCCGTACCTGCGCGACGGCAAGACGCCGATCGCGCGCTGCGCGGACAAGGAGAAGTTCGAAACAATAAAGACGATCGACCGGCCGAATGTGACGGTGATCGTCAATCCCGGCGGCACCAACGAGAAATTCGACCGCGCGAATCTGAAAATGGCGCGCATCGAAGTGTGGAGCGACAATCTTTCGATCTTCGATCACCTCGAAAAAGGCGACGCCGACGTGATGATCACCGACGCCACCGAAACGCTCTATCAGCAGAAGCTGCACGCCGGCGTCCTCTGCGCGATCCACCCCGACGCGCCGTTCGACTTCAGCGAAAAGGCCTATCTGTTGCCGCGCGACGAAGCGCTGAAGGAATTCGTCGACCAATGGCTGCACATCAGCCAGGCCAACGGCGGCTTTGCGGCGATTCGCGCGAAGTGGTTGGAGTGAGCGGTTCCCGGGTGAATAGGGCGTAGGCGCGCGGGCCCTCATCCGGCCCTTCGGGCCACCTTCTCCCGCAGGCGGGAGAAGGGGGGATTGGCGGCGCCGCAAAGCCCCTCTCCCGCTTGCGGGAGAGGGGTTGGCGTGAGGGCGAGCTGATTACCTTGGAGCCGCCTCACTCCGCCGCTTCCGCCTCGCTCTCCAGCGCCGCAGCGCCGGCTTCGAATTGCAGGCGGGCGAGCCGGGCGTAGAGGCCGCCGGCGGCGAGCAGGCTCGTGTGCGTGCCTTCTTCGACGAGGCAGCCGCCGTCCATCACCAGGATGCGGTGGGCGTTGACGATCGTCGCCAGGCGATGGGCGATGACCAACGTCGTGCGCCCTTTCATCAGCGCGTCGAGCGCGCCTTGCACCAGCGTCTCGTTCTCGGCGTCGAGCGCCGAAGTCGCTTCGTCCAGCAGCAGCACCGGCGCGTTCTTGAGGATCGCGCGCGCGATCGCGAGGCGCTGGCGTTCGCCGCCCGACAAGGTGACGCCGCGCTCGCCCAGCGGCGTATCGTAGCCTTGCGGCAAGGCGGCGACGAAGCCGTCCGCCGCCGCGCGCTTGGCGGCCTCGACGATTTCGGCGCGCGTCGCGTTGGGCGCGCCATAGGCGATGTTGTCGGCGACGCTGGCGCCGAAGATGAAGGCGTCCTGCGGCACGAGCGCGATTTCGGCGCGCAACGCCTTGGGATCGACACGCGAGATGTCGACGCCGTCGAGCGTGATCGCGCCGCGGGTCGGATCGTAGAAGCGCTCGATAAGTTGAAACAGCGTCGATTTTCCCGCGCCCGAGGGCCCGACGATGGCGACGACCTCGCCCGGCGCGACGCGAAAGGTCAGATCGTAGAGCACCGCCTCGTCCGGGCGTCCGGGATAGGCGAAGCCGACGTCGTGAAAGGCGACTTCGCCGCGCGCCGGCGAGGGCAGGGGCAGCGGCGCCTTCGGCGCGACGATGCGCGATTCGACCGCGAGAATTTCACCGATGCGCGCCGCCGCGCCCGCGGCCTGGGAGACCTCGTTCCATACTTCCGACAGCTGGCCCAGCGCGCCGCCGCCGAAAATCGCGAACATGACGAATTGCGTGAGAACGCCGGGGCTCATCCGATGTGCGATCACGTCCTGCGCGCCGAGCCAGAGCACCACGACGATGCTGGAAAAGATCAGGAACAACGCCGCGCCGGTGACGAGGGCGCGCGCGCCGCTCATTGTGCGCGCCGCTTCGAAGGCGCCCATAGCCGCCGCACGATAGCGCGCCGCGGTGAAGCTTTCCGCAAGGAAGGCCTGCATTACCCGCACCGCCGAGAGGCTTTCGGTGGCGAACGCGGTGGCCTCGGCGAGCGTGTCCTGGGCGAGGCGCGAGCGCGAGCGCACCGTGCGCCCAGCCGCGTAGAGCGGCAGCACGATGACGGGAATCGCCACCAGCACATAGGCCGAAAGCTTGGGCGAGGTGATCACCATCAGCGCGATCGCGCCGAGGAACATGAAGAAATTGCGCAGCGCGATCGAGGCCGACGAGCCGAACGTCGCCTTCAATTGCGTGGTGTCGGCGGACAGGCGCGAGACGATCTCGCCGGTTCTTTCGGCATCGAAGAAGCCGGGGTCGAGCCGCGTCAGATGGGCGAAGAGATCGCTGCGCAGATCGGCGACGACGCGCTCGCCGAGCGTCATGACGAGATAGTAGCGCGCGCCCGATGACAGCGCGAGCACCGCGACGACGCCGATCAAGGCGGCGAAATAGACGTGGATGAGACCGGTGTTGGAATCGGTGAAACCGAAGTCGATCATCCGCCGCACCGCAAACGGCACGACCAGCGTCGTCGCCGCGGCGACGATCAGCGCGACGAGCGCGCCGAGGATTCGACCGCGATAGATCAGCGCGTAGGGCAGCAGGGGCCGCAGGGCGTTCAGCGGCGCGCGCGCCGGCGCCTTTTGCGCCGCATTGGCGGTCGATGTCATCGTGTCCACGGCTCCAATGCGGCCTGCAAGGTTGGGTCTTACTTAGCGCCTTTGGCGAAAAATCAAGCGCCCCGCCTCGATCGGGGCGCTTGTGTCGCACATTCGAGTGCATTATAGAACCGCCAACGCAAGAGCCTCCGGCCCCCGGACGGCTCTCATTTTGTTTGCCGAGGACCGGACGATGAAGGCCGACATTCACCCGAACTACCACATGATCAAGGTCGTCATGACCAACGGCGAGGAGTTCGTCACCCGCTCGACCTACGGCGAGGAGGGGGCGACCCTCCACCTCGACATCGACCCGAACACCCATCCGGCCTGGACCGGCGGCTCGCAGCAGTTGCTCGACCGCGGCGGCCGTCTGTCGCGCTTCAATACCCGCTTCGCCGGCATCGGCATCGCGACCAAGAAGTAAGAGCGACGCCGCGGCCCTCACGCGGCCGTTCACAGCCTGCGAATCGACATGATCGTCCCGTAGGATTTTTCGGCGATGCGCGCGCGCGCCTCAGTGAGAGGCTCGCTGACCACCTTCATGTGCCAGCCGTTGGCGTGCAGCAGCGTTTCGGCGTCGCGCATCACGCCGACATGGCCTTTCCAGAAGATCAGATCGCCGCGCTTGAGACGCGCGAGCGCGTCGTCGATTGGCAGGGCCACGCCGAGCGCCGCCTCCATCATGTCGCTATCGCGCGGCGCATGGACCCCGGCGGCGCCGAGCGCGCTCTGGATGAGGCCGGAACAGTCGATTCCCTCCGAGGTGCGCCCGCCCCAGAGGTAAGGCGTTTCGACGAAGCGCTCGGCGACCGAAACGAAGTCGGGCTCGAAACTGCCGATCGGCGCGAGATGCCGCGCATAGAAATACAGTCCGTCGGAAGCGACGGCGAAATCGGCCTCAAACCTTTCGACGCGGACCAGCGCGCCGAGCGACAGCGCGAAGCGCGGCGGCCGTTTGACGCTGGCGCCGGGATAAGCATGGGTGCGTAGCGCCGCGACGCGGTGCGTCGGCTCGACCGGGGCGGCGAGGGCGGCGCTCGGCAAGTAGCCGACATAGGAATCACGCGCGAGTTGCGCCCAGGCCCAATCGCCGCGCTCCTCGTATACGACCGCGATTTCGCCGTGCAGGGCTTCGGTCTCGAGCGGCGCCTCGGCGTCGGGCGCGCGGCGCAGCGGCGCGCTCGCGGCGACGATGCGCCGCTCTCGGCCCTCGACGAAGCGCGCCGCCTCGACTTGGCCGCACAAGAATTCGGCGGCGAGATCGGGACGCACGGGCGTGATGCGGCGGTCAAGTGCGGGCAGGGGCATAGAAAAATCTCGCGAGCGCGGCAAGCCGAATCCCTGGGGATCGTGGTTCAGCGTCGGCAGCGGGTCAACGGCGCAAACGCGCGCTATTGCCGGCTGCGCAGGGAGAATTCGCCGCGGCGGATGCGCTCGGAGAGACCGTCGGCGATCGTCGCGACCCGTTCCTCGCCGTACATCGCCACCAGCTCGCGGAACGCGGCGCACAGCGCGGCCTCGGCGAAGGCGTCGACGTCGATGCCGTCGAGAACCGCTTCGGCGAACGCCTCGCTGACGTAGGCGAGCGCAGCCCGGCGCGCGTCGGCGGCGTTGAGTTCTTCGAGGGCGTGTTCGGGCGGCGGAAACATCGGACGCACTCTACGGCGGCGCGCGGCGATTCGCGACGGAAGTCTTTAATAAGGGTTAATTTGACCGGGGGCGGACGGGAGTTATCCCGCCTTTTTCGCCAGGATCGTCTCGCCCGGGCGCCCTCGATCCATCGCGAGACAGGGCTCTTCAGCCGTTTCGACCAGCGCCCGCGCCCGCGCGAGCAGGCGATCCATGACGACGCCGATTTCGCTGCAGGCGGCGATTTCGTCCGGCGCCAATCGGCCGCCGGCGTCCTCGCATAGCGCGACCGCGGTCACGGCGAGGGTGTTGAGCCCCGCCGCGACGGCGTCGAAGGCGTTGCGCGCCACCGGGCCGAGCGCGCCGTAACGAAAGTTCTCGACGCGAACGCGGGGCTGCCATAGCCGGATGTCTTCGGCCAGATCCGGCAGCCGGTCGATCAGTTCGAGCATCGTCGCCAATTGATCGAAATTGCCGACCAAAGCAGTCGCCGATTCGGCGAGGTCCGTGGGCGGCGGCGCGGCGCGCCGGGGCGAATCCTCATAGAGCGAGCCGACGGTCATGGATCCATCTCGTCGTTTCGACGCGTCGCGATCGAAGGCGGCGCGCCGGCAGCTTGCACGAAAGCCAAGCTACCAGCGTCACATTAGGAAATGTATGCCGAATTGCGAACGTTTTTCCGTTTTTCGCGATGGACGGCGCTTTGACTTTGCGCCGATCATTGGCGCGAAGCGCTTCAGGAGGCGAGGATGTGCGGACGATTTGCGATCACCTTGCCGCCGGAAGCGGTGCGCGCATTCTTCGCCTACGCCGAACAGCCCAATTTCCCGCCGCGCTACAACATCGCGCCGACCCAGCCGATTCCGCTTGTCGTCGCGCGCGCGCACACCGGCGGCCGCGAGCGGCATTTCCTGCTCGCGCGCTGGGGCTTCCTGCCCGGCTTCGTCAAGGACCCCAAGGAATTTCCGCTGCTCATCAATGCGCGCGCGGAAACGCTGGCCGGCAAGCCGAGCTTCCGCGCCGCGCTCAAGCGGCGCCGCTGTCTCGTCATCGCCGACGGCTTCTACGAATGGCGACGCGCCGCGCCGGGCGCGGCGAACTCGCCCTTTCTCGTCCGCCGCGTCGATCGCGCGCCGATGGGATTGGCCGGCCTGATGGAGACCTGGAGCGATCCCAGCGGCGGCGAGATCGACACCGCCTGCATCGTCACCACCGCGGCCAATCGCCTGATGGCGCGCGTCCACGACCGTATGCCCGCGATCCTGGCGCCCGACGCCTTCGCGTTGTGGCTCGATAACGACGGCGTCGACGCTGGCCTCGCGACCGCGCTGCTGAGCCCGGCGCCGGAAGCGGCGCTGGAACTGATCCCGATCGGCCCCGCCGTCAATCGGGTCGCCAACGACGACGCGGCGGTGCAGGCGCCCGTCGGCGAGGCGATTCGGGCTGCGCCGCCGGAAAAGGCGCGCTAAGAAGCGCCATGGCCGAAAAGTTGAAACCCGTCCGCCCGACCGCCGTCCTCGCCCACCCCGACGGCCTCGAGCGCTGCCCTTGGCCGGGCGTCGATCCCATTTACGTCGCCTATCACGACGAGGAATGGGGCGCGCCCGAATGGGACGACCGCGCGCTGTTCGAAAAGCTCGTTCTCGACGGCTTCCAGGCCGGCCTCTCCTGGATCACCATCTTGCGCAAGCGCGAGGCGTTCCGCGCCGCCTTCGACGGCTTCGAGCCGGAAAAGATCGTGCGCTGGGACGCCGCCAAGGTCGAGGCGCTGATGGGAAACCCCGGCATCGTGCGCAACCGCGCCAAGATCGAGGCGACGATCGCGCTCGCGCGCATCACGCTCGATCTCGAAGAGCGCGGCGGCCTCGCGCGCCATCTCTGGGGCTTCGTCGATGGCCGGCCGATCGACGCCGCGCGCCGCTCGATGAGCGAAATCCCGGCGGAGAGCGACATCTCCCGCGCCATCGCCAAGGATCTGCGCCAGCGCGGCGGCAATTTCGTCGGGCCGACGATCATCTACGCCTTCATGCAGGCGGTGGGGATGGTCAACGACCACCTCGTCGCCTGCCATCGCTACGAGGCCTGCCGCGCTCTTGGCCTGAGCGCGCCGCGATGAGCCCCGCAGCCAAGCCGCGCGCCTGGCAGCGCATGCTCTCGGGGCGACGGCTCGATCTCATCGACCCTTCGCCGCTCGACATCGAGATCGCCGACATCGGCCACGGCCTGGCGCGCGTCGCGCGCTGGAACGGCCAGACGCGCGGTCCGGAGATCTTTTCGGTGGCGCAGCATTCGCTGCTGGTCGAGGCGATCTTCGCCGCCGAGGCGCCGCAGGCGCCGCGCGCGCAGCGCCTCGCCGCGTTGCTGCACGACGCGCCCGAATACGTGATCGGCGACATGATCTCGCCGTTCAAGGCGGCGATCGGCGGCGACTACAAGATCGTTGAGAACCGGCTGCTCGCCGCGATCTTCCTGCGCTACGGCCTGCCCGCGCACATGAGCCCGGAGCTCGCCAAGGCGGTCAAGGCCGCCGACCGCGTCGCCGCCTATCTCGAAGCGACCGCGCTCGCCGGTTTCACCGTCGCCGAGGCGCGCAAGTTCTTCGGCGCGCCCAAGCTTGCGCTGAAGGGCTTCGCCGCCTATCTCCAGCCGCTGCGGCCGGCCGAAGCGCAGGAGCTGTTCCTGAAACGCTTCGTCGAGCTCGACGGCGCGCCGCACGCGTCGCCGTAGCGCCGCGCACAAAGGACGAGCCCATGCCGCGCATCCACGTCTGTTCGCTCGCGCTGATCGGCGAGACCGTCGAGCGGACCGGCGCCCGCTCGATGGTGACGCTGCTCAATACGGGCACCCGCGTCGTTCGGCCGAGGGCGATCAGACCCGAGCGCCACCTCTATATCGCGGTCGCCGACATCGTCGAGGACGAGCCGGGCCATATCCTGCCGGCCGATTCGCACGTGCGCGAATTGCTCGATTTCGTCGGGAGCTGGGATCGCGCGGCGCCGCTGCTGATCCATTGCTTCGCCGGCGTCAGCCGCTCCACCGCCGCGGCGTTTATTTCCGCCTGCGCGCTGTCGCCGCGCCGCGACGAAGGCGAGATCGCGCGGGCCTTGCGCGCGGTTTCTCCGACCGCGACCCCCAATGCGCGACTCGTCGCCCTCGCCGACGCGACCTTGGGGCGCGAGGGCCGCATGACCCGCGCGATCGAAGACATCGGCCGCGGCGAGGAATGCTTCGAGGGCGTTCCCTTCGCGCTGGAGATCGCGTGAGGCGGCCTTGAGGGGAGGAGATCGGCCATGAAGCGCTTGCCCGTCGCTCTGTTGTCGCTGCTCGTCGTCGCCGGCGGCGCGTGCGCCCAGTCCGCGCCGGGCGCCGTCGTCGGCGGCAGCCCGGATACGCTCGTCGGCGGCAGGCCGGCGGCGCGGGCGGGCGACGCCTCGACCGGCGGGCCGCTCCTCCAGGGCTCGCCCAACGTCTTCATCAACGGCAAGCCGGCCGTAACCTCGGGCGGCGCGACCGCCTGCGGCGGCGCGGTCGTCGCCGGCTCGGCGACGGTGTTCGTCAACGGCAAGCCGCTGGCGGCCGCGGGCGATCCGACGAGCGGCTGCGTAAGGTAGCGGCGGGCAAGGGGCCGGGCCAAATTTCCACAAAGCCTTTCCAAAGTTTTCCAAGCTTTTTCCAAGGGTTTTCCAAGGGTTTTCCAAGCCTTTTCCAAGGATTTCCAAATTTTTTCTTTGGGCGTTTTGTGGGATTTCAAGGGGTTGGAGGCGGGAAAAAGGAAAGTCGCGCTTTTTTGTGAATTCCGCCGCGTTTCGCGAGGGGCGCTCGCGCTATGGGGCGCGAGGCCGGATTGTCAGAAAATCAGGATAGCACGACTCTGCTTTTCCAGAAAGAAATTGCGGCGACCCGCCGCCGCGCCGTGAAAACGCGGCAGGGGCGTCCAAGAGGATCGGCGCCGATGCGGCGCCTGTCCTCGCTCGCGGGGAGAGGAGAAGACGAGGCGCCGTGCGCTCCTCTCCCCGTTCGCGGAGAGCGGCAGGACGAGAGGCCTGGGGGATTGGCCGCAGGCCTGACCGCCGCAACCCGGATGCTGCGGCGCCGCCGCCCGCTAGTGGCGCCGCTCGTCGCCGGAGCGGCTCGATTCGAACAGGAACCAGGTGCGGCGCTCCGCCTCGTCGATCCACGCTTCGATCAGGCTCGCGCTCGCGACGTCGCCGGCCTCGTCGCACACGCCGTGCGCCTCGCGCATCGACGCCGCCAGGCGCTGATTGTCGTCGCGCAGCTCCGCGAGCATGTCGAGCGGCTCGACGTAATCGGCGTCGTTGTCCGCCAAGCGCTGCTGGCGCGAGATTTCGCCGATCGAGTGCAGCGTCCGGCCGCCGATCTTGCGCACGCGCTCGGCGATCGCGTCGGTCATGGCGAAAATCTCACCGGATTGCTCGTCGAGCAGCAGGTGATAGTCGCGGAAATGCGGACCGGACATGTGCCAGTGAAAGTTCTTGGTCTTCAGATAGAGCGTGTAGACGTCGGCGAGCAGAAGGTTCATCGCCGCCGAAACGTCGCGCGTCGCGCTCGCGCTGAGGTCGGTGGGCGTGCGCAGCGGCGCGGCGCGGCGAATGTCGGCGTCCTTGGCGTCCTTGGCTTTCATCGGAACTCCTCCTCACGGGAAGATCGCCCCCCATGGCGGAAAGATTCCAACCTTGCCCGAGTTCGGCGGCGCCGTTCGCCGCCCGCTTCGGCAACGTAAGTCTAACAGACCCGGCACGCTCGGGCCAGGAGGCTGCGAAGCTGCGGCGCGAATTACCGATGCAAGGCGCCGGGCGACGCGGGCGGTTCGACGAATAAGCGCGCCCCTGCGCCTCACGGCGCAATCCGCGCCTCGGCGCAGGCTGCGACGCGCGGGCGGGCGAGGCGCACGATCTCGAGAATATCCCCTCCGTTGCCGGCGATGTCGGCGAGGGTGACGCTGTCGAGGGTGGCGAGAAAGGCGTCGGTCGCCCGCCGCAGCGCGACGCGCAGACGGCAGCGCTCGATCAGCGGGCAAGTGTTGGTCGCCGGATCGAAGCATTCGACGATCGCGAAGCCTTCCTCGGTCAGTCGGACGACTTCGCCGAGCCCGATCAGATTGGCGGGGCGGGCGAGGCGGAAGCCGCCGTGGGCGCCGCGCACGGTCTCCAGATATCCCCAGGCGCCGAGCTGGTGGACGCACTTGACGAGATGGGTCTTGGAAATGCCGAAGCCGCCGGCGACATCGCGAACGGTGGTCAGGTCCGGGTGGCGCGCGGCGGCGACCATCAGCACTCTGAGGGTGTAGTTGGAATAGCTCGTCAGTTTCACGCGCGGCCGCTTTGATCCGATCGTCGATCGTCTCGACGCGTCATACTACGCCAATCGCCGAGGGCGCGAAACGCTCGCGGCCAAGGGAACGTCAGGGTCGTCAGGGACTACCGGCGCCCAATCGCTTTTGCAGCGTGAACACGCCGCGCATGTCGTCGAGCTTGAAGCCGAGCGCCTGATCGTTCGGATAGAGTTCGGCGATCTTCGCCTTCACCTCGGCTTTGACGTCGCCGCCGTGACAGGTCAGGCAGGGGGCGGCCGTCGGGATCGCCTTGATGAAGCGGAAGACCTCGACGCCGTGGTCGTCGACGATTTCAGCGCTCGTCAGATCGGCGGCCTTCTCGCCCTTGGCGATGCGGGCCTCGAAGTCCTCCATGACCTTTCGCTCGTAGTCGTCGGGCGCCGAAGCGGCGTTGCGCGGCTTGAGGCTGGTGCGGGCGACCGACCAGCCGCTGCGGCTCGAAATCGCTTTGGCGATCGCCGGCGCCGCGTCGTGGCAAACGCCGAGCGCTCCGAGCGGGCCCGAAGAGTCCATCGCGCCGCCGAGCGCGACCTTGAGCTGCTGGGCGTAGTCCTTCGCCAGGCCCGCGGCTTCCGCGCTCAGCGCGGGGACGTCGGCGTCGTCGGCGAAAGCGACGTAGGCTGCGGATGCGCCGACGAGAAGCAATGAGGCGGCAACGATCGCGCTCTTGAACATTTCCCCACCCGAACAGAAAGATAGAGACGACGTATATGTTCGAGCCATCTCTGGCAAGCGCCGTCGCGCGGCAATGCCAGGCGAATGACGCCGCGACAAACCGCCGCAGCAACGGCCATTCTCAAAGTTCTATGCGACATGTAACAAACCGATCGGTCCGGCCTTCGGTCGGCGGACGCCGAGCGCGCGCTTCAAAGACGCGACGACGGCGGGGGGAGGGAACGATGGCGCCCAGCGCACCAGTCTTGTCGCGTCTCGTTTTTGCGATCCTGCTCGCCGGCGGCGGCCTCGCGGCGGCCGGCACGGTCGAGAGCCCGCCCGCGCCGCCGTCAGTCGCAGGCGAGAAGTCCGGCCCTCTGACCGGCGGCACGGCGGACCATTCCAAGTTCGACGCCTTGAAGGGGCCGTTCGCCGACAACGCCGCAGTGACGAAAGCCTGCGCGACCTGCCACACCGAGGCGGAGACGCACGTCAAGAAGACGATCCACTGGACCTGGGACTACCTCAATCCCAGCACCGGCCAGCATCTGGGCAAAGAGAACCTCATCAATAATTTTTGCACCAACGCCAAAGACAACGAAGGCATGTGCGCCGAATGCCATATCGGCAACGGCGTCGAAAAAGGCGAATACGATTTCAAGAAGCAGACCAGCGTCGATTGCCTCGTCTGTCACGACAGCACCTCGACCTACTACCGCCTGCCGCCGACGCGCGGGCACGAAGCCTGCGGCGTGCTGTTCGAAGGCAGGCAGCCCTACGACCTCGCCAATGTGGCGCAGCGCGTCGGCCTGCCCGGACGCGAGAACTGCGGCGCCTGTCACTACAACGGCGGCGGCGGCGACGGAGTCAAGCACGGCGATCTCGATTCGTCGCTCAACCGCCCGCCCAAGACGCTCGACGTCCACATGGCGGTCGACGGCGCCAATTTCGCTTGCACGGAGTGCCACCTCACCGACAAGCACGTCATCGCCGGCAGCCGCTACGATATGGTCGCCAAGGACCTCGTGGGCCAGGGCAAGCCCGGCGAGCGGCGCGCCGTCGCGACGTGCGAATCCTGTCACGGCGTCGCCCCGCATCCCAAGCCCAGCCTGATCGGCTACCAGCTCGACGCTCACGCCGAGCGCGTCGCCTGTCAGACCTGCCACATCCCGAAGATCGCGCGCGGCGGCGTCGCGACGATGACCGATTGGGACTGGAGCACCGCCGGCCGGATGATCGACGGCAAGGGCTATTTCGAAGAGAACTACAAACAGGGCGACGGCGAAGCGCGGCACACCTACTGGTCGATCAAGGGTAATTTCACCTGGGGCGAAAACCTCACGCCGACGTACAAGTGGTTCAACGGCCGGATGATCTACACGACGCCCGACGGCAAGCTCGACACCGATCGTCTGCCCGTGCCGATCAACGCGGTGCAGGGCGAGGCCGACGATGCGAACGCCCGCATCTGGCCGTTCAAGGAGATGCACACGCGCGTGCCTTACGACGCTGGCAATAAGACGCTGGTTTACAACCACCTGTGGGGCGCCGACGACACCGCGTTCTGGGGCAATTTCGATCTCGCCAAGTCGATCGCCGCCGGCATGAAGATCGAGAACAGGCCGTTCTCCGGGGAGATCGGCTTCCTGCCGACCGTCTCCAACTGGCCGATCACCCACATGGTGGCGCCCAAGGAGGACGCGGTGCCGTGCGCCGAGTGCCACGCGCGGCAGAGCCGCCTTGCGACGCTCGCCGGAATCTACATGCCCGGCTTCAGCCGCTTCGGTTGGCTCGATTTTCTTGGCTTCGCCGCGCTCGCGCTCACCGTTCTCGGCGTCATCGTGCACGGCGGCTTGCGCATGGCGATGCGAAAAGATCCGGATGGAGGCGCGAAATGAGCGAGATGTCGTTGGGCGCCCCGCTCGCCCCGACCGGGGGCAAGCGCACGGTGATGATCTACAGCCGCTACGAACGGTTCTGGCATTGGTCGCAGGCGGCGCTGATCTTCGCGTTGGCGATTTCCGGCTTCGGCGTGCACGGCAGCCTGCCGCTGCTCGGCTTCCGGCTCGCCGTGCAGGTTCATTCCTATGCGGCCGTCGCGCTGATCGTGTTGTGGATCTTCACCACCTTCTGGCACTTCACCACCGGCCAGTGGCGCCAATATTTGCCCAAGCTTTCGAGCCTGCCGGCGGTGATCCGTTTCTACGCCTGGGGGATTTTGACCGGCGCCCCCCATCCCTATTCGAAGACGTTGAAGCGCAAGCAGAACGCGTTGCAGTCGCTCGCCTATCTCTCGTTCATGGTGCTGATCGGGCCGGCGCTGTGGTCGTCGGGCGTCGTCTATCTCGCCTATCCCCTGTGGGCGGGGTGGGCGATGGCCGCGATCGGCCTGCCGGCGGTGGCTTTGATCCACACCGCGGCGGCGTTCCTGATGGTCACGTTCGTCATCATCCACATCTACATGACG
This sequence comes from Roseiarcus sp., assembly GCA_050013275.1. Classification (GTDB taxonomy): domain Bacteria; phylum Pseudomonadota; class Alphaproteobacteria; order Rhizobiales; family Beijerinckiaceae; genus Roseiarcus. The sequence continues at coordinate 6,101 of JBEKFO010000025.1, read as the reverse complement.
ACGACCGGCAAGACGGTCGCCCACTATGTCACGACCATGATCACCGGCTACGACTCGATCGAGGTTTCGCCGGCGCAAGCCGCTTACCTCGAACAAGAGGAGCCCGGTCTTCTGAAGCCCTGATCCTCGGCTCCTCCCCGGGAGGCGGCGCATTCTTGACGGCGGCGGCCTCGTATGGTCCCCCTTCGCTCATGAATGCGCCGCTTTTGCCCGTTCTCGCCACCGGCTTTCTGCTCGGCTGGTCGGTCGCCTGGCCGCCGGGGCCGATCAACGCCGAGATTGCGCGGCGCTGTCTGGCGGGCGGCTTCTGGGCCGGGTTCTCGCTGCTCATCGGGGCGTGCAGCGCCGACGCGCTGTGGGCGGTGCTGGTCTCGCTCGGCGTCGGCCTCGTCTTCACCACGCCGACGATGCGCGAGATCATGGGCGTCGTCAGCGTGGCGCTGCTGATCGCGCTGAGCTTCGTCTTTCTGCGCGGCGCCTGGCGGGCGGTGGCGAGCGCTGATGCGGCGGCCGCCTCGCCGGCGCGGTTCAATTCGCGGCGTGCGGGATTCTTCCTCGGCGCGGCGATGGCGCTGACCAGCCCGTGGAACGTCGCCTTCTGGCTCGCCGCGATCGGCCGGCCGGAAATGGCCGGCTACGCCGTCTCGGCGCTGCTGATCATGGCGGCGGCGGTGATCGCCGGCGCGCTGACCTGGGGGCTGTTGTGGTCGGGCTCGGTCGTGCTGCTGCATCGGCGCGCCGACTCCGGCGCGGCGGGCCGTTGGTGGAAGTTCGGCGTCGATCTCGCCACCGGCGCCCTGATGGCGGTCTTCGCGTTGCGTTCCGCGTTGCGCCTGCTCGGCGGATAGGCGCTTCAGCGATACGGGAGCAGGTACAGCGACTCGAACGCGCGCTTGGCCCAGTGGAACAGCCGCGACTGCGGCGTGACGAAACTGCGCGTCGGGGTGCGGTAGACGAGGATGCCCGACTGCAGCGTGTCGACGATGCACACCAGCTCGGAGCGGAACGCCCTCGTCGGCTCGCGTCCGGCGAGCGTGGCGGCGATGTTGGCGGCGGCGGCCTTGGCCTGCAGATCGGCCTGATGCGCCTGCTTGGCGAGCCAATCGGGGCCGGGATAGCTGCCGGCGTCGCCGACCACCCAGACGCCCGGCCGGTCCTTCACGCGGCAGAGCGCGTCGGCTTGGATCATGCCTCCCGGCGACAGCGGCAGGTCGGCGCTTTCGAGCCAGGCCGGCCCGGTGAGTCCGGGCATGAACAGGATGAGGTCGGCGGCGAACTCGCCGCCTTCGGTGACGACCTTGTTCGCCTCGAAACGCACGAGCTTGTGGCCGAGATGGGTCTTGATTCCGCGCTTGGCCATTTCGGCGAGCAAGCCGTCGACCGCCTTTGGGCCGAGGCGCGCGCCGGGCCGGGCGGCCGGATTGAAGAATGTCAGTTCGAATTTTTCGCGCCGGCCTTCGCGGCGCAGCAGCGCGTCGATGATGAACAGATATTCGAACATCGGCCCGCCGCGCATCGCCCCCTGTTCGTTGGGATTGGTCCCGAAGCCGACGGCGATCGCGCCGCCGGCCATCGCCTTCAGCCGCTTGCCGATCCGCTCGGCGACGGCGATGCCCTCGCAGGGCGTCAGCGCGTTGTCGATTCCCGGCAGCTTGCGGATGAAGCGCCCGCCCGTCGCGACGACGAGTTGATCGTTGCGGTATACGCCGTCGTCGGTCAGCACCGTGCGCCCGCCGTCGGCGAGGCCGGTCGCCGATGCGCGCACGTACTTCACCCGATTGCGGGCGAAGAATCGCGCGAGCGGGATCTTCAGATCTTGGCCGTTCACGAGCCCGGTCGGAATCCAGATCGAGCTCGGCAGATAGTGCAGTTCGTCGCGCGGCGAGATCACCGTGATCTCGGCCTCGACCTTGCGGCGGCGCAGTTCGCGTACGGCGGTGAGCGCGCCGAAGCCGGAGCCGAGGATGGCGATATCGGGCATGAGGAACGGCGCTCCTTGGAGAGAATTGGTCGCGCGATACCTATGCACGCGCCTTCGCTCCGGCAACCAGGCCCCAGTCGGACATTTTGCCGCTCCGCTCGCCTTGCCTCGCGCGCGCGTCCCCTCTATGGCAGGGGCCGCCGTTTCACGAACAGGATGACCATGGCCGAACCGCTGCGCGCTCACGCCGCCGCGCCCCAATTGGCGGGCGGGCGCATTCTCATCGTCGAGGCGCGCTATTACGACGCGATCGGCGCCATGCTGTTCGAAGGCGCCCGCGCCGCGATCGAAAAAGCCGGCGCGTCTTACGACGTAGTCGGCGTGCCCGGCGCGCTGGAGATTCCCGCCGGAATCGTCATTGCGCTCGACGCGGCGAGCGCGGCCGGGCGCCCTTACGACGGCGCGGTGGCGCTAGGCTGCGTCATCCGCGGCGAGACTTTCCATTTCGAGATCGTCGCCGGCGAATCCGCGCGCGCGCTGATGGATATGTCGGTCGCGCGCAAGCTCGCGCTCGGCAACGGCATTCTCACCGTCGACGATGCGGCCCAAGCCGAGGAACGCGCCGACCCCAAGCGCGGCGACAAAGGCGGCGACGCGGCGCGCGCGGCGCTGAATCTGGCCGCCCTCAAGCGGAGCGTCGGCGCGCGATGAGCAAGGCCGATCGCCGCGCCGCCGCCCGGCTCGCCGCCGCGCAGGCCCTCTACGAGATGGAAGTCGCCGACAAGGGCCTCGCCGACATCCTCGCCGAGTTCGAGGCGCACTGGATCGGCCGCGAGGTCGAGGGCGATCAGTACAATCCCGCCGAGCTGGCGTTCTTCCGCGACGTCGTCTCCGGGGTGCTGAACGATCAACGGGCGATCGACCGCGGCCTCGACGATGCGCTCGCCAAGGGCTGGCCGCTCAAGCGCGTCGAAGCGCTGATGCGCGCGATCCTGCGCGCCGCCTATTACGAACTCAAAGGCCGGCCCGACGTGCCCGCCCGGGTCGTCATCACCGAATACGTCGATGTCGCCGGCGCGTTCTACGGCCGCGAGGAGAGCGGCATGATCAACGCCGTGCTCGACGCCCTGGCGCGCGAATCGCGCCCCGCCGAATTCCCCGCGCAGACCTGATTCGGCCCTTGGTGACGGAGCGTAAGGTTAATTTTTTGTATAGGCTTGCGCAAAAAACTATCAGCAATTAACATATTTTTGGGCGCGTGACGGGCGCCGCGTCCCCTCTCTTGGAGGGTAATTGCGTTGCAAGAGTTTGGCGCCGCCGACGGCCTTTTGGGCATGCTCGAATGGTCGGAACCCGTAATTTTTGATTGTTTGTGCGAAGCGTATCGCGCTCGCGTCACCGAAGAAACCCTGGTGGGGACGCTGGCCCACCAGCACTGCCGGGCATGGCGCGCGTTGATCGCTGGCGATATGGCGAAATTCGCGGAACTGCGGCGCGAACTCGCCGCCGCGCTGGAACGGCGCGGCCTCGCCGTCAGCTGGGCGGCCGATGCGGACGCGCGGACGATTCTGGAACTGAGCGAAATCGTCGCCGCGCGTTTCCAACGTTGCTCGCGCCTCTCCAGGGGCTATCGCCTGGCGCTGCTCGAATTGGCCAAGCGTCTGGCGCCGCGGCCCGCTCGGGCGAGCGCCGCGAGCTTTTACAGTTCGCCGCGCCAAGCTTTGCCGCACACTTGGCGATAGAACGGACGCTTGCGAAGCCGGTCCATGCCTGAACGCGCGGCGATCGCGAGATCGCCGAGCACCATGCGCGTGATCAGCGGAATGTCGAGTTCGTGCGCCTTGTCGAGCGGCGTCCACACGAGTTCGACGAGTTCGGCTTCGTCGTGGACGACGTCCGGGGTGCGATGGGCGATCAACGAAGCGTCGGCGACGAAGAAGCGCGCGTCGAAGCGCTTGGGGCGGCCCGGCGGGGTGATCGCGCGCGCGAGGAAATCGAGGCCGTCGAGCGCGGGATAGACGCCGGTCGCGGCGAAGCGCGCCCAGGCGCCGTCGGGCGCGTTCGCCGGTGCGCCGCAATCGACCACGCCGAGCGCCAGGCCCGTCTCCTCGAAGGTCTCGCGCAACGCCGCCAACGCGAGCGAACGGGCGAAGTCGGGCGAGGAATGGCGGGTCATCGCCAACAGCTTGGCCTCGACGATCGGATCGAGCGGGCCGGCCACGCTCATGCGCCGGTCGGCCGGCTCGACGCCGCCGCCGGGAAAGACGAACTTGCCCGGCATGAATTTGTGTCCGCCGTGACGCTTGCCCATCAGCACCCGCATCTTGGCGCCCGCGCGATCGACCAGGATCAGCGTCGCCGCGTCGCGCGGCCGGGAAGCCGCCGGCTTGGCCGTGGGGGCGTCCTTCGCGACGGCGCTCACGGGAAGTCCCTCTCGACGCCGCCGAAGCCATGCATGCGCATCGCCCACTGGTAACCGACCAGCGCGCCTTTGACGCGCGGCAGCACGATCAAGCTCAGCGCAGCGGCGAGCAGCGTCCACACGATCGCGCCGAGCAGCAATGGGGAATCGGGCCACAATTCTTCGGCGGCGATGACCCCGGCGACGATGAAATGGCCGACGATCAGCATGGTGATGTAGGGCGGCGCGTCGTCGGCGCGCTGAGGCGACAAATCTTCGCCGCACGCCGGGCAGGCGTCGACGACCTTGAGGTAGGCGCGAAACATCCCTCCCTCGCCGCAGCGCGGGCAATGCCCGAAAAATCCGCGCCGCGTCGCGGGGCCGAGATCGCGCCGATCGGCGCCATCGGCGGGCGGGTTCGACGTCGCCGGCGTCGTTTGCGTCATCGCCGGCGATCCTTCTTCGCCCGCGCGGCGCGCGCGCCGCCTTTGGAAAGCATCTCGAAGCGCAGCGCGCCCGCGAACGGCGCCGCCTCGACGAGCCTCACCTCGACAGTGTCGCCGAGCCGGAACGTTTCGCCGGTGCGCGTCCCCACCAGCGAGCGGTTCGCCTCTTCGAAGCGGAAATAGTCGGCGCCGAGGCTGGCGGCGGGAATGAAGCCGTCGGCGCCGGTGTCCTTCAAGCGCACGAACAGGCCGGAGCGGGTGACGCCGGCGATGCGCGCGGAAAACCGTGCGCCGATCTGCGCGGCCATGTGCGCGGCGACCAGACGATCCATGGTTTCGCGTTCGGCCGCCATCGCGCGACGCTCGGCGCCGGAAATGCGCTCGGCGACCTCGGCGAGTTCGCCTCCAGCCGTCTCCTCGAGCCCGCCCGGGCCGAGATTCATCGCCCGGATCAGCGCGCGATGCACGATGAGGTCGGCGTAGCGGCGGATTGGCGAGGTGTAATGGGCGTAGCGGCGCAGGTTGAGGCCGAAATGGCCGTAATTCTCATGCGTGTATTCGGCCTGCGCCTGCGCCCGCAGCACCACTTCGTTGACCAGCGCCTCGGCGGCCTCGCCCTTCACCCGCGAAAGGACGCTGTTGAAATGCGCCGGGCGCATGCGTTCGCCCTTGGCGAACTTGACGCCGAGCGTGGCGAGGAACTCGCTGAGCTCGCCGACCTTCTCCGGGCTCGGCGCGTCGTGGGCGCGATAGATCAGAGGAGAGTGCGCGGCCTCCAGCGTCTCGGCGGCCGCGACGTTGGCGAGGATCATGAACTCCTCGATCAATTTGTGCGCCTCCAGTCGCTCCGGCCAGCGCACGCCGACGAGCTTGCCGTCCGCGTCGAGGATCAGCTTTCGCTCGGGCAGGTCGAGGTCGAGGGGATTGCGCTGCGAGCGCTCGATCTTGACGACGTGATGAGCGGCGTAGAGCGGTTTCAGCACGCCCTCCAGCAGCGGCGCGGTCGTCTCGTCCGGCTGGCCGTCGATCGCGCGCTGCGCCTGCTCGTAGGAAAGCTTGGCGGCCGAGCGCATCATCACGCGATGGAACGTGTGGCGCCGCTTGCGCCCGTCGGCGCCGAGGATCATTCGCACCGCGAGCGCTGGGCGGTCCTCCCCGGGGCGCAGCGAGCACAGATCGTTGGAGATGCGTTCGGGCAGCATCGGCACCACGCGGTCGGGGAAATAGACCGAGTTGCCGCGCTCTTGCGCCTCCTTGTCGAGCGCGGAGCCGGCGCGCACGTAAAGGGCGACGTCGGCGATCGCCACCGTGAGAACGAAGCCGCCGGGATTTG
>JBEKFO010000024.1:0-18895 GCA_050013275.1 Roseiarcus sp. | reverse complement strand
ACGGCACCGAGATCGCGCGGCTCGGCCTCGGCCGCAATGCACGCGAAATGCGGCCGGACAGCGAATGGCTGCGAAGCTTGAACGCCGAGCCGCCGCCGTCGATCCCGATCGCGAATCTGTGGAGCCTCGACGACGAGATCGTCCAACCGCCGGACGCGAGCCGGCTTCCCGGCGCGCGTGAGACGGTCCTCGAGGGAACCGGCCACATGGCGATGGCGTTCTCGCCGAGGGTTTTGGCGTGCGTCGACGCCGAACTCACGCGGCGCTGAAACGCCCCCAGATGCTGCGCGAAGCGCTCGCGCGCTTCACAGATGGATGCCGCGCAACAACTGGGCGAACGCGAACTGGTCGGCCGTAGTCCGCTCGGTTCCCGGCGCTTCGCCGCGGGCCGCAGCGGAGTCCGGGAACATCCGGAAACTGGTGTTCATGACAATCTGGCCGATGCGCGGCGCGACCGCATGCACGACCTCGCCGAAGACGCCGAGGCGCGTCGCAATGCGCGCGGGCCGGCGGACGACCGCGTCGACCACGAATTCGGCGGCCTCCTCGGGGCTAAGCGCCGGCACCTGTTCATAAAACTTCGTCGGCGCGATCATCGCTGTGCGCACCAGCGGCATGTTGATCGTGGTGAACTCCACGCCACGGTCGAGGAACTCGGAGGCGGCGCAGCGGGTCCAAGCTTCGAGCGCGGCCTTCGACGCGAGATAAGCCGAGAATCGCGGCGCGTTGGTGAGCGTGCCGATCGAGGACATGTTGATAACATGGCCATTATGTTTCTTGATCATCCCCGGCAACACAGCCAGAGTGAGCCGCAACGCGCCGAAATAGTTGATCTGCATCGTGCGTTCGAAATCGTGCAGGCGATCGAACGAGCTCTCGATGCCGCGCCGAATCGAGCGGCCAGCATTGTTGATCAGGATGTCGACGCCGCCGTGTTCTTCGTCGATCCATTTGACGAGCGCGTCGCACTGCGACTGGTCGGCGATGTCCGCGGCCCGCGCGACGAGCGAAAGCCCGCGGCGGGTCGCTTCCTGTTGAGCGGCTTCCAGCTTCACGGGATCGCGCGCGGCGATGACGACGACGCCGCCCGCCGCGGCGAGCTTCAACGCCGCGGCCAGACCGATGCCCGAGGATCCGCCGGTGACGAGCACGACGCGCCCCGCGACGCGGCCGCGCAACGTGCGATCGACGAACAGATCGGGATCAAGACGGCGCTCCCAATAGTCCCACAGACGCCAAGCATAGTCCTCGAGCGGCGGCACGACGATCCCGGCGGGCTTGAGAAGGCGTTCCGCGTCACGGCAATCAAACCGCGTGGGGTAGTTGATGAACGTGAAGACGTCGTCGGGCAGCCGGAGGTCGTGCATGATCGCCTTGCGGATGCGCTGAACCGGGGTGAGCGCCATGAGGCCGCGCACGACGCCGCGCGGAACGAGATTGAGAAGCGCGGCGTTGATGCGGATCGTCGTGCTCGGCGCGTGGGCGGCGCGAGCGAAAATGTTGAGGATGTCGCCGACGCGGCGCGGGTGCGGATCGGTCAGGTGGAAGCAGCAACCGTCTTGCCCCTCGAGATGGGCGAGGTGGTCGAGAGCGCTCGCGACGAAATCGACCGGAACCAAATTGATCCGCCCGCCCTCCAACCCGACGCTCGGCGCCCACGGCGGCAACAGACGGCGCATCTTCTGGATCAGCTTGAAGAAGTAATAGGGCCCGTCGATCTTATCCATCTCGCCGTCGCGGGAATCCCCGACCACGATGCCCGGACGATAGATGCGCCAAGGCAGGCTGCACTCGTTGCGGACCACCTTCTCGGATTCATGCTTGCTGGCGAAATAGGGGTGATCCAGATTCTCGGCTTCCTCGAACATGTCCTCGCGGAAGACGCCCTCGTAAAGCCCGGCGGCGGCGATCGAGCTGACATGGTGAAAGCGTTTGGCGCGGATCTGCTCAGCGAAGCGCACGACATTGCGCGTGCCTTCGATATTGGTGGTCATCTCCACTTCGGGATCGGCGTCGAGCGCATAGATCGCCCCGAGATGGAACACGTGGTCGACGGCGCCGTCGAGCGCGCGCAAGTCCTCGCCTGCGACGGAGAGTCCAAGCTTGGTGAGGTCGCCGGCGACCGGAATCGCGTGCCGTGTATCCGTTCCCCAGTAGCGCAGCAGGCCTTCCACGCGATCCGGCGTCGCATTGCGCATAAGAAAGTAGATCGTCGCGTCGGGCCGCGCCAACAGCGTCCGCACCAGCCGTTTGCCGATAAACCCGCTGGCGCCGGTGACGAAGTAGATCATGTCGGGCGCTCCGGAATCGATGCGTCGCCGCAACTTCTCTCTCGCGCCGAGCCCGGCCGAGATAGAAGCCCCGCTCGACCACTTTGAGAAAACCATACGATTGTTTCGCTTTGCTTCTTTGACGCTGATCAAGGCAAAAGAGCACAAGGCGTCTGATAATATCCATTGTAAAAATAAGATCTCCAACTAGAGACAGGAGAAATTAAGATGACCGGGAAACTCAAGGAATTGGCGCACGAGAGTGGCGAAACCAGCCAACTGATCGCGGGGATTCGGGATTCGGCCAACCAGATTTGGCTCGCCGGGCTGGGGGCCTTCGCCAAGGCCCAAAAGGAAGGGACAAAGTTATTCAACGGCCTCGTCGAGGAAGGCGAGGACGTTCAAAAGCAGGCGAAGAAGGCGGCCGGTGACGCCTATGACGAAGTCAAGGCGAGGGCCTCCAAGTCGTGGGATCAACTATCGTGGACCCAAATCGAACGCGTATTCGAGGATCGCGTTTCCAAAGTGCTTCACACGCTCAGCGTGCCGACGCGCAAGGATCTCGATACGCTTTCGCATCGCGTCGCCGAGTTGACTTCCGTGACGAAGAGACTGTCGGAAGCGATGGAGGAGCCAGGAGCGACGCGTAAACCGCGTGCGCATGAGGTGAGCAAGCACTCCTGAAACGCAGCGGAGAGACAGTGGACTGACCGCCGACTGTCCAGAGTTGAGATAAGTGCGTAGCGTTGTCGGGTTGGGCTTGAGCCCGAGAGGGAACAGCGGTGGCGACCCATCCAATTCGAGGGATCGCTCTGGCGGGCGGCGGACCGCTGGGCGCCATTTATGAGATCGGCGCGCTGCTCGCCCTAGGGGAAACGCTGCAAGGGCTCGATCTGACCGGTTGCGGCGTGTACGTAGGCGTCAGCTCGGGCAGCTTCATCGCCGCGGGCTTGGCGAATGGGTTGTCGCCGAAGTCGATGCATCGGATGTTCATCGAGAGCGACGCCGCCGACGATCCGTTCGAGCCCGGGCTGTTGCTGCGGCCGGCGCTCGGCGAATATGCCGGCCGGCTCGCCTCGCTTCCTAAATTGCTGGCCGCCGCCGCGGGCCAGTATCTCGAGCCCAACGGGTCGGCCGGTTTTATCGAGTCGTTCGGCCAACTCGCGCGGGCGCTTCCGACCGGCGTCTTCGACAATGCCGGGGTCGGCGACTATCTCACCCAGTTGTTGTCGGGTCCGACCCGGACCAATGATTTTCGTCAGCTCAAGCACAAGCTGTTCCTCGTGGCGACCGATATCGACACCGGCGCTTCGGTGCCGTTCGGCGCCCCGGGCTGGGACGACGTGCCGATCGCGCGCGCGGTTCAGGCGAGCGCGGCGCTGCCGGGACTGTTCCCGCCGGTCGAGATCGGCGGCCGTTTCTACGTCGACGGCGCTTTGACAAAGACTCTGCATGCGTCGGTCGCGCTTCGGGAAGGCGCGAAACTGCTGATCTGCGTCAATCCGCTGGTGCCGTTCGACGCCCGGGTGGCGGCGGAGCGGACACATCGCAAAGAGGTCTCCATCATCTACGGCGGGCTGCCTTCGATCATGTCGCAGACGTTCCGCACCCTGATCCATTCGCGCATGCGCGTCGGCATGGGGCGCTATCTCAGGGAGTATCCAGACGCCGACGTCTTGCTTTTCGAACCGGATCGCGACGACCCCGAGATGTTCTTCACCAACGTGTTCAGTTATTCCGACCGTCGGCGATTGTGCGAACACGCGTATCAGAGGACCCGCGAAGACCTGCGGCGTCGCCACGCCGAGCTCAGCGAAACGCTTGGCCGTCACGGCATTGCGATCGACGACGAGGCGCTCGCCGACGAACATCGAACCTTGTTGGCTCGCAGCCACAGGAAGAACCGCCGCGGGGTCGATGCGCTCGCGCAAACCGCCGCCAAGCTCGATCAGACGCTCGATCGTCTCGAACGGCTTTTGATGACGCGCGCGGCTCCGGCGCAGGACCGACAGGCCAGTTGAGGGCGCAGCGATGCCGAAGACGCGCTGGAAACCATTCCCACACCCGGACAAGGTTTACGATTACGCGGGAACGCGCCTGAAGGAGCAATGGCCGCGACTGCACAATGGCGATCGTGAAGCCTATCCGACGCTCGCCGAGTTGAAGAAACTGGTCGAGAGGCATAAGGAATTCGCGCCATCGGGGTCGCTCGAACAAGCGGCCGCCGCGCTTCAGGACGCATGGCGCGCCTACCATCGCGGCGATTTCGGTCAGGCGGTCGAACTTGGTCTTTCCGTCGGGCCGCTCGGCTACAACGTCGCCAACAAGGCGGCCAACATTTACGCCACCTATCTCGAGACCAGCGAGCCGGCTAGGCTGAAGCTGTTGCTCGAATCGGCCGAGCGCGCCGAGTTTGTCTTCACCCGCGACAAGTCCGTCGCCAACGCCTGGTATTTCCATGCGCAGGCGCTCGGCCGATACAGCCAAGGGATTTCGGTCGTCAAAGCGCTGGCGCAGGGGCTGGGCGGCAAAGTCAGGAGCAGCTTGGAGCATGCGATCAGGCTCGAGCCGCGCCACGCCGACGCGCATATCGCGTTTGGCGCTTATCACGCGGAAATCATCAGCAAGGTCGGCGCCCTGCTCGGCGGGCTGACCTACGGCGCGAGCCAGGACGAAGCGGTCAAGCATTTCGAGACCGCGCTCAAGCTCAATCCTCACTCGGCGATCGCCCACATCGAATACGCCAACGGCCTGGCCATGATGTTCGGCAAGGCCGAGCTCGCGCGCGCGACGCGCCTGTACGAGGAAGCGGCGAAATGCCCCGCCGCCGACGCCATGGAGCGGCTCGACGCCGAGATGGCCAATTCCGAACTCGAAGGTTGATCAGGCCCGCGTTCGCGCTCGTTTGGCGGGAGCGGGCTTGCGCTTGACGCGCGTTCGCGGCTTCGGGGCGACAGGCTCTTCAGCGCTGTCCGGCGCGGGGGCCTCGCCCCAGGCTCCCATCAGCACGAAATACAGCAAGCGTTCGAATTCCGGTGCGAACCGCGCGATGATCGCCTCCGGATCGGGCACCAGGGCGGCGTCGGTGATGAGGCCGAAATGAACCTCGCCGTTGAAGGAGAGAATCGACACCCCCATCCCGATGTTGCCGGACTGCGGCACCCAGAACATCATCTGCTTCAGTTCCGAACCCGCGAGGTAGAGCGGCTGCTGCGGTCCAGGCACGTTCGTCATCACGGCGGTGGCGCGACTGAGCAGGAGATCGAACAACTTGTCCTGGACGATCTGCGGCGCGTAGCCGAGGCCGGCGAACAGCCCCAAAGTCACCTTCGGCTCGTACGACGACTTCAACAGCTCCATGCGGCGGCGGACCTCATAGAGACGCTCCAACGGGCTTTCGAATCCGACCGGCAATTCGACGGCGATGATTCCGAACCGGTTGCCGAGCTCTTCGCCGCTTCCCGGAGGGCGAAGATTTATCGGCACCAACGCCCTCACCTCGACGCCTTCGGTTTTGTCGCCCTTCTCCTCCAAATATCCTTTGAGGGCGCCGGCTATCGCCGCGAGCAGCATGTCGTTGACCGAGCACCCCAGCGCCCGGCTCACCGCCTTGACCTCGGGGAGTGGAATGGGATCGGCCCAGGCGACCCGCTTGTCGCCCAGCGGCACGCCCTTGAAGCGGGTGGGTGTGTCGTTCGGCATGAACAGTAAATAGGCGAGTTCGGCCGCCACGCCGGAGCCATGGCGTACGTAATCAGCCGCGTGGGTCGGATGCGCGGCGAGATCGAGCGCCACCTTCAAGGCTTCGTCGGATGCGCGCAATCCGCCGCCGACCAGGCGCCCCGCGATGCCGAACGCGTCTTCCAACGCGAAGCCGGCCCGGGCGCCCTTGTGAACGTCGCGTTTGCGCCTTTCCATTGGCGCGTCGCGGCGATCGTCGGTCAGCGACAACAGGACTTTGACAAGCGCGATGCCGTCCCCGATGGCATGATGGATGCGCATCACGACGGCGGCGCCGTCCTGATAATCTTCGACGATATGGTATTCCCAGAGCGGGTGCGCGCGGTCGAGCGGCCGGCCTGCAAGCTCGGCCACGAAGCGCTGCAGTTCGGCTTTGCCGGCTCCTCCGGGAAGGCGCGTCCGCTTGATGTGGTGCGCGATATCGAAATGCGGATCGTCGCGCCAGTATAAGCCGTCCGTGCGGGTCTCGACTCGCTTTCGGAAGCGGGGATAGCTGAGAATCCGGCTGGCGAGCGTCGCTTCGAGCCGCTTGACGTCCACCGGCGCAGCGAGGATCAGCACGCCGACAATGATCATCAGGTTGGCTGGCCGATCCATGCGCAACCACGTGACGTCGACTGAGTCCATGCTTTCGCTGTGCGCCATCGTCATCCCTCGAAGAGACCACGATCCGTTTCGACATAGTGGTTGCAAACCACGGGGAAAGTCAAAGGGGAACGAAGGTCGGCGCACAACCTGCTACGGCGCGCCGGCAAGCGACGCCGCCGGGACAGGGTCGGGCGACTCTGCTCATGCCGCACTGGACAATCGGCGGATTTCGGGTGATTTGATCGTCTACGGGGTCGCGCTCGGCGTGTCGGCTCCCCCTTGGATCGAACAGGCAGGCGCGACGCCTGAGGATGGTTATTGCGTATGGCGCGGGCAAGCGTTCATGAATGAGCCGGAAGACGTAATCGAGCGGCTTGCGCGCCAACTCGATCGCGTCGCAGCCCTGCGGGAAACCGCGATCAACGACCCCAAGCTCGACGCGGCCCGGCAACGCCTGCGTTCCTGGCAGGCCGTGCGGCTCGCGCGCACTCACGCCGATCTGCTCGCGAACCCGCGCATGGGGCTTGCCGCGACTTTCTTTCTGACCGACCTCTATGGCTCCGAGGACCTCACCAAACTCGACGCCAACGTCCGGCGAGTCGTGCCGACGATGAAACGGGTTCTGCCCGCCGCCGGCCTCGAGATCGTGGCGGAGGCCATCGAGTTGGAGGCCCTGTCCGAAGATCTCGATTTCGACGTCGCGAGCGCGCTGGCGACGAAGGAGGCCACGCTCTCGTCGGCGACCTACGGCGCCGCCTATCGCAAGGTCGACCGTCGCGCCGACCGCGAGCGGCAGATCGACCTGATCGAGAGCCTCGGTCACTCGCTCGACCGTCTCGTCCACAAACCCTTCGTCGGGACTACGTTGTCGCTGATGCGCAAGCCCGCGCAATTGGCTGGCCTCGGCGAACTGCAGGACTTCCTGCAACGGGGCTACCAAGCCTTCATAAAGATGGGCGACGCCCAGGAGTTCCTCAACTTGGTCATCGGTAGGGAGCGCGAACTGCTCGAAGCGCTGTTCGCCGGCGACGACAGCCTACTCGGCGCGTGACGAGCCGCTGCGGGCGTCAGCGCGCCGCCGCGAGCTCGAGGCGCGCCGCCGCGCGCAGCAGGTTCAAGTCGGTTGACACGGAGCACAACACGAAGCCGCGCGCGAGCGCCGCCTTGGCGCGCGCGCCGTCGAAACAGAACAGGCCGGCGAACTTGCCGTGAGCCTTGGCGCGATCGACGACTCGGGACAACGCTGCATCGACCTCGGCGCCGTGAGGATCGACGACCGAGCCGCCGCTGAGCGCGATCGAAAGATCGGACGGCCCGACAAAGACGCCGTCGATTCCGGGCGTCGTCAGGATTTCGTCGAGGGCGCCCAGCGCCTCGCGGGTCTCGATCATCGCGATCGCCAGGGTCGTCGCATTGGCGCTGTGGAGGTAGGCGGGGCCGATCAAGCCGGCGAGCGAAAGCGCCGCGCGCGGCCCCCACGAGCGCCGCCCAACCGGCGGGAATTTCATGAATTCGGCGAAGCGCCTCGCATCGTCGGCGCTGTTGATCATCGGGGCGATGACGGCGGCCGCGCCGGCGTCGGCAAGACGGCTCGCACAGGCGAAGTCGCCAACGGGAATTCTTACGATCGTCGGCTTTCCCGCCAGCGCGACGGCGAGAATCCCTCGCCCCGCGCCGACGAAATCGAGGCCGCCGTGCTGCATGTCGAGCGTCACGGCGTCGAAGGATTCGCGCGCCAGCGCGTCGGCGATCGCGGCGTCGTTGACGCCGATCCAGGCGCTGAGGACCGCGCTCCCGGCGCCGAGGCCGTGAGCCAATTTGCCGATGACGCCGCCCTCGTTCATGCTCAACCCTCCGCGAGGGCGGAGCATTGCGGGATGCGCGGGCCTGCGTCAATGGCGCGCACGTTTCGCCGGCGCGATTACACGGATGTAACTTGAAAGTAATGTGGCCCCGATAGAGCCTCACCCCGTCGATTCCAATCGAAAGGCGATCCCATGAAAAAGCTCATACTCGGTTCCGTCGCCGCTGCGGCGCTGGCGGGTTCGGTCTTCGCGCTCGGCGCCGCCGCCGCGCCGGGCGACGCGCCGCCGCCGCCGGAGCAAATGCGGCACGGGATGGAAATGCGCGGCTTCATGCTCGACGCGCGTCTGGCCGGCATGAAGGCGGCGCTGAAACTCACGCCCGAGCAGGAGAAGAATTGGGCGCCGTTCGAGACCGCCGTGCGCGACGCCGAAAAGGAGCGCCAGGACGCGATGCGCCAGATGCGCGAGACGATGCGCGGCGACGAGCGCCCCTCGCCGATCGAGCATATGAACATCATGGCGGATCGCTTGGCCAAAGCATCAGCGGACGTCAAGGCGGTCGCCAGCGCGGCCAAGCCGCTTTACGACAGTCTCGACGATACGCAGAAGAGCCATTTCGGCCCGCTGTTGATGACCGTCGCGGAACGCGGACCCCATGAGGGCCCCATGATGGGGCGTTGGGGAATGGGTCACTGGGAAATGGGTCGTTGGGGGCATCGAGGGCCCGACGACGAGCCGAAGTGACGCCGGACTTATGAAAGCCGCGCAATCTGGTCGGGCCATTTTCGTTGCGATGGTTACGCGGCGGAGCGCGGCATCGCGACGCCCACAAGCCTCAGCGTCGCGGCCTGCACCACGAGCGCCGCGACCGTCGCGGCGCTGAACCCGAGGACGATTCCCGCGCGTGGAATCGCTAGACCGACGACGAAGAAAAAGAACGCGAACGCGAACAGCGCGCTCGTCATGCCCCTGAGGACTGCAACGCCGGCGCGCGGTCCATGCGCGCGATGGGCGAAAACGCCGAGCGCGGCGCCGATCAGCGGAAAAGTGGCGACGACGCCGCTCGCCCGCGCGCCGAGCAGCGAGGCGAACGAAGTCACCGCCACCACCAACCCCGTCACCAGCGCCATGCGCATGGGGATTTCCCACCACGGCGAGCGCGCGGGCGCGGGCGGGCGAAAGTCGCGCGGCAGCAAGCGGAGCGTGACGATCAGCGCGCCGAACGCGAGCGCGAACAGCAGCTTCGGCGCGAGCTGGCCGGCCTGCAACGCCGCCGCGCTCGCGGCGAAGGCGCCGGCGCCGCCGACGAGCGCGACGGGCCAGCCCCAGGGCGCGGCGAGCGCATAGCCTAGACAGAAGCCGGCCTGCGCAGTGACCCCGGCGAGCGAGCCCGCGCTCGCCTCCACGGCGAAGTCCGCGCCGTGTTCGACCGCCAGAAACACCGCGACCGGGCCCGAGGTGAGGGGAAGGCCGACGAGCCAACCGCCCAGGGCGTCGCCCCAACGCCGCCCCGCCAGGCTCGCGGCGAGGATCATCAGCGGCGTGACGATCAATTTGACGGCGAGGATGTTCACGCGGACATTCTTCTGCTTTTTCCGGACGACCGGGCGCGTTGTCGAGCATCGCGAGGCTTGTTGGCAAGCCGTCGCCTCGTTTCTTCCGCCAAAATATCCCTTTGCAACTTCGTTTTCGCTGACGCCGCGGTTGTGCTCGCGGCCGGCATGGCGCAGTTTCGCGCCTTCGGGTTCGGACCCCGAACGAACGAGCAGCCGGGCGACGAGCGTTCCCCCTGCCCCAATCGCGGCGGCGTCGCGTCCGGCGGCCACGCCGCCGAAACCTCGGGGAACGACCAAGATGACGCAGCGGATGCAGGAATTGGCGAACGAAATCGTCCGCCTACAAGACGAATTGAACCGCCAGATCGAGGCGCGCCGCGAGGCGCTCGGGTGGCGACTCGAGAAGGGCTTCGTCGAGTTCGAGCAGAGCGTCACCATCGCGCATCGCCGCCTGCGCTTGGGCGTCGCCGCCTTTCTCGCGCAATCCCCGATTCTCTATGTCCTCACCGCGCCGGCGATCTATTCGCTGTTCGTCCCGCTCGCCTTGATCGACGCCTGGGCGAGCCTCTATCAGGCGATCTGTTTTCGGGTCTACCGCATCCCGCAGGTCCGCCGCTCGCGCTATGTCGTCATCGATCGCCAGAAGCTCGCCTATCTCAATTGGATCGAGACGCTCAATTGCGTCTATTGCGGTTACGGCAACGGCGTCATCGCCTATGCCAGGGAGATCGCCAGCCGCACCGAACAATATTGGTGCCCGATCAAGCACGCGGGCAAAGTCGTCGATCCACACCAGCGTTACTACGAATTCCTCGAGTTCGGCGACGCCGACGGCTATCGCGCCCGGCTCGACCAATTCCGGGAACGGCTGCGGCTGGAGGCGGAGTCGGACGCGCCGAAGCCGACGCCGCCGAACGCCTAAGTCCGGATCGCGTCGTTGTCCTCGCCGATCCATTGCCGTTTGCCTCGGGCGGCGGCGGATCGCCGCAGCGCCGCGAACGCGCACGCCGTCGACGCCGCTTTCATTTCTGTGCGAAAGGAAGTCCCATGACGACATCGGTTCACGTCGCGCGCCACGGCGCGCTCTACCAAGTGACGCTCAATCGGCCGAAAGCCAACGCAATCGACGCGGCGACCAGCCGCGCGCTGTACGTCGCCTTTCGCGCATTCCAGGACGACCCCGACGCGCGCGTCGCGATCCTGACCGGCGCCGGCGACCGGTTCTTCTCGGCCGGCTGGGACTTGAAGGCCGCCGCGGCCGGAGAAGAAGGCGGCGGCGAGCACGGCCCCGGCGGCTTTGCCGGCATCACCGAATTCTTCGACCTCGACAAGCCGGTGATCGCGGCCGTCAACGGTCTGGCGCTCGGCGGCGGCTTCGAATTGGCGCTGGCGTGCGATCTGATCGTCGCGGCGGAGGGCGTCGAATTCGCGCTTCCCGAGACCGGGCTCGGCATCGTCGCGGGCGCCGGCGGCGTGCAGCGATTGCCGCGCCGCATCGCGCCAGCGCTGGCGACGGAGCTGTTGCTCACCGGCCGGCGCGTCGGCGCCGAGGAGGCGTTGCGCCTCGGCCTCGTCAACCGAGTGGCGCCGTTGGGATCGTTGATGAGCGCCGCGCGCGAATACGCGGAGACGATCGCCGCCAAGGCGCCGCTGGCGACGCGGGCCGCCAAGGCGCTGGCGCGCGCCGGCGAGGGCCTTTCGGTGCAAGAGGGGTTCGCGGCGATGCGCTCGGGCCGCGTCGGGGTCTACGAGGCGATGCTCGCCTCGGAGGACGCGCGGGAGGGCCCGCGAGCGTTCGCGGAGAAGCGCCCTCCGGTCTGGACGGGGCGGTAGAATGGCCGACGCGGCGGCGACGAGATCGCAAGCCCACTTGCTCGCCGGCGCCCTCCACGTGCTCGCCGGGGGATTGTGCTGGAGCTTCACCGGCGTCTTCATCCGGCTGGCGCCGCATCTCGACGCTTGGCAATTCCTGGTCTATCGCGGGCTCGGCGTCGCCGTCGCCTTCGCGCTTCTCGCCCGCTCGAAGGGCCACGGCGCGACGCTCGCCGGTCTCTTCGCCCTAGGGCCGCTCGGAATTGCCGCCACCCTCGCGCTGAGCATGGCCGCGATCGGCTTCATCGTCGCACTGAAACTGACCAGCGTCGCCAACGCGCTGTTCCTCTCGTCCTGCGCGCCGCTGCTCTCGGCCATCCTCGGCTTTGTGATCCTGGGCGAGCGGCTCGACATCAGACAGATCGGAGCGGTCGCGCTCGGCTTTTGCGGTCTCGTCGTCATCGTCGGCGGCGGCTTCGAGGCCGGCCACCTCGCCGGCGACGCCTGGGGGCTTGCCTGCGCGCTGAGTTTCGCCGTGGTCAGCATATGCATGCGCCTCGCGCCCAAGCGCGACTTCGGCCCGGCGATGATCGGTTACGGCGTCTTCTCGGCGCTCGCCGCGGCCGGCGTCGCCTTCAGCGAGGGCGCGGCGCTGGCGCCGCCGCTGTTGGAGGCGCTCTGCGCTTTCGCCGCCGGCTTCGTCTTGATGGGGCTGGGCTTCGCTTTGTTCCTGCGCGGCGCGCCGTCGGTGCCCGCGGTCGGCCAGACCCTGCTCGCCCAGACCGAGACCATTTTCGGCCCCGTCTGGGTTTGGCTGGCGTTCGGCGAGACTCCGGCCACGACCACGTTGATCGGCGGGACGGTGATCTTCGTCGCCGTCGTCGCGATGGCGTTGTCGGGCGCCGCCGCCCCCGCGCCCAACGTTTCGAACTAGCGCAAAGACAAAAATCCCCTCGGGCGCTTCCCGCTTCTCGACAAGCGGAGCGGCGGCGCGTGGCGTTAACAACACACGGAATCCGTCCAAGACGCAAGCTGTCATATACGCGTTCTTAACGGGGTTACCCGACATTGCTCGCCATGACGGATCGACTCAGGCCGAAAGACTTCTAATCGACCGCCTGCGCGCTGCGGTCAGCAGCGACAGCAGGGGAGCTTTCTCTATGCCGACGAATAAAATGTGCTCCTTTTTCTGCGTTCCCAGGGACAACCCCGCCCTGATGCGGTCGCAGCTAAAAGCGCTGTCTTTTCAAATCCCTCTCCTTTACTTCATTCTCGTGGTGAATTCGGTCGCGCTGGCGTGGACGCATTATGGCGTCGCACCGCACGGACAGACGGTCCTCTTTCCCGCCCTCCTGACGATCGTCTGCGTCGTGCGGGTGTGGACGTGGGCGAGGACCCGCTGGGAAACGATGACCGACACCGATCTTGTTCGTCGCCTCAAGACGACCGTTCTGCTCAGCGGCGGGCTCGGTGCCGCTTTCGTCGCCTGGGGCCTCTCGCTCTACCCTTACGGCGACGCCTATGCGCAGGGCCACATCGCCTTCTACATCGGCATCACTGTGGTCAGTTGCATTTTCTGCCTGATGCATCTGCGGCCGGCCGCCCTGCTGTTGACCGGCGCTGTCGTCATTCCCTTCGCAATGTTTTTCCTGGCGACCGGGCGCGCCGTCTTCGTCGCCATTGCGGTCAACATGCTGCTCGTCTCGGCGGCGATGGTCTATATTCTGCTCACCTATTCGCGCGATTTCGCGAACATGATCGCCTTTCAGATAAAGCTGGTCCAGACGCACGAGGCGGAGACCGAGCGCACGCGCGCGGACGCCGAAGCGAAGCTGGCGGCGCAACGCGAGATCCTCCAGCACGCCGAACGATTCGAGGTCGCTCTCAACAACATGCTGCATGGCCTGTGCATGTTCGACGCCAATGAGCGCTTGATCGTCTGCAACGAGCGCTTCGCGAAAATGTATGCGATGCCGAGGGAGCTGACCCTGCCCGGCGCGCGTTGGCGGGACATCGTCGCGCATCGGCTGAAGACGTTCGGCTATCGCAATCTCGACTACGAGGACATCCTCGCCCGACACTACGCCGCCGACCCGAAGAGGATGGCGACCACCACGACGCAGGAGCTCGGCGACGGGCGCATCATTCTCATTCGTCGTCAGCCCCTCAAGGAAGGCGGCTGGGTCGCCACGCATGAAGACATCACCGAGCGCCAGAAGGCCGAAGAGCGTCTCTCTCACATGGCGCGTCACGACGCCTTGACGGGCCTGGCCAATCGTTCCCTCTTCCAGGAGCAGTTGGAGCGGTCGGTCGCCGGCCTCAAGCGCGGCGACCAGTTTGCGGTTCTGTGTCTCGACCTCGACCACTTCAAGGAGGCCAACGACGCTCTTGGTCACGCCGTCGGAGACGCCCTGCTGAGGGAAATTGCGGTTCGACTGCGAACCAGCGTCCTGGAGAGCGACATCGTGGCCAGGATTGGCGGCGACGAGTTCGCGATCGTGCAGACGGGGATATCCGGTCCGGACGACGCCGGCGATCTTGCGGAGCGTCTATTGGACGTCCTCACTGAGCCTTATGAGGTCGAAGGCCATCAGATCAATATCGGCGCGAGCGTCGGCATCGCCTGCGCGCCGCGCGACGAGTCGGTCGGGCCGCTGCTGTTGCGCCTTGCCGATGTCGCGCTCTATCGCGCCAAGGCCGAGGGCAGACAGACCTACCGGTTCTTCGAAGCGGCGATGGATTCCGAGCTGCAATCCCGGCGGCGGCTCGAGAACGATCTGCGCAAGGCGTTGGTCGAGGAGGAGTTCGAGGTCTACTACCAGCCGATCAACGACGCCAAGACCAAGGCGATCCGAAGCTTCGAGGCCCTGGTGCGCTGGCGCCATCCTGCGCGCGGGATCATCGCCCCTACGGAATTCATTCAGCTCGCCGAAGAAACGAACCTGATCGTCCCGCTGGGCGAATGGGTGCTGAAGACCGCGTGCAAGGAGGCGACCCGTTGGCCTTACGACGTGCGCGTGTCGGTCAATCTGTCCGCCTGTCAGTTCAAATCGGGCCATCTCGCGCGAACCGTTCGCGAGACGCTCGCCGCCTGCGGCCTGCCGGCGCGGCGGCTGGAACTCGAAATCACTGAATCCGTCCTGCTCGACGGCAGCAGCGACAATCTCGCCATTCTGCACGAGCTTCGCGGTCTCGGAGTCAGGATCGCGATGGATGATTTCGGAACCGGCTATTCCTCGCTGAGCTATCTCCGCAGCTTCCCGTTCGACAAGATCAAGATCGACCAGTCCTTCGTGAAGAACATCGATCAGCGCGACGCTCGGGAGATCGTGCGCGCGATTTCCGGCCTTGGCCAGACGCTCGGCATGACCACGACCGCCGAGGGCGTCGAAACGAGCGATCAGCTCGACAAGATGATCGAGTACGATTGCACCGAGGTGCAAGGCTATCTCTTCAGCCGCCCCGTTCCCGCTTCGCGGGTTCCGGCGCTGCTGGAAAAGTTCAGCCCGGCGCGCAAGGTCGCCTAGGGCGTTTGTCGCCCGTTCGCGCCGCGCCCGCCTCGCCGCGGCGGCGGCGAAGCGCCCGCGCCGATTGGCTCACACGGATTGACTGCGATCAAAGACAGCAGTCCTGGCGCGCCTATGGTTCTCTCGAATTGGGGTCAACGCCAATTTCCGGGAGGGCCCGATGTCTGCGGAAATCGGCGAACTTTCTCAGGCGACGATCCATAAGGATGTCGGCAAGCTGGCGCCGCCGCCCAATTTGATGGATTACGAGGCGACTCGCCGGGAGTTCAGCTGGCCGAAGGCGCGCGCGTTCCTCGATGGGTTGCCCGAAGGCCGTGGACTGAACATCGCGCATGAAGCGGTGGACCGCCACGCCAAGGGCGCCGCCGGCGCGCGCACGGCGTTGCGTTGGCTCGGCAAAGCCGGTGAGCGGCGCGACATCACCTATCGAGACTTGTCGGAGGCGACGAACCGCTTCGCCAATGCGCTGCGCGCCCTCGGCGTCGGCGAGGGCGGGCGCGTGTTCATTCTGCTCGGCCGCGTCCCCGAGCTTTACGTCGCCCTGCTCGGCGCGCTGAAGGCGAAGTGCGTCGCCTCGCCGCTGTTTTCGGCGTTCGGGCCCGAGCCGATCGCGACGCGGCTCGAGCTGGGCGAAGGCCAAGTTCTCGTCACGACCCAAGCGTTGTATCGCCGCAAGGTGGCGGCTTCGCGCGCGCGACTGCCCCGGCTCGCCCATGTCCTGCTCATCGACGGCGACGGAACGGAGCCCGGCGCGCTGTCCTGGCGGCGCGTGATCGAAGAAGCGTCCGCGGAGTTCGTCATTCCGCCGACTTCCCCCGACGACATGGCGCTCCTTCATTTCACCAGCGGAACGACCGGTCGTCCGAAAGGCGCCGTTCACGTCCACGAGGCGATCGTCACCCATTACGCGACGGGGCTCTACGCGCTCGATCTGCACGCCGACGACATCTTCTGGTGCACCGCCGACCCCGGCTGGGTGACGGGCACCAGTTACGGCGTCATCGCGCCGCTCGCCCATGGCGTGACCAGCATCGTCGAGGAGGCGGAATTCGACGCGCCGACGTGGTATGGCATTCTCGCGCGCGAGCGCGTGACGGTATGGTACACGGCGCCCACCGCGATCCGCATGATGATGAAGCTCGGCACGGAGGCGCTGGCGGATTTCGATCTTTCGGCGTTGCGTTTCGCGGCGAGCGTCGGCGAACCGCTCAATCCCGAAGCGGTGGTCTGGAGCGCCGAGGCGCTCGGACGGCCGTTCCACGACAATTGGTGGCAGACCGAGACCGGCGGCATCATGGTCGCCAATTACGCCGCGATGGACATCAAGCCGGGCTCGATGGGGCGCCCGCTGCCGGGGATCGAGGCGGCGATCGTGCGGCGCGAAGGCGAAGGACGGCTTCACGTGATCGACGCGCCCGGCGAGCAGGGCGAGCTGGCGCTGAAGGCGGGCTGGCCGTCGATGATGCGCGGCTATCTGCACGAAGACGAGCGCTACCGAAAGTGCTTCGCCGGCGAATGGTATTTGACCGGCGATCTCGCGCGACGCGACGCCGACGGCTACTACTGGTTCGTCGGGCGCGCCGACGACGTCATCAAGTCGTCCGGCCATCTGATCGGGCCGTTCGAAGTCGAAAGCGCGCTGATGGAGCACCCGGCGGTCGCCGAAGCGGGCGTGATCGGCAAGCCCGATCCGACGGCGGGCGAAATCGTCAAGGCGTTCGTCGAGCTCAAGCCCGGCTTCACCGCGGACGAAGCGCTGCGCAAAGAGCTGCTCGGTTTCGCGCGCACGCGTCTGGGCGCGGCGGTGGCCCCGAAGGAAATCGATTTTCGCCAGAACCTGCCAAAGACGCGCAGCGGAAAGATCATGCGCCGCCTCTTGAAGGCGCGCGAACTCGGCTTGCCGGAAGGCGATCTGTCGACGCTCGAGAGTGACGAACGATGAGCCCGAAAGTCCACCTCGACAAAAAGCATACACACGATCTCCTGAAAGAGATGATCCGGATCCGCCATTTCGAGATGAAATGCGTCGAACTGTACGAAGCGCAGAAAATCTTGGGATTCCTGCATCTCTACGACGGCGAGGAGGCGGTCTCGGTCGGCGTCATGCAGGCGCTCGGCCCTGCCGACGCAGTGGTCGCGACCTATCGCGAGCACGGGCAAGCGCTCGCGCGCGGCGTGCCCGCGAACGCCGTCATGGCGGAAATGCTGGGCAAGCGCGAAGGCTGCTGCCGCGGCCGCGGCGGCTCGATGCACATCTTCGACCGCGAGCGCCGGTTTTACGGCGGCAACGCCATCGTCGGCGGCGGTCTGCCGCTCGCGATCGGCGTCGCGCTCGCCGACCAGACGCTGGGTCGCGAGGCGGTGACGGCGTGCTTCTTCGGTGACGGAGCAGTCGACGAAGGCGAGTTCCACGAATCGCTCAATCTCGCCGCGCTGTGGAAGCTCCCGGTGCTGTTCGTATGCGAGAACAATCTCTATTCGATGGGCATGGCGCTCGAGCGCGCCGAAGCGGAAACCGACATCGCGCGCAAAGCGGCGGCCTATGCGATGCCCAGCGAACACGTCGATGGCATGGACGTCATCGCCGTCGAAGCCGCCGCGCGGCGCGCGGTCGCGTCGATCCGGGACCTCGGCGGTCCCTATTTCCTGGAATGCCGAACCTATCGCTTCCGCGCCCATTCGATGTTCGACGCGCAGCTTTACCGATCGAAGGCCGAGGTGGACGCTTGGCGCGCCAAGGGGCCCATCGCCCGCTTTCGCAAATGGCTCGACGACAATCATTTCACCGCCGGCGAGGAGATCGACGCGATCGAGCGCGAGGTCGACGCCGAGATCGCCGCAGCGGTCGCCTTCGCCGAGGCGGGAACGCTCGAGCCAATCAGCGAAGTTGAGCTTTTCGCCGTGATGGAGGCGGTTCCGCAATGAGCGATCCTTCCAGCGCGCCGCTTCGCATGACCTACCGGGAAGCGTGCAAACAGGCCTTGCGGCAGGCGCTGCAAGCCGACCCGCGCGTCCTGCTGATGGGCGAGGACATCGGCCGCTACGGCGGCTGCTACGCCGTCACCAAGGGCCTCCTCGAAGAGTTTGGGGAGCAGAGAATCCGCGACACCCCGCTCTCCGAGAGCGGCTACGTCGGCGCCGGGATCGGCGCGGCGATGGCCGGGTTGCGACCGATCGTCGAGATCATGACCGTCAATTTCTCTCTGTTGGCGCTCGACCAGATCGTCAACAACGCCGCGACGATCCCGCACATGTCCGGCGGCCAGTTCGCGATACCGCTGGTGATCCGCATCGCCACCGGCGGAGGCCGGCGCGTCGCCGCGCAACATTCGCACAGTCTCGAAGGATGGTACGCGCATATCCCGGGCCTGCGCATTCTCGCGCCGGCGACCGTCGAGGACGCGCGGTTCATGCTCGTCGCGGCGCTGAAAGACCCCAACCCGGTGCTCATTTTCGAGCACGTCATGCTCTACAATCTCGAAGGCGACTTGAGCGCCGGCGTCGACGGCGTCGATATCGCCCACGCGAAGGTCAGGCGCCCCGGCCGCGACGTCACGCTGATCGCGTACGGCGGCGGACTGTTCAAGACTCTCGAA
>JBEKFO010000023.1:0-19202 GCA_050013275.1 Roseiarcus sp. | reverse complement strand
CGGCGGTCCCAACGACATTCTCGTCGAATCGCAGATCATCCGCGCCGCTGCGTCGCCGCTCGCGCGTGAAAGGGACGTCGCTGCGGTCAAGGCGCTGCCGATAACGCCGGCGCGCGGCGCCGACGCCGCGCCTACGGTGGCGATCGAAACGCCGCCGGCGCCGCCCGAATTCGCGCCGCAGCCGCCGCGAGTTGCCCCCCGCATCGAACCGCCGCCGATCAAGCCGGCGCCAGCGCGCCCGCCGTTCCGGGTCGGCGGCGAGGCGACGCCTGCGACCGCGCCCGCCAAACCAGCGCCAGCGCCAGCGCCGCCGGCCAAGCCCGAACCCGCTGTGGCCAGACACGAACCCGCCGCGCCCAGGCATGAACCCGTTATGGCCAAGCCCGAGGCCGTTGCGCCGAGGCCTGAGGCCATTGCGCCGAGGGCTGAGGCCGCGCCGCCGCCCAAGCCGGCCGCCGCCGCGCCCGCGCGCCCCGCCGCCTACGGCAGGCTGCCGCTGCCGCCGCCGATCGTCGTCGCTCCGGCCGCCAAGCCGCGCGCAACGCCGGTTCCTCCGCCCCCGCCCGAACCGCCGCCCGCGCCGCCGGAAGCCGCCGCGCCTCCGCCGCCGGCGGAAACGCCGGCCCCGGTGTTCAAGCCGCCCGGCGAAGACCCGTTCGCCGATCTCGAATCATTGGAAGCGGAAATGGCGCGCCTTCTCGGGCGGGACGTCTGAACCGGGTCGACCCGAGCGCTTTTTTCGCGATTTCGTCTCTCCGCCGCGCCGCTATTCGTCGCGATAAATCTTTTCGCGGCGTTCGTGACGTTCTTGGGCCTCGACCGACAGCGTCGCGATTGGGCGCGCGTCGAGCCGGCGCAGCGAGATCGGATCGCCCGTTTCGATGCAGAAGCCGTAAGTTCCGTCGTCGATGCGCGCCAGCGCAGCTTCGATCTTGGCGATCAGCTTACGTTGTCGATCCCGGGCGCGCAGCTCGATCGCGCGATCGGTTTCCGAGGAGGCGCGGTCGGCGATGTCGGGATGGTTCTCGCTCTCGTTTTGCAACGCGGCGAGGGTCTCTTTGCTTTCGGCGAGAATCGCTTCGCGCCAACCGATCAATTTGCGCCTGAAGTACTCCTTCTGGCGTTCATTCATGAACGGCTCATTGTCGGAAGGTTTGTACCCGTCCTCGATAACGCCCACAATGCCCATGATTTTCGGTTCCCGTACCAAACTTGGCGCCCTTATAGCGATCTCGATGTCACGGAACAATGACTACTCGCAGGGGTCGGCCGCCGGCGCGGAATTTGACGCGCCGCATTGCCGACTCGCGCCGCTCCGGCCTATTTTGTCAGGGCGCGCCGCCGGGTCGCCCCCGGCCCGACCTTGAGGAGGAAACAATGTTCCATCGGATTATCCTCGCCGTCGATCTGGCCGACCCGGCCGCGAGCCCGAAAGGGCTCGATCAGGCGTTGGAGCTGGCGACCCAGAGCGGCGGGGAACTGCGCCTGGTCAACGTTCAGCCGCTTCTGCCGGCGACATTCATGGAATACGTGCCGGCCGATTTCGACGAGGAGCAGGAAAAGCGCGCGCAAGCGGCGCTCGCCGAAATCGCCTCGAAAATCCCGTTGCCCAAGGAGCGCGTCACCACGGTCGTCCTCAGTGGCGGCATTTATCACGAACTGCTCAGAGACGCCGCCGAATGGCGCGCCGACCTCATCGTGGTCGGCTCGCACCGCCCTGTCGTGTCCGACTATCTCCTCGGCTCGAACGCCAAGACCATCGTGCGGCACGCGCAGTGCTCGGTGCTGGTCGTGCGCATGTGATCAATGGCTCAAAGCGCGCATCGCCGCTTCGACGCCGTCGGGCGTCAGCGCGAACATGCGCCGCTCGAACAGCGCGGAAATGATTTGCGCCGATTGCGAGTACGCCCATTGGTCCGGCGGGGTCGGATTGAGCCAGACGCTGCGCGGCCAAGCCGCTGTGACGCGCCTCAGCCAGACCTCTCCGGGCTCGGGATTGAGATGCTCGACCGAGCCGCCGGGCGCGAGGATTTCGTGCGGGCTCATCGCGGCGTCGCCGACGAATATGACGCGATGGTCGCGGCCGTAGGCGTTGAGAATGTTTTGCGTCGGCGTGCGTTCCTCGAACCGCCGGCGGTTGTGCCGCCACACGCTCTCGTAAAGGCAGTTGTGGAAATAAAAATGTTCGAGCCGCTTGAATTGCAGGCGCGCCGCCGAGAACAGGTTTTCCGCCGCTTCGACGTGCCAGTCCATTGATCCGCCGACGTCGAGAAACAACAGCACCTTGACCGCGTTGCGCCGCTCGGGCCTGAGGCGCACGTCGATGAAGCCTTTGTCGGCGGTCGAGCGGATGGTGCCGTCGAGGTCGAGCTCCTCGGCCGCGCCCTCGCGCGCGAATCGGCGCAGCCGGCGCAGGGCGATGCGGATGTTGCGCGGGCCCAGCTCTTCGTCGCCGGAAAAGTCTTTGAACTCGCGGCGGTCCCAGACTTTGACCGCGCTCATCCGCCGGCCGCGGTCCTGGCCGATGCGCACGCCCTCGGGATGGTCGCCGTAGGCGCCGAACGGCGAGGTTCCCGCCGTGCCGATCCATTTCGAGCCGCCCTGATGGCGGCCCTTCTGTTCGGCGAGGCGCTGGCGCAGCGTCTCCATCAGTTTGTCGAAACCGAGCTTGGCGATATCGTCGCGCTCCTCGGGCGAGAGATAGCGCTCGGCGAGCTTGCGCAGCCATTCCTCGGGAATCTCCGCTTTCTCCACCGCTTGCGAGAGCGACAGCGCGCCCTTGAAGGTCGCGGCGAAGACGACGTCGAACTTGTCGAGATGGCGCTCGTCCTTGACCAGCAGCGCGCGCGCAAGGCGGTAGAAGTCGTCGACGGACTTCTCCGCCAGATCCGCCTCCAGCGCGCGCATCAGATCGAGATATTCGCGCGGCGTCACCGGCACATGGGCCCGCCGCAACGCGGCGAAGAAGGAAAGGAACATGGCCGAAGCTAGCGCGCGCCGCCGAACGATGGCAACCGCCTTCGCGCGTCGAGGGGGCCCTGGAAACCGACGCTCCCGCGCGCGATAGTGGCGCCGCCGCCCGGTTCGCTCCCGCCGGGCGCACGAGAACCCGCCCATGTCCGTCCTCGTCGATCGCCATTCCTTCGCGTTGCCGCGCTCGGGCGCGCCCGGCGTCGAGATTTTCGCCATCGGCGACATTCACGGGCGCACCGATCTGTTAGACGCGCTCCTCGACGAAGCCGCGCGCGAGCCGCGCCGCGCGCCGCGCCGGGCGCTGGTGTTTCTGGGCGACCTCATCGACCGCGGCCCGGATTCGCTGGGCGCGATCGACATGGCGATCGGCGCCGGCGCCAAGATCGGCGCCGACGAGACGATCGCGCTGATGGGCAATCACGAGACGATGATGCGTCTCGCCCTCGATCCCGCGACGGAGCGCGAGGATGCGATTGACGCGCTGGAAACCTGGGCCGCCAACGGCGGCGACCGGGTCATCGCCCAATTCGCCGAACGCGTCGAGCCGCCCGCCGATCTGTACGATCTCCTGCGCGCGGTTCGCGCCTCGCTTCCCGCGCGCGTCGCCGACTGGCTGGCGAGCTTGCGCCCGCACTGGCGTTCGCACGAAATTCTGTTCGTCCACGCCGGCGTCAATCCGCGCGTCGACCTCGAGGTGTTTCTCGCGACGCCGTGGAATACGCCGCTCGATCGCCTCGACGAGAATGGGCACTGGGCGTGGGTGCGCTGGCCGTTCCTCGACCACGCCCCGGGCCCCGAGGGCTGGAGCGGCCTCTTCGTCGTGCACGGCCACACCCCCAACGACGCCAAAGACCATGCTTCGCACGCGGAACAGATCGAGCGCTTCCGCCTCAATCTCGACGCCGGTTCAGGGCTCACCGGCGTCGCCGAAATGGCGATCATCCGCGGCCGCCGCGCCGAAGTCGTCGCCGCGCGCGGGCCGACCAACCGAATGCTGCGCGGCGGATGAGGGCGTTCGGCGCGACCGTTCCCCGCCCTCACGTCAGCCGCCGCAGCGCGTGCCGGTCGAGCGCCGCGGCGAAGGCTTCCGGCTCCCAGCCTTCCGCGAGCGCTTGGCGCATGAGCTGTTGTTGCGTTGGCGGCGCCAGGCCGCCGATCGGGGGATCGCGATCGAGGTTGGTGGGGAAGGCGTAGCCTTCCGCGCAAGCGGCGATCGCGTTGGCCTTTTCGCGCGCGGTGAGGGCGTTCATGCCGCGCAGCGTCGGATAGAGCGCCTTGGCCATTCGCGCGCGGTCGACCGATTCCATCGCGCGCCCGTAGGGCGAGGAAATCTGCAACAGGTTAGCCATGCGCCGGACGTCGGCGGTGCGGTTGCAGCCTGCGGCGTGGAACAGCGCGGGATTGAAAAACACGGCGTCGCCCTTGGCGAGCGGCAGTTGCACGCGATGCGCGTCGAAGTAGGCGATGAACTCGGGCCTGCGCCAGGCGAAGTAGCCGGGGACAAAATTCTGCGAGAACGGCAGGTAGAGAGTCGGGCCGCTCTCGATTGGCATTTCGCAATGGGCGACTGCGCCCTGCAGCGTCAACACCGGCGACAGCTTGTGCGCGTGGGCGGGGAAGGCCGCGATGTCCTCGGCGCTCTGGAAGCCCATGTGGTAATCGCGATGCGCCGACTGCGCTTCGCCGCCGGGATTGACCACGTTGAGCTGCGAGGTGACCTGATAGCCGGCGCCGAGCCAGGCTTGCGCGACCATGGCGATCGTCTCGTTGGCGTAATAACGCGCGAAAACCTCCGACGCGCCGAGGCAGAGCTTCTCCAACGCGTTCCAGACGCGATCGTTGGCGCCCGGCCTGGCGAAATGATCGCCGCCGCCGCCACGGTCGCGGCGCTGCTCGTCGATAATCTCCTGGAAGATCAGCGTCGCCGCGTCGACGGCGCTCAAGTCGAAAAAGGCCTTTTCGAACACGACGACGCCGGGGCCGGTCAGCATCGCTTCCACCCATTCGGCCATCAGCGCTTTGCGCGCGGACTTGTCGTCCGCGGCGGCGCGGATCGCGTCGCCATGGTAGATCGGCACGTTTGCGCGAATGTCGCTGGCGAGCGGATAATCGGCCGGATCGGTCCGGCGATCGACGGCGCAGAGGAATTCGTCGAGGTCGCACGATTCGGGCGTCAGCCACACTCGTCTCGATCGCTGCGCCGCAAGCGCGTCGGCTTTCACGGGGCGTCCTCCATTGCTTGTGGTCGGGTTCCTGACATTATGGGCCCGAGGCCTCGAATTGGATCACGCGAATGCGTCGATCGCGCGGCCAAGAGGCCCGACCAGACATGCGCACCTGGATCAAGGACCCGCTCGCCATATTCGCCGACGGCGCCGAGCGCGGCCTCGTGGTCGAGGGCGGCCGCATCGTCGAGACGATCCCTAGGGGCCGCGAACCCGCCGCGCCCGTCGACGCCGCGTTCGACGCCTCGCGCCATGTCGTGCTGCCCGGCCTCGTCAATACCCATCACCACTTCTATCAGACGCTGACCCGCGCCCATCCGGCGGCGATCAACCGGGAACTGTTCCCCTGGCTGACGGCGCTTTATCCGATCTGGGCGCGGCTGAAGCCGCGGCATTTGCGCCTCGCCGCGCGCCTGGCCCTGACCGAGCTCATTCTGTCGGGCTGCACCACGGCGGCGGACCATCACTATCTCTTTCCCATGGGCCTGGAGAACGCCGTCGACATCGAAGTCGAGGAGGCGCGCGCGCTGGGGATCCGCATGACGGTGACGCGCGGTTCGATGAACCGCGGTCGGAAAGACGGCGGCCTGCCGCCCGATTCGGTGGTGCAGGATGCGGACGCCATTCTTGCCGACAGCGAGCGCGTTCTGAAACTGTTCCATGATCCGAATGCCGGCGCGCAAATCCGCGTCGCGTTGGCGCCCTGTTCGCCGTTCTCGATCGACAAGGGGTTGATGAGCGAGACGGCGCGGCTCGCGGAACGCTACGACTGC
Source organism: Roseiarcus sp. (assembly GCA_050013275.1). Taxonomy (GTDB): domain Bacteria; phylum Pseudomonadota; class Alphaproteobacteria; order Rhizobiales; family Beijerinckiaceae; genus Roseiarcus. Next base: position 13,231 of record JBEKFO010000023.1, on the reverse strand, counting down.
CAGTTGCACACCCATCTTTGCGAGACCAGGGACGAGGAGCGCTTCTGCCTGGAGATGTACGGCGTGCGGCCGGTCGATCTGTTGGAGGAGACCGGCTGGATGTCGAAGCGCACGTGGCTCGCCCACGGCATTCACTTCAGCCCCGAGGAAATCGCCCGGCTCGGGCGCGCGGGCGTCGGCGTCTGTCATTGCGCCGCCTCGAACATGGTGCTCGCATCGGGCATCTGCCCGACCCGCGAACTGGAGGCGGCGGGCGCGCCGGTCGGCCTCGGCGTCGACGGGTCGGCCTCCAACGATTCCTCCAACATGATGGAGGCGTTGCGCCACGCGCTGATGATCGGGCGCCTGCGTTACGGCGCCGCGAAAGTGACGCATCTCGACGTGCTGCGCTGGGCAAGCGAAGGCTCCGCGCGCTGCCTCGCCCGCGACGACATCGGGCGCATCGCGCTGGGCTACGAGGCCGACCTCGCGATGTTCACGCTCGACGAGCCGCGCTTCAGCGGCGCGCACGATCCGCTCGCCGCGCTCGTGCTGTGCGGCGCGCATCGCGCCGACCGGGTGATGATCGCGGGCGAATGGCGCGTCGTCGACGGCGCCCCGGTCGGCGTCGACCTCGCGGCGCTGATGGCCGAACATCGCGAGGCGGCGCGCGATTTCGCGTGACGGCGCGGCGCCGCTTTTCCCAAGGAAGGACCGCGAATGCTGCCGCTGTTCCTGCTGTTTTTCGTCTCGCTGTGGGCCGGCGCGCAGAATGCGCTGGCGGGCGGCGGCTCGTTCATCACCCTACCGGCGCTGATGCTCACCGGCATGGATGCGAGAGCGGCCAACATCACTTCGACGATCGCACTTTTTCCTGCGCAACTCGTCACCGGCTTTACCGGGCGCGCGGGCGCGGCTGGCCCGCCAGGCCTGTCGATGCGGGCGCTGTTCGCGATCAGCCTCGTCGGCGGCGGCGCAGGCGGCGCGATCCTGCTGGCGACGCCGCCGACCTTCTTCGCCCGGCTGGTGCCCTGGCTGGTGCTGTTCGCCACCGTCCTGTTCGCCTGGGGCAGCTTCTTTCGCAAACAACCCGAGCCGGGAGAGGGACATCTGCCGCCTCGGAGCGCGGGAGTGGCGCAATTCTTCATCGCCGTCTACGGCGGCTATTTCGGCGGCGGGATCGGCCTGCTGATGATGGCGGCGCTGACCATGGCGGGCCTCGCCGTGCGCGCGGCGGGCGCGACCAAGAACGTGCTCGCCGGGGTGATGAACGCCTCGGCGGTGGCGCTGTTCGTCTTCTCGCCCGACGTCCATTGGCTGCAGGTCGCCTTCACCGCGGCCGGCGCTTCGCTCGGCGGTTGGCTCGGCGCGTTGATGCTGAAACGGGTCAACGAAAAAGCGTTGCGCGTCGCGGTCGTGGCGATCGGCGCGGCGCTGACGGTCGGGCTGTTCTGGAAGGCGCCGTAGCGGGCGGGGGACGGCCGCGCGCGATGGACGCGGCCGGTTCGGCAGCCGAGCGGCGCCCTAGAATCGATAGTTCACGCCGACCTTGGCAATGTTTTCTTCGTTCTTGAAGGAGGCGTCGAACGGAGGGTCGTACCTGAGAGAAATTGTAGCGGACCTAGCGCTGTAGTCTATGTAGTCATATTCGCCCTTGAAGCTCCAATGCCTGTCGAGCGCATATTCGAGGCCAAGCCCCAACAACAAGCCGGTATGCGTTACGCCGGTCGTGGAGTTTTCGTCGAGGTTGGCGCTAGTGTAATTATAGTCATATCGAGCCACGGCGAAGCCGAGTTTGCCGAAAATCAGGGTATGGTCGATGGCGTAACCGGCGCGCAACGCGACATCGCCCGCGATGTCGTCGCGCGACTCGAAATAGCCTTCGTAGTCGGCAGCCCATTTCGAGTCGGCGAGGCCCGAGCCCCAAACCTCGCCTTCCGCCCCGATCACGAGGTTCTGCACTTGATAGGCGCAGCCGATCTGTCCGCCGCCGACGAGGCCGCGCGTCGAGAAGCTTTCCTTGTCGTAGGGCGCGCTCCAAGCGGATGCGCCGAAATCGACGCCGGCGTGAAGGCCGACATAGCATCCGGTCCAGACGAAAAGCGGGGGCGCCGCGGGCAGCGGCGCGGCGAGCGCGGGAGGGCCGGAGGCGAACGCGCCGGCCGAAAACGCCGACATCGCCGCCGAGGCCAACAGATGTTTTCGCATAGGCCCGATTCCCCAGAAATTCGGCATCGCTGGGCTAGGCCGAGGTGAAATAGGGGTCAAGCGGAAAGGCGTCCCGTCTCGCCCACGCGCGGGCGCAATTTGTCACGGCGGCTGCGCTCGCCGTCCGAGCCATCGCCAAGCAAAGGCGAGAGAGGTCGTCGATTGGGCTCGCCGGCTGGCGCCGAACGCCATTGTCCGCCAAAATACGCCGGCTCGCGCGGGAGATGTGATGAGGTGCGACTTTTCCGATTTTCCGTTTGCCGACAAAGCGTTTTCGGCGAAGCCGATGACGTTTTGCGAGCCGGAGGTCACGCGCTTCCTGTCTGCGATCGTCGAATTGGCGGCGCTGGAGACAGGCGACCGCAAGGCGCGCGAGCGTTGGCAAGCCGCGCAGCTTCGCAATGTTCTCGCCCACGCGGCGAATCGCTCGCCGTTCTGGCGGCGTCGAATCGGACCCCGCGAAGTCGCGCTCTCGCGCTTGCCGATCCTGTCGCGACAGGATCTGCGCGAACAAGTCGCGAGCGAAGGGCCGCTGTTGACCGCGAGCGATCGGATTCGGGTGTTCGAACATTCGACGTCAGGGTCGTCGGGCGCGCCCGTTCGATTCTTCGTCTCGGAGATGAACGCCAACTACAACGTGATGCGCTCGATCGCGCAGTATTTTCTCGAAGGCCGCGACCTCACGCTCAATCGAACCCGACTGGCGTATCCGCGAACGCCTGAGAAGGTCGTGCTTGCCGTCGAAAGGAGCGGCTCCTGGCTGGGAATTCTCGGCTCTTTCGTCAACGGCGGCATGGGCAAGACCGTCACGTCCCGACGTCCCGAACCCAAGGCGCTTTGGCGGGAGCTGAGCCGCGATCCCATCGGCTACCTGGCGGCGGACCCGGGCGACATCGAAACGCTGCTTCAGCACGTCGGCCCTGACGCGTTCAAAGCGGCGGGAACGGCGATGTTGGTCGTTCACGCCGAGCAGCTCGACGCCGGCGTCCGAGCGCGCTTTTCGGCAGTCGGCATACCGACGCGACACAGCTACTCCTGCGAGGAGGTCGGTCCGATCGGCGCTGAGTGCGAGCTCCATCCCGGGCGCTATCACGTTGCGACGAGCAACGTCATCGTCGAGGTGGCGGACGACGGCGATGTTCGCATCGCGGAGGGGCGCGTCGGCAAGGTGCTGCTGACCCATCTTCATTCCTACGCCACGCCGTTCGTCCGCTACGACGTCGGCGACCTCGCGACGCTCGAGCATTGCTGTCCGTGCGGCCATGACGGGCCAACGCTGTCGAACGTCGTCGGGCGATCGAAAGGGCTGTTAAAGCATCGCAACGGCAAATTGTCACAATTCTTTGTTTGGGCTCATGAAATGACGCCGATCGCGACATTCGACGAATTCCGCGTCCGGCAAACCGCGGAAGCGAAGCTGACGGTCGAAATCGGCGGCCGGGAGTCGCTGTCCGCCGAAGAGACGGCCGCGTTCGTCCGCCTAATGAAGTCGCGCGCGGGCGACGATTTCGCCGTCGAGGTCAAGGCCGTGGCCGCGATCGACTGGGGCGCGAGCGTCAAGCGGCTCGGCTTCCGCAACGAATTGCTTTGAGCGCCGATTCGGCCGAGGCTTCGATGCTGGCGAAGCCCGCTCGGGTCTTTGTCGGCGCGCCGCGCCTCTCGCGTCCGCGCTCAAAAGCGAACGAGCGACAACGCCGACGCGTTGTCGCCCGCAGATAATTCGCCGCCCGCGCCGCCGCAGCGACGCTGTTGGGGTCGGTCACATACGGTAGTTCAGGCCGATGCGGAACACGTTGAGGCCGGTTAGGCTGTCGTTATGCTGCATCGTGTAAGCCGGGGGCCCGGATATAGGGGAAGTGTAGGATGAACTGAACCCAAGAGATTTCAGGGGGGCGTAGAGATACTCGCCCTTCACCGACCAGTGGCTGTCGAAGGCGTATTCGACGCCGCCGCCTAGCGTCCAAGTCGCCACCGCGCTCGACGCACTCCCCGCGTTGGCGCCGATAAAGCCGTTGGTCAAGGGCAGCCCTACGTTCTGACTGTTGTTCTGGAAGTTGATGCTCTGGCTGAATTTCTCGTCGGTGACCGCGAGACCGCCGGTCAAATAGAACAAGAAGTGGTCGACGGGCAGGCCGACCCGGGCGCGCAAAGTGAAGAGGGAATCCAACTTGGTTGCGCCGCTGGCCCAATACCCGCCAGGGCTGCCGGGTAGGTCCGGCGTCGCATAGGAATTGTGCAGTCCGAGATAATTGGCGTCGGCTTCGGCGCCCAGCACGAGAAGATTGTTGATTTGGTAGTTGTAGCCGAGCTGCGCGCCGCCGGTGAATCCGTGCAGGCCGAGCTTGTCCGTTCCAGCCGCGGTGACGTGCCCCAGATCCGCGTCAGGCGTAGGGCTGACCCAGGCGCCGCCGGGAACGACGCTGATCTTGGAGGTCGGGTCCGCATAGCCGCCGTTGACGCCGACGTAAAAGCCCGTCCACGAGAAAACCGGCGGCGGCGGCGGCGGGGGCGGCGGCGGCGGCTTGTGGGTGGGAAGGTCGGATGCGAACGCTGCGCCTGCCGAAAGCGCCAACACGGCCGCCGAAGTCAACAGTCGTCTGCGCATGAATGGCCCCCGTAAAATTTATTGGTGAACGGTTACGGCGAGGAGGATGGAGCGTCAAGTTGATGGCCATACGTTCCCAGCCACTCGCAGGGGTCGGCTTCCGCCCCATTTTCGCGCCGCTTGGGCGGTCTTCCCGAGCTGGGGTCGGGCGGCGCTCGGGACTTGTCGCGCCGATTCGCCGCGACCGCAGACATGGCGGCGAATTGCCGCTGTCTTCGATTAAGAAATTGAAAAACAACAAGAAGCGGTGCGTCGCCGCAGGTCCGTGGGGGCGTTCGGGCGAGACACGGCGCCTCTCGACCGGTCATTTTCGACAACGCGTTCTGGACAGTATTGATGACGGTTGGCCAGCCTGGCGCCATTCACGACTTGTCCGCGATGCCAAAAATCTCAGCGCTATAAAGGACGGAAATTGCCGGGCCAACATAGCCCGATAGCCGTTCCGACCGTGCTATGCTTGCCTTGTGGCGCAAATTTATCACCACAAACTCTATGTTGAGGCGCTCCGTCGCCTCGAAACGGCTAGGCCTTGACGACGCATGGCTCTGAGGCGGTTGGCGCCCGATGCGCCGGGCGCCGCGCTCGGACGTGCGACGCGTGGCCGATTTGGGGGCATATGACTCCAGGCGCCAAATCGGCTGTCGACATCGCGAGAGTCTCGCCGTTCTCGAAGCGCCGCCGTCGACCGGCTTCACGGTTTCGTGCCTTCCCGTCGCGATCGAGCGGGCTTACGCCGACTCGACGCGGGCGGTCGCGATCCTCGACAAATGCAGCATATGCGGCGCGAGACGCGTCGCATTTTCGTCGAGACAATGCGATATCGCGCTGGTAGGAAGGCGGCCGTTCGGGTTCGCCGAAAGCGGAGCATTCCCATGGCTACGGGGTCGATTCCTCAATCCTACGACCGCGCGCAGCGAGCGTTTCACTGGATCATGGCGGGGTTGATTCTGCTCGCCATCGCCATCGGCGTCATCGCGTGGTGGCTGCCCGAGCGCACTTCGCCGCGCGTCGAATTGCTGATGCTGCACAAGTCGCTGGGGATGACCGTGCTGGCGCTCGCCATCCTGCGCATCGTCTATCGCGCCGTCGTCGGCGCGCCGCCCTATGGCCGGACCCTGACGCCGTTGATGCGCGCCGGCGCGGACTTCGCGCATTTCGCCCTCTACGCGCTGATGATCGCGCTGCCGGTGATCGGCTATGTCGCTTCGACGGCGGGCGGCCATGAAGTTTCGTGGTTCGGCCTATTCGTTTTTCCCGCCCTCGCGCCGCAGGACAAGGCGCTCGGGCATTTGGCCGCCCAGGCGCATTTTTGGCTCGGCTGGATCATCATCACGGTCCTCGCACTTCACTTCGCGGCGGCCGCCTGGCACCTTTGGGTCAAGCGCGACGACATCTTCGCGCGCATGTGGCCGGGCAAGGCGACGTTCATGCGTTAAGGTGAGCGGAGCTGAAGCGTCGCCGGCGCGGTCTATTTCAGGCGCCGGCGTCTCTGTGCTAAAATAACTAATGGCAAAGCTGGAGGCTGCGATGGCGCAAGGTTCCTCGGCTCGCGTGGTCGGGCTCGGCCGCAACGATCCGCTGTTCGCGCGCATCCGCGTCGAGGCGGAGGAGGCGGCGCGATCCGATCCGGCGTTGGCGTCCTTCCTGATGACGGCGATTCTCAACCACGACACGCTCGAGGGCGCGGTCATCCATCGCGTCGCCGAGCGCCTCGATCACACCGACGCGCCGAGTTCGCTGATTCGCCAAGCGTATGAAGACGTGGTTTCGCGCGACGCCTCGATCGGCCAGGCGTTTCGCGCCGACATCATGGCGGTGGCGGACCGCGATCCGGCCTGCCTGAGGCTGATGGAGCCGCTGCTCTATTTCAAGGGTTTTCACGCTTTGCAGGCCTATCGGCTCGCCCACGCGCTGTTGCGCGCGGGCCGGCGCGACTTCGCCCTCTACATTCAGAGCCGCGTGTCGGCGGCGTTCGGCGTCGACATCAATCCGGCGGCGCGCATCGGCAAGGGGATCTTCCTCGATCACGCGACGGGTCTGGTGGTCGGCGAGACGACGGTGATCGAAGACGACGTTTCGATCCTGCAGGGCGTCACCCTCGGCGGCACCGGCAAGGAGACCGGCGATCGCCATCCCAAGGTTCGCTGGGGCGTGCTGATCGGCGCGGGCGCGAAAATCCTCGGCAATATCGAGATCGGCCATTGCGCGCGCGTCGCGGCGGGCTCGGTGGTGCTCGCGCCGGTGCCGCACAACAAGACGGTCGCGGGCGTGCCCGCGCGCATCGTCGGCGAGGCTGGCTGCGCCGAGCCCGCGCGGGACATGAACCAGATCCTCGCGGACAAAGCGATCGACGGCTGAGCCGACCGGAGCGGCGCGCTTGCGGGCGAGGGGCCTTTCGTGGCAAAGGCTCGCGCCAGCCAGAGGATCGAGGCGCGTTGATGGACAAAGAAGAAGTACTCAAATTGCGGGCTCACCTGCGCCGCTCTTTCGGAGCGCCGACGCTCGGCGTCGTTCCGAGCTCCAAGGGGCGTGACGCCGCGGACGTGGTCTTAGGCGAGCGCAAGATCGGCGCGATCACCGTGGACGACGAAGACGGCGACCGCTCGTTCGCGTTCGAGATGAATATTCCTGTCGAACGCCATGTTATACAAGACTATTTGCGTCGCCTGTTCGAGAACGACAAGCTGCGCGTGGTCGGCCGCATGAAGAAGACCGACTCGGTCGAGCTCAACAACGGCGACGATTTCCTCGGCGTCGTTTCCGCCGACGATCCCACCGGCAAGTCCTTCACGTTGCAAATGGCGATCCTCGATTTCGATCTCGAGGATTTGTGATCGGAGAGTCGCTGCGTTCTTCGGCGCGCGAGTCTCAGGCGGAAAGCCGGTCCCCAAGTTTGCGACATGCGCTCTAACGTCGCGCCGCCTCGATCAAGCCGCGCGCGCCGGCCTTGAGCCCGACCCACTCGGCGAGCAGGGCCGCCGAAAATCGCATCTCGACGTCGAGGTCGCCGAGCCGGAAATCGTAAATGCATGTGTTCGGCGTCTTGCGTTCCGGGTTGGGTCGCCGGCAGCGCGCGGCGAATTCGCGTCCCTCGGGCGCGACGTAATAGAGTTCGTCGCCTTCGAACGGGCTGCCGTCGACGAACGCGCGCGCGATAAGCCCGCCCGGATGACTCCACGAATTCTCGTCGAGGAAACGTTGGTAGAGCTTGGCGGGCCGCTCCGCCGGGTCGACGCTCGAATCGCTCGGCTTGGCGGTCACGAAAACGGTGCGCGCGAAGCGCTCCGCGAGATCGGCGCTCGCGGTGACGTCGCTCAGATCGCCGGCCGGCGAGAAATCGGGAAAGAAGGCGGCCAGTTCGAGCGCGTCGATCGCGCCACCGTGGCGCGAGCTCGGCCTCAGATACGCGCTCTGCAGGGTCAGTCGCTCGGCGCCGAGCGTGAAGACGACGAAATGCGGCGGCTGGCGCGCGGCGAGGCGCGGCGCAACAGCAATCGCAACCGCGCCCGCCAGCGCGAACGCGCCGAGCCCAATGACCAGCGTCAGGGCGCCAAAACGCAACCAGGGCCTCCGTCATCTTGAGGCGAATCGCCGTGCGCTTGGGATAGGCCATCCGCGCGCGCTGCGCTATATGCGGGCTCTTTGCCGCCGGAGCCCGCTGCGATGCCCATCTACGCCCTCGACGAACGCCGACCCGTGTTGCCCGCCGCGGGTCGGTTCTGGATCGCGCCCACCGCCTGCGTCATCGGCGACATCGTGCTGGGAGAGGATTGCGGCGTGTGGTTCGCCGCCACCCTGCGCGGTGACAACGAGCGCATCTCCGTCGGCGCGCGCACCAATATCCAGGAAGGCGCGACGCTTCACACCGACATGGGTTTTCCCCTCGATATCGGCGAAGATTGCACGATCGGCCACGGCGCGATTCTGCACGGCTGCGCGATCGGCGCCGGCGCGCTCGTCGGCATGGGCGCGGTGATCCTCAACGGCGCGAAGATCGGCCGGGGCTGCCTCGTCGGCGCACGCGCGCTCGTCACCGAGGGCAAGGAGTTTCCCGATAATTCGTTGATCGTCGGCGCGCCGGCAAAGGCCACGCGCACGCTCGACGAGGCCACCCTCGCGGCCTTGCGGCTTTCGGCCGCCCACTACGTCGAAAATTGGCGGCGCTTCGCGGCCGGGCTCGTCCCGATCGGCTAAAAAGGAGGCCGGCCTTTGGGGCAAGGCCGGCCTCAGGGCGAAGCGGAACCGGGGGACGGGTTCAGCTTCGAAGCTTTGCCTTCGCGCGGCGCTACAGGCGCGCCGTCATCGGCGCGCCGATGGTCAGCCAGACATTCGGGTCTTCCTGGCTCTGGCGCTTGACGAAGCGATAGCCGGTCGCGTTCCAGGGCGTCATCTGGTCGTTGAGATTGTCGAGCACGAACTCGCCCTTGTTGGTCTTGACGGTGAGGATGGCGTGGCCTTCCTCGTCGCCGTCCTTGACGACCGTCATCAACAATGCCTGACGCGGGAAACCGAGTTCGATCAGCATCTTGCGCTTCAGCAGCGCGTAGTCTTCACAGTCGCCCTTGCCGTCGATCGGGTAATCCCAACGGTCGGCGAGTCCCCAATGGTCCATATCGGTCTCGGCTTCGACGTGCGCGTTGACCCAGCGGTTGACGCGCGCGATTTCCTTAATCGCCTTCGCCGACAGGTTGACGTCGAGCGCCGCCGCGGGGCCGCCGTCGCATTCGCCTTGGTAACGCTGGCAGAAGTCGACCCAGCCCCAAGGCACGCTCGTTTGCGCGCCGACTGACGCGTAGGTGGCCGCGTCGAGAGCGCTGGCGGAGGGCGTCGCTTGAAGCGCAAGGAGCGCGCCCGCGAGCGCCGCCGCCGTCACGCAAGTCTTGACAACCCCCGAAATCATCGTCGTCCCCGATCGCTCAACGAGGACGACGATAGCGACGCTGTTTTGCCGCCGATCGAAAGAAAAGCGGACAATTCTAGCGAACGCGATTCAGATTTGCGCACGCCGCGGCGGGCAAGACCCGGTCCCACGCTTAAAGGCGGCGGACCGGGGAAAGCGCCGGGATTTCGCCGATCTGGCGCGTTCGGGGCGCGGACGAGGTCTCGCTCTCGAAGCCCCGCGCCGCGGCGGACAAGGTTAATGGGGCCGACTAGGGCGCGCTTTTTCGCACGTGCTTTGTCGTCACGGTCAAGAGAACGTTACGCTCCGGTCCGGCTTCGGCGCGCGCGCGGTCGGCGCAGCGTCGATCAAAGCCTGATGTCGTCGTCGAACATCTCGGCCGGGATCACGCGGTTGAACTCGACCGCGAAGCCGCCGTTGAAATGCCGGACGACTTGCGCCGGCCTCGATCCCACCGTGAGCGGCGTGCCGATCGCCGGCGTCGCGTCGACGGCGAGCGCCGCTCCGGAACGCGAAACGTCAATGATGCGCACGAGTTGCTGGCGCCCGCCCGGCAGCGTCAAAATGGTGTTGCGGTTGCGCGGCTCGATGCGTTCGTGGCGCCGATCCTCGGGCATGCCGAGGACCTGGCGATTCGCGAGCCAAGTGAGCTGATCGGCAAGCTTTTCGCGCTTGAGCGGCGGCAGTTTCATTTGGATCGCGAAGCCGCCGTAGAAGTGACGCGCCACCGTTCCCTCGACGCGGCCGATCTGGTTGAGATAGGCGATGATTCGCTCGCCGATCTCGCCGCTCGCTTCCGCCTCGAAGGCGATGCCGCCGGGCGACATGTCGATCGTCGCGCAGGGGAATTCGCACCGGTCTTGGCGCATGAATTGGCCGGTCAAGCGCACTTTGACGCGCTGATGGCGCCGTCGTTCGTGACGGCCCGCGTCGATCGCGAAGGCTGCGGCCGTTCTCACGCCGGCGTACTCCCAGTTTCCGCCAAATCGTCCATGAAGAAGCGCCCACACCAAATGCGCGTCAGTAGCCTGACGATGCAACCAAACAATTGTAATGCGGGCGCGGTTAACGGACGATTACCCGAAGACGAATCGTGGGCGTTTCGAGCGCGTCAGCGGCTCGGCGAATAATGAAATAGATGTCCGCGACGCGAGGGGCGCGACGCGCGTCCGAAATCTTGCGGTCCGGCGAATCCCGGAAGCGGCGCGTCGACGCGCTCACGCGGATCGAGCGCGCGCAGCGTCAGCAGCGCCAGGGATTCGACGCCGATGAGGCCGAGCCAGTGCGGCGAGGCGTTGGGCGCGCAGCACCCCAAGACACGCGCGTGCGTGTCGCCGTGGTGGCGAAGCGGCAGCAGCAAGATTTCGAGGTCGACGGGCGCGAAGCCCCGCGGCCTTCCGGCCGCGCCGATCAAGAACGGCTGGGCCTCGTCGGCGACGTTGGCGAGGATTGCGCGAATCTCGTCCCGGTCCTGCTCGCGCCAGAGCTCCAGGAACGGCGTTCCGCGCAATTCCTTGAGGAAGAGCGCGTTGGTCCGGGTGCCGACGACGCGCATCGGAAACAGGCGCAGCGCATCGAACTCGACGATGAACGTGTCGGCGAGAATGCCGCGAATGGCCCCTGGTTCGACATCGTTGCGCTCGGGAGCGCTGCGCGCGCGGCGCAATTCGTTCCAATAAGCATAAAGCTGTCGGCTGACGGCGAGTTTCACGGCGGGACCCTTCCGGCTCGCCGCGGCGCCTGTCCGAAAACGGCACGTCTGCGGCCGTTCCTCGACGAACCGCGCTTGAATGTGCAGGCCGCGTGCCAGGCGAGAACTCGCGCCCAGGGGCGGGGCCGCGCCCGCCGTTAACAATAAGCTAAGGTGCGCGTTGCTTCAGAACGGCGCTCCAGGCATAGTGTCGGCGTTGACGAGAAAGACGAACTGGCCGCGGCGGCTCCAGCGCAGCGCTCAGAATCGGAAAAGCTCAGGTCGCGCGGCGGGCCGCTCCTCCCACGTTGCGACGGAGTCGAGGGAAAGTCGAAAGGTTCAGGGAGAGCCGGGCTCCGGGCTCTCCCTTTTCATTTGTGGCTTTCGCTCCGGCGGCGCGCTTTCGCGTCGCCAGACTTGCGCGATAATGCTAACCAAACGGCGCCCTTGCGCGCGAGCTTGCCGTCGATGACCGATTCCCCCAACGCCGACGGCGCCAAACAGCGCGAGCCGATGTTCTTCGTGCCGCTGGTGATCGTCGTCCTCGTTGCGGCGCTGCTGGGAATTCACGCCGTCCTGACGCAGTTGGGCGATCCGGCGTACAACGCCGCCATTCGCGATCTTGCGTTCGTGCCCGGACGCCTGACAATTTGGATCTGGCCAGATCGACTCGGCGCGCTGATATCGCGCGCCAACGCTGACCTGAGCGCGCTCGAACAAGCAAGGGCTCTGCGCTACTTTAACGCGCCGGCAGGCGGCGTCTGGACGCTCCTGACGTACGCCTTGCTGCATGGCTCGTGGAGCCATGTCCTGCTCAATTCGATTTGGCTGATCGCCTTCGGGCCGCCGATCGCGCGCCGCTTCGGTTGGTTCCGGTTTCTCGCGTTCTTCGCGCTGACCGCGGTGGCGGGCGCGCTCGCCCATTGGGCGGTCGACCCGATGGATTCTTCGCCGCTGATTGGCGCCTCGGCGGCAGATTCCGGGTTGATGGCCGCAGTGGCGCGCTTCATGTTTCAGCCCGGCGCTCCGCTGGGCGATCCGCAGGATTTCTCTCGGCCGGCGATCGAGGCCGGCGACGAGCGGCCTGCGCCGAGACTGCGCGAATTGTTGCGCCAACGCCGCGCTGTCATCTTCATCTTGATCTGGATGGCGCTCAATTTCGTGTTCGGCGTCAGCGCGCAAGCGATCGGCGCCTCGCCGGCGCCCGTCGCCTGGATCGCCCATGTCGGCGGTTTCGTCGCGGGTCTGCTGGCGTTTCCGCTGTTCGACCGTCCTTGGCGGCGCCGTCAGGCGCCGTGATCGCCCGCATTCGGAAGCGCGGGCGCCGGATGAAGCGACTTCGCCGCGCCGACATCCGGCTCGCTGAGCGGTTCGGCGCGGGCGGGAAGACGCGCGAGTAGCGCGATCAGCGCGCGATCGTTGAGCACGGCGAGCTGTTCCCTGGGTTTGAGCCAGGCGCACGCTTCCTCGACCGAGCGCGCGTCGTTGAGCTTGGCGGTCGCCACCGCTTCGTCGACGTCGATCTCGCCGCGCCGATGACGGCTTGCGTCGGGCAGGAACATTTCGTGGTATTGGCGAAAAGCGGCGTCGCCGGCGATAGCGCGCAGGCCGTCGTCGTCGTCGTGACCGGTGCGGGCGAGTTCATCGGTCAGCGCGTTGGCCCGCGCGACGATCGGCGGCGTGCGGGTCTCTTCGGGCGTCGTCAGCAGCCCGAGGCGGCGCAATCCGGCGCCGATCCACAGCTGACCGCTCGCCCAGGACAGCGGAATCGAAAAGATCAGGCCGGCGATCGTCGGCGACATCCAGATGACGAGCGAGGGCGAAATCAGACCGGCGGCGAACAGAGTGA
>JBEKFO010000022.1:0-19478 GCA_050013275.1 Roseiarcus sp. | reverse complement strand
TTTGCTTGCCGTTCTGGGCGATCATGCCGTCGCCGGAGATCGTCGGCGCGCCGGCCGACGGGTCGAGCAGGATCGGCGCGCCGCCCGCGTCGAGGACGCCGTTGCCGTTCAGCGTCTCGAGCGCGCCGGTCCCGGAAATGCGCATGCGGCCATCGCGCGTGTAGGCGACGCCGTCGGCGGTGTCGATTGCAAACCAGCCTTCCCCCTGCACGGCGACGTCGAGCGGGTTGCCCGTCTTGATCAAGGCGCCGCTCTGCCGGGATACGAAGGACGACCCGCTGGAAACATAGGCGATGCGATTGTCGCCGGCCTTGGCCACTTCAGTCTCGAAGGACACGCCCTCTGCGCGGTAGCCGACGGTGTTCATGTTCGCGACGTTGTTGGCGATCGTCTCCAGCCGCCGTTCCAAAGCGACCTGCGCCGACAAGGAAACATAGAGACCATTCTGCATGTCGAGACCCGCAACCGCCGTACGCCGCATCGTCGCCGGCCCGCCGATGACCATCATCCGCGCGCCTTGCATGAAGCTGACCTCGGAAAAACAGCCTGGCGTAAGTTTCCGGCTGCACGGTCCAGGGGCCCCGGCGACTGGAGAGCGCAGTGAATTTCATTATCGGACTGATAATCGCCATCGGCAGCATCCTGGGCGGCTACGGGGCGCTTGGCGGCCATCTCGTCGTCCTGTTTCAGCCTTACGAGTTGCTCATCATCTGCGGCGCCGCGCTCGGCATTTTCATCGTCGCCAACCCGTTCGTGACAATCAAGGATTGCGGCAAGGCCGTGATGGAGGCGGTGACCGATAAGGTGCCCAGGCCGCGCGACTTCCTCGACGTGTTGAGCGCGATGCACGCGCTCATGCGCGAATTGCGCGGCAAGTCTCGCGGCGAGGTCGAAGGGCATTTCGACAACCCCGCGGAGTCCCCGATCTTCAAGGGTTTTCCGCGGCTGCTCGCCAACGGCGACCTTCTCACCTTCATTTGCGACTATGGCCGGCTCATCATCATCGGCAACGCCAAGACGCATGAAATCGAGGCCTTGATGGACGAGGAGATCGAGACGCTCGCCAACGATCGCTACAAGCCGGTTCACGCCCTCCAGGCCGTCGCCGACGCCCTTCCCGCCCTGGGCATCATCGCGGCGGTGCTCGGCGTCGTCCACGCGATGGGCGCTCTCGACCAATCGCCGGACATACTCGGCGGGCTGATCGGCGCCGCGCTAGTGGGCACGTTTTCCGGCATTTTTCTATCCTATTCCGTCGTTGGGCCGGTCGCGCTGAAAATTAAGACGGTTCGCCAAAGGCAGCTTCGCCTCTTCACGCTCGTCAAGCAAAGTCTGCTGGCGTTCATGAACGGCGCGATGCCGCAGGTGGCGGTGGAATTCGGGCGCAAGACCATTCCGTCCAAAGAGCGTCCGACGATCGACACCGTCGAGAACGAAACCATCGCCGGTCCCCCGCCCCCCGCGGATGCGGCGATCAAGGAAGCGGCTTGACCCATGGCGCTCGAGCAACCCGATAGCGCGGCGACATCGCCCTGGCTGCATATGCAGCAGCCCGAGCATCCCGGTCTTTCGATCGAGCGGATGCCCGGGCTCGCTTTCGCTCTCGAACAATTCGCTTTGAACGCGCCGGAGGCGCTGGCGACGCTTTTCAAGGCGCATTCGTCCGGAACGATCGACGAAATAAAACCAACCAGCCTGTTCGAATTCATCGGCGGGTGCGAAGGCCGGACGGCGGCGGTGCTGCACTCCGGGCAACTGGACACGCGCTTGCTGCTGATTTTCGATCGCGGAATCGTCGATACGCTCGTCACCTCGGTCTTCGCCGGCGATGCAGCGTCGGATCGCGCAGCGGCTGCGCCGGCGCGGCCGAATCGAACCCTCACGAACATCGAGGCGGGCCTAGTGGCCGAACTCGCCCAGCGCCTGGGACAGGCGCTGGACAAGGGGTTCGCCCAGGTCGTGAGCCTCGCGGTTGCGTTTGAACGACTTGAGACGCTCGTCGACGTTTACGCTCTCGGACGCCGGGACATGCCGGCGGTTGCGGCGCAATTGACGATCGAAACGCCGGGAGGCCGCATCGTCCTCACGGTTCTCATGCCGCAGACGCTGCTTGCGCCGATACGCAAGAGTCTTTCCTTCGATCCCGAAAGCGAAACGTCGACCTCCGATCCGCGCTGGACGCGACAAATGGAAGTGGGAGTGACCAAGGCGCGGGTCGGCGTCACGGCGGTGCTGGACGAGCTTGAAATGACGTTGGGCGACATCGCCGATCTCGCCGTCGGCCAGGTGTTGAGATTGCATGGCGCCGGCATGGGCCGCGTTCGGCTCGAATGCGGCGGGCGCGAGATGTTCTGGTGCAAACTCGGCCAAGGCGAAGGCCGGTACTCTCTGGAAATCGAGGAGCCGATCGAGCTGGAAAGCGATCCGGTCGAAGCGGCGTTCGTCCACTAACCGTATTGCGTTCTTAGAGAACGCGACGAGCAACCGAGGAAAGACACGTTTGGCCATGGATGACGATCTTCAACCGCAGAGCGCGCCGCAGGAATCGGACGCTTCGATCGGCGCCGCTCCGTCGCCTTCGCCGAAATACGATGCAATTCTGTCGATTCCCGTGACCGTGCAGGTCGTGCTCGGGGCGACGACGATGCCCGTCGCCAGCCTGATGAAGCTCGGGCGCGGCGCGGTGATTTCGCTCGATCAAAAGGTCGGCGATCCTGTCGACATCGTGGTGAACGGCAGGATCGTCGCGCGAGGCGAAGTGGTGGTCGTCGATGAGGAAAGCGCGCGGTACGGCGTTTCGCTTATCGAGATCGTCGCCTCTTCGCGCGACGATCGCGCCGCATAAGGGAGCCAAGCGCGATGAACTCGGATCCAAGCGGCGACTCGCCTGACGAGGCGCGCATTTTCGCCGGCGCTCAGAAGGCCGCTGCGATCCTGCTCGCGATGGGCAAGCCGCCCGCGACGCGCTTGTTGAAGCATTTCGAACCGCAGGAATTGCGGGAGGTTACGCGCGCGGCGGCGCAACTCGGCCACGTGTCGATGGCCACGCTCGAATCGCTGGTCGAGGAATTCACCTCCGATTTCTCCGTCGGCGCCAGCCTTCTCGGCGACGTCGGACAGGCGAGGGAAATGTTAGCCGACGCGGTGCCGCCCGATCAGGTCGCGGACATCATGTCGGATGTGCTCGCCGCCGCCGAAAGAAACATCTGGACGGCGCTGGGAAGCGTGCCCGAAGCCGTGCTCTCGGCGTACCTGGCCAACGAACATCCGCTGACGGCGACCTACATTCTTTCAAAGCTGAACCCGGCCCTGGCGGCGCAAATCGTTTCGCATCTGCCGCGTGAAGCGCGCAACGACGTTCTGTGCGCGATGATTTCACGGCCTACGCTCTCCGATGAGGCGCAACGCGCCATCGAAGACGCTGTGCGCAAGGATCTGACGACGCTCTCGGCGCGCGCGTCCGGCCTCGACAATCATTCGCGCATCGCTGAAATCATCAACAATCTGGAGCCTCTCGAGGCCCGCGACGTCATGCAGTCGCTCGCCGCGGCGCGGCCGAAAGAAGCGAAGATCGTCATGAAGATGCTGTTCTCGTTCGACGACTTGCCGCGCCTCTCGCAGCGCGCGCGCGCCACCATCTTCGACAAGCTTCCGACCGACGTCGTCGTGCTTGCGCTGCGCGGCACCGACGCCGAATTCCGCGACGTTGCGCTTTCCTCAATGGCTTCGCGCGCGCGCCGCCTCGTCGAGGCCGAGCTCGCCACGCCGTTTGCGCCGCCGCGGCGGGAAATCGCCAAGGCGCGCAAGCAGATCGTCGATCTCGTGCTCAAGATGGCGCAAAGGAACGAAATCGAGATCGACCCGTCCGAAGGCGCCGACGCGGCTTAACCCAACTCGGACCGAGCCATGAGCGACGATCAGGACGCCGACAGTAAGACCGAGGAAGCGACGGAAAAGAAGCTTCACGACGCCATCGAGCATGGCGTCGTGCCGGTTTCCCGCGAGGTCACGCTTCTTGCTTCGCTTGCCGCCATCCTTGTCGTCATGGTGTTCGTGTTGCCCCCGCGAACGGAGCAGTTCGTTGGAACCCTTGTTCGCTTTCTCGATGATCCCGCGGGTTGGCGGCTGGAGCGCGCCAGCGACGTGGTCGCGCTCGGCGAAATCATGGCGATCGCCATGGCGGAGTTTCTCGCCCCGACCGTGATCCTGCTGATGGTCTTCGGGGTGGTGGCGTCGGTCGCCCAAAACTCCCCGCGCATCGTGCCTGACCGGATCATCCCCGATCTTAAGCGAATTTCGCTTGGCGCCGGCTTCGCGCGGGTGTTCGGTCCGAAAGGCTGGACCGAGTTCCTCAAGAGCACGGTGAAAATCCTCATCGTCGGCGTCGTCGTCGGGATCATTCTCGCGGCCGAACGATATATCCTGACGAGCGCGATGTTTCTCGACGTCGCCGACCTGCCTCAGCGCATTCTCAAACTCTGCGTCGACGTCATCGGGGCGGTTCTGGCCGCAACGCTGGTGGTCGCGGCGGCGGACCTTGTTTGGGCGCGCATACATTGGCGTCGCGACCAGCGCATGAGCCGATACGAGATCAAGGAAGAACTCAAGCAGACCGAGGGCGATCGCATGGTGAAAGCGCGCCTTCGCTCGCTGCGACTCGACCGGGCGCGTAAACGAATGCTGTCGGCTGTGCCGAAGGCGACGATGGTGGTCGTCAATCCGACTCACTACGCCGTCGCGATGCGATACGTTCGCGCCGAAGGCGGCGCGCCGATCGTGCTCGCCAAAGGCGTGGATCTCATTGCGCTGAAGATCCGCGAAATTGCGGAGCAACACCTCATTCCGATCGTCGAAGACAAGCCGCTGGCGCGCTCGCTGTACGACGCCGTTGCGGTCGATAGTGCGATTCCGCCTGAATTCTATCGAGCCGTCGCCGAAATCGTGCATTTGATTCAGGAAAAGAAAAGCTCCTGGCCGCTGATAAGGAACAGATGACGTCATGACCGATCGACGCGCCGAACCTCGACGCCTGGTTCACGAAGAAATCATCGCCAGCGCGATGGTCGATGTCGCGACCGAATTACGGCTTGCCGACCCGTCCGAACTGATTTTGATGATTCGAGGCGAGCAAGCGGCCAACATCGCCGATCTCGTCAATTCCTCCAGCGAGCTGTTCTTCAAGAGCGGCACGCTGCGATACGCGCTGTCCGCCGGGTGCGACGTGCAGTGGGATTCGACGCCGACCATCCGATTGGACATGGAATTCCGCCACGCCGCGGTTTGCGCGTTCTTTCGTTTGATGATCGGCCGCAAGCGCGCCGCCGTCGACGTCGTCGAAGTCCTATTCGACGACGACGGTCTCGCTGACGCGGCGCTGGACCAGCGCCTCTCGGCCGCAATCGCCAGCGCGCGGCTGCGGCCGCTCCGCGGCTTGGGCAAGAGCGCCCTCAGCGAGAACGCGTCGGCCCGGACGCAGCCGCGGCGCAAGCCTGGAGCAAGGCCGAACGCGTAACTTCGCGACACGATCCATCGGATGGGATTTGACGCGTGTCTCAACCCTACGTTCTTGAGCTGGCCTCGCAGCGGACGCAATGGCTGTCGGCGCGCGAATCGTTAATCGCGGGCAACGTCGCCAACGCCAACACGCCGGGTTTTCGGGCGGTGGACCTGCAGCCGTTTTCGGCGGTGCTCGACAGCACGCAGGTCTCCATGGTCGCGACGAACCCAGGGCACATGACGCCGACGCAAGACGACTTCACCGCGGCGCGCGTCGTGGAAAGCGACTCTTCGGACGCGACGTTGTCCGGCAACTCGGTGCGCCTCGAGCAAGAGATGATCAAGCTCGGCGACGTGAACCGCGACTACTCGATGAGCACGAACATCAAGCGCGCCATCCATCAGATGATGATGTCGGCGCTCAAGTGAATGACGATGGCCGATCCCCTGCAATCATCGCTGAAGATCGCCGGCGCCGGTCTGGAGGCGCAGTCGGTGCGACTGCGCGTCATTTCGGAAAATATCGCAAATTCGCAATCGACCGGGACCACCCCGGGCGCCGATCCCTACACGCGTCAGACCGTGACGTTCGACGACGAGCTGGATCGGGCCGCGGGGTTGTCGCTGGTGCGCGTGAAGAGCATCGGCTTCGACGGCAGCCCGTTCAAGATCGAACACGATCCCGGCAGCCCGGCGGCCGACGAAAACGGATTTGTGAAAATGCCGAATGTGGACATGCTGACCGAACTCGCCGACATGCGCGAGGCGAACCGAACATACGAGGCGAATTTGCAAGTCGCCAAGCAATCGGCGGAGCTGCTGGGCATGACCGTCAATTTGCTCAAGGACGTGTGACGCGGTCGGCGCGCCGGCGCGACGATTTCAATGGGGCGCGAGCCTCTGTGCGGATTGTCTTCATCGGAGTCTCCATGGTGTTCCCCGATCGCGCTCGACGCGGCTTGGCCGCGCAAGACGGCGAACGGCGCCCCGGCGCTCCGCAGCGAGGAATCGACAAGGTTCATCATTCGAGCAAGGGAGGCGCGCTGGTCTTCGGCGTTCATGCCGGGGTTGGCGCGCGCAAACAAAATGGCGATTGAAGGCGTATCCGCGCTCGGCGCGGTCGGAACACAACTCGAAGCCGGCGCTTCGCGCGGGGCGGCCGGCGCGGCCTCGGCGGGGAGTTCGGGGACGAGTTTCACGCAGATGTTGGGTCAGGTCGTCAACGACTCGATCGGCTCGATGCAATCGGGCGAGGCCGCGGCCGTTCAAGGTCTGCAAGGGACCATGGCGCCGTTCAAGGTCGTCGAGGCGATCATGGGCGCGCAACGCACGCTGCAGCAGACGCTCGCGATCCGCGACAAGGCCGTTTCCGCTTATCAGGAAATCTCCCGGATGGCGATCTGAGGCATCCGCATAACAGAAAGATCGACGCATGAGAGCGCTTGCGATAGCGGCGACGGGCATGAACGCCCAAGAGCAAAATCTCGAAGTCATCGCCAACAACATCTCCAACCTGAACACCACGGGGTTCAAGCGTTCGCGCGCCGAGTTCACCGACCTGATCTATCAGACCGAACGCGTGATGGGCGTCAGCACCCGCGGTCGCGACGCCACGGTGCCCGAAGGCGCGCAAGTGGGGCTCGGGGTGCGCACCGCGGCGATCCGCAGCTTGCAAATTCAAGGCGCGCTCACCAACACCGGCAATTCGCTCGACATGGCGATCAACGGGCGCGGCTGGTTCCAAGTGACGACGCCAGCTGGCGACACCGTGTATACGCGCGACGGCGCGTTTAATACCAATGCGACGGGACAGTTGGTGACCGCCGACGGCTATAGCGTGACTCCGGCGATTCTGATCCCGACCACTGCGACGAGCGTCACTGTGAGCCAGACCGGTTTGGTGACCGCGACGATTCCCGGACAGACCACGCCGCAGTCGGTCGGCCAGCTGACGATCGCCAACTTCATCAACGAGGCCGGGCTGCAGGCGCTCGGGAGCAATCTCTTTCAGCAGACGGCGGCGTCGGGTCAGCCGACGGTCGGCGTTCCCGGCGATACGGCGTTCGGCATCATTCAGCAGGGATATCTGGAAGCTTCCAACGTCGACCCGGTGTCGGAAATCACCAATCTGATCTCCGCGCAGCGCGCTTACGAAATGAACTCGAAGGTGATTCAGGCCGCCGACCAAATGTCGGGAACGATATCGAACATGAGGAGTTAAGGAGGCCGCGTCATGCGCGTGAACCGGATCGCCGCATTGCTGGCGTCGTTGGGGTTGTGGCTCGCGCCCGACCTCGGCGCGCTTGCGCAAGACTCCGCCCTGCCGACCCCCGGCGTCGTCATCTACCCCGGCGACATCATCCGCGACGACATGCTCGCCGACAGGCCGGCTGAAACGGATGCGGGCCTTGGTCCGTTCGCCGAGGCGAGATCCCAATTGGTTGGCAAGATGGCGCGCCGGACCCTATTGCCCGGCAGGGCGATTCCGCTGGCCGCGATCAACAATCCGCGCCTCGTCGCCAACGGCGCCGAAGTGAATCTCGTCTATTCGGAAAGCGGGCTGACGATCGTCACCACGGGCGCGGCGCTGCAGGACGGCGCCGCTGGCGACGTCATAAAGGTGCGCAACAGCGACAGCGGCGTGACGGTGTCGGGGGCGGTCCAGCCGGACGGCACAGTGCGCGTGAGCGGCGGGTGATGAGGCGCTTGATCCTAATCCTGATTCTTTGTGCGTTCGCGGGCCAGGCGCTGGCGGCGGTCCGTATCAAGGACATCACGTCGTTGCGCGGCGCGCGCGACAATCAGCTCATCGGCTACGGACTGGTGGTCGGCCTGCAAGGCACCGGCGACACTTTGCGCAACGTGCCGTTCACCGAGCAGGCGATCCAGGCGATGCTCGATCGCATGGGCGTCAACGTGCGTGGCAGCGCATTGCGAAATCGTAACGTGGCCGCGGTGATCGTGACGGCGGATCTGCCGGCCGGGATGGATGCGGGTTCGCGCCTCGACGTAACGGTTTCGGCGCTCGGCGACGCGCCCTCGCTCATGGGCGGCACCTTGTTGCTGACGCAAATGTCGGGAAGCGACGGGGACGTCTATGCGAGCGCGCAAGGCGCGGTGTCGGTCACGGGATTCGACGTCGCCGGCCAGGCGCAAACCTTGTCGCAAGGGGTGCCGACGGCGGGCCGGATTTCGAACGGCGCGATCATCGAGAAGGCCGTGCCTGCGCCGCCCGACGAACTGCGGCTGATCCTGGAATTGAAGAACCCCGACTACAACACCGCGGTGCGGATCGTCGACGCGGTCAACGCCTATTCGCAACAACGGTTCCGTCGCCGCTCGGCGTTCGAGATGGACAGTCGGACCGTCGAACTGTTCCGACCGCCGGACATCAGCGTCACGCGTTACATGGCGGAGATCGGCGAATTGGCGGTGGAGCCGGACACCGCGGCGCGCGTCGTTATCGACGCGAGAACCGGCACCGTGGTGATCGGGCAGGACGTGCAAATTTCGACGGTTGCGGTGACGCACGGAACCCTTTCGGTGCGGGTCACGGAAACCCCGACGGTCTCCCAACCGGCGCCGCGCTCGCAAGGCCAGACGACCGTCACGCCGCGCACGCAGATCGACGTGGAACAGCAAGGCGGCCAAGTGGCGATCGTCGGCGGCGCGAGCCTGCGCACCCTGGTGAACGGTCTCAATCGAATCGGCGTCAAGCCGAGCGGCATCATCGCCATTCTCCAGGCGATCAAGACGGCGGGCGCATTGCAGGCCGAACTCATCGTGCAATAGCCGAGTCAGCCCGGCGCAAGGCGCGCGCGGCAAGTTGGGCGTATCGAGTTCCCTTACGTTAGCGCCGTCGCCATGCCTACAGCCGCCAACCGCTTCTTCGCCATCGGCGCGCTCGCGTTGACCGCCGCTTTCGCGAGCCATGCCTTCGCCCAGAACGACGGCAAGCAAAAGGCCAACGCCGCCGCGCTCGAAAAAGGCGCCGACGCGGGCGTCGCACGTTATTGCGCCAACGTCGCCCCGATCGCAGCCGAGGCGCGCATCGCGCTCGAAGCGAAGCGTCTGACGGAATTGGAAGCGCAGCTCAAACAACGGATCGCCGAACTCGACAAGAAGGAGGCGGAAGCGCGCGATTGGGTAACCAAACGGCAAGCCCTGATGAACGCGGCAAGCGACGACGTCGTGGCGATCTACGCCAAGATGGAACCGGAAGCAGCGGCGGGGCAGTTGGCGTTGATGGACGATGCGACCGCCGTCTCGATTCTGGGCAAACTCAAACCGAACGCGGCGAGCGCGATCCTCAATGAAATGGATGCGGACAAGGCCGGCAGATTGACTGGCATCCTTTCTGGCGCCGCCGCCGCCGCCGATAAGAAGTCGTGATGCGCGGACCTGAGCGAAGAGTTCTTCTGATTGCGGCTTTCGCGTCCAGTCTGGCCGGCTGCGCTGCAGGACCCGCCGACTTCATGCCCAGTCTTTCACCGGTCGGCAGCGGCTTGGCGGCGGCGACCGAGCGGGCCAACGAAGACGCCGCCGTCAGCGCCCTCGACCTGAAGCGAGCCCATGGCGTCGGGGCGCCGCCGATCAATCTGTATACGGATCAAACCGTCACCAAGGTCGGCGACATCGTCACCGTCGTCATCAGCATCAACGACAAGGCCACATTCGACAACGCAACGGATCGTTCGAAGTCCGCGACTGCGGAGTTCGACACCGATTGGGGTTACACGCAGGGCGGCTCCGGTGGGGCGTCGTCCCAACCGTCAAAGCTCACTTTTGGCACCACGTCGACGTCGTCGACCCAAGGCCAGGGCAATATCGATCGCCAGGAGCAAATCCAAGTGTCGGTCGCCGCGGTCGTCACCGAAGTCTTGCCGAACGGCAATCTCATCATCAGCGGCTCGCAGGAAGTGCGGGTGAATTACGAATTGCGCCAGCTCACTGTCGCCGGCATCGTGCGTCCGTCGGATATCGCTCGCAACAACACCGTCGCCTACGACCGAGTCGCCGAAGCGCGCATCTCGTACGGCGGGCGCGGTCGCTTGAGCGAAGTTCAGCAGCCCTCGTGGGGCCAGCAGATTTACGATTTCGTGAAGCCGTTCTGAAACGTCAGGGACGATCGCTCGATGGCCGCGGTATCCGTAGACATTAACGAGCTTGGCGACCTGTCGGAGACGCCCGCGGCCGAGCCGGCGGCGCCGCCGCCGCCGGCCTCGTCGTCGTCGATCAAGGAAACGATCCTCGCGACGCTCGTCGTCACGGTGATCGCTGCGGCCATGGGCGCTCTGTTCGCGATCCCGCCCACGCCAGCGACGCCGATCGAAAAATCCGAATCGACGCCCGGCGGCGCCGTGCCGACGACCGCCGGCCTGTTCGAGATGCCGCCGATCGTCACCAACCTCGGGTCGCCGCAGGACACTTGGATCCGCTTGGAAGCCTCGATCGTTTACGACGTCAAGGCTCTACCCCATCCGGAAGCCGTGGCCGGCGAAATCGCCGGCGATGAACTCGCCTATTTGCGCACCACGACCTTGGCGCAAATCGAGGGCGCAGTGGGATTGCAGAATGTCAGACAGGATCTCAACGAGCGCGCCGTGACCCGTTCCGGCGGCAAGGTGAGCGAACTGATCATCCGAACCCTGGTGGTGCAATGAAACGCGCAACGCTCGCCGCGATCGCGCTCGTCCTGGCCGTTTCGACCGCAAGCGCCCAGACCGTCGATCTCGGCGCGCTGATCCCGAGCGGCGGCGCCTCGGCGACCGCGCGCATCGTTCAAATGGTGGCGATCCTGACGGTTCTGTCGGTGGCGCCCGGCCTGCTGATCATGGTCACGAGTTTCACCCGATTCACCGTCGCGCTTTCCTTCTTGAGGTCGGGACTGGGATTGCAGAGCACGCCCGCCAACATGGTGCTGATCAGCCTGTCGCTGTTCATGACGTTCTTCGTCATGGCGCCGACCTTCGACAAGGCGTGGCAGAACGGCCTCAAGCCGCTGATGGACAACACGATCAGCCAACAGGAAGCTTACGGAGCAATCACCCAGCCGTTTCGCGAATTCATGCTCGCCCAGGTTCGCGCGAAGGATATCGCGCTGTTCGAGGATCTGTCGAAAGGCAATTTTCAAATCAAGGATCGCTCGACCATCGACCTGCGGATCCTCATCCCCGCTTTCATGATTTCCGAGCTGCGTCGGGGTTTCGAGATCGGGTTCCTGATCGTCTTGCCGTTCTTGGTCATCGACATGATCGTCGCCGCGCTCACGATGTCGATGGGCATGATGATGTTGCCGCCGTCGGTCATTTCGTTACCCGTGAAACTCTTGTTTTTTGTGCTGGTCGACGGCTGGAATCTGTTGATTGGCAGCCTGGTGCGATCGGTCAATTAACAACGTCGCTCGGCGCAATCAGCTTCACGCAAGGGAACGATCGCAAATTGGAACGGATAAACCCTAAGGGGACTGATCGATGAGTATGATGGGCACCGCCGTTTCCGGCATGTTGGCGAACACGAACTGGCTTTCGAGCATTTCGCAGAACGTCTCCAACGCCAACACCACCGGCTACAAGAACGCCGAAACGGAGTTCTCGACCCTCGTCGATCAGACCGGCGGCGGCGCCGAGAGCCTCGCCGGCGTCACGACGAGCCTGCGCTCGCTCAATTCGCTGCAAGGCTCGGTCGTCGGCACTTCGACGACGACTGACCTCGCGATTCAAGGCAACGGCTACTTCGTCGTGTCCGATTCGAGCGGCGCGCTCTATCTCACCAGGAACGGCTCGTTCGTGCCCGACGCGTCCGGCAATCTCGTCAATTCGGCTGGCTACTACTTGATGGGCAACACCGCCGCCAGCGGCCAGGCGGACGCGGTTCCCACCGAAAAAGTCAATGTCACCGCATCGGGCGACTTGCCGACGGCGACGACCGCCGGCACGCTGTCGGTGAACCTGCCCTCGACGGCGACGGCGGTCACCACCGCGGCCGATCTGCCCTCGGCCAACCCCACTGCGGCGAATGTGAGCTACACCGACGAGACCTCGGTCACCGCCTACGACAACCTCGGCGGCGCGCACACGATCAACGTGTATTTGACCAACACCGGCCCGATTGCCGGACCTCCGGCAGCGGACACCTGGCAAATCACCGCTTACGACGCCGCCGACGCCGCTGCGGGCGGCGGCTTCCCCTATTCGGCGGGCCCCCTGTCGACGGAAACGTTGAACTTCAGTCCGACATCGGGAACGTTGACGAGCGGCTCGCCTTTCAACATTCCGATTCCCAACGGCCAAACCTTGGCCCTCGACGTCAGCGGGACGACCCAGCTGGCGTCGAGTTTCAGCGTCAACACCAACACGACCAACGGCAACGCGCCGAGCAGCCTGAAGGGGGTGACGATCAGCTCGAACGGCACGCTCGATTTCCAATACAGCGACGGAGCGTCCAACGCCGCCTACGATATTCCGTTGGCCAACGTGGCGAGCCCGGACAATCTGACCTCGCTCAACGGCAACGTCTATCAGTCCAACCAGAACTCCGGCTCGATCGTGTACGGAACCGCTGGAACAGGTGGTCTGGGCACGATCGTCTCCTCCAGCCTCGAAGACTCGACCGTCGATCTGGCCACCGAGCTGACGCAAATGATCGAGGCCCAGAGCGCCTATCAGGCCAACTCCAAGGTGTTCCAGACCGGCGCGGACCTTCTGCAGATTCTCAACGGCTTGAAGGCGTAGCCGTAACCACCGTCTTTCCGGGGCCCCAAGATGAGCTTGTCCGCCGCGTACAACATCATCAACTCCGCGTTCCTTTCGAACGCGGCGCAGTCGGCGGCCATCTCGAGCAACATCTCGAACGCCAGCACGCCAGGCTATTCGCGCGAAGTCGCCAACCTCGTCACCAATTCGTACGGAGGCTCCGACGTCGCCTCGGTCACGCGCGAGACCAACGCCGCGCTGCTGGAACAGGTCAACGCATCGACGTCGCAAGCGGCGAGCGAGCAAGCGTTAGCCAAAGGATTGACGACGTTGGCGCAGACGGTCAGCGACAGCGCCACCAGCTCCTCCACGTCCGGTTCGACGAAGAACGGGAATTCGCCCTCGGCGATGTTGGCGAACCTGCAAGACGCGCTCACGACTTACGAGGCGTCGCCGAGCAATGTCGTGGTCGGCCAGGCCGTCGTCACCGCGGCGTCCAGTCTCGCTTCCTCGCTCAACAGCGGTTCGGCCGCCGTTCAGCAAGTGCGCGAACAGGCCGATTCGGACATGGCGTCGTCCGTCTCGACCATCAACTCGCTGCTCAATCAATTTTCGCAGGTCAACGCCACGATCGTCAGCGGCCTCGCGACGGGCGCCAACGTCAACAGCGCGCAGGGCACGCGCGACAGCATTCTCACCCAACTTTCCCAGCAAATCGGCATTTCGACCGTCGCCAACCCCAACGGCTCGACGTCGATCTACACCGACGGCGGCGTGACGTTGTTCAACGTCACAGCGCAAACGGTGTCCTTCACCCCGACGACGACCTACACCGCGAGCACGACCGGAAACGCCGTGACCGTGGACGGCGTGCCAATCACCGGCGCCTCGTCGCCGATGCCGATCCACTCCGGCGCGCTTGCGGGTCTGGCTAATCTGCGCGACACGGTTGCGCCGCAATATCAGGCGCAGCTCGATCAAATCGCCGGCGGCCTCGTCAACGCCTTCGCCGAAAACGATCAGTCGGGGTCGGGCCTGGCCTCGCTGCCGGGGTTGTTCACCTATTCGGGCGCGACAAGCCTGCCGGCGACGACGGCGATGACGGGCCTCGCGGCCTCCATCGAAGTCAATCCGGCCGTCGACCCCACGCAAGGCGGCGACGTGTCCTTGTTGCAGAACGGCGGCATCAACGGCGCCAATTACACTTACAACACCACCGGCGCCGCGGGCTATACCGGCCGAATCCAACAGATGATCGCGTCGACGTCGGCGACGCAGCCGTTCGATGCCGGCGCGGGCTTGGCCACGTCCGACAGTCTGAGCGACTACGCCAACACCTCCGTGAGCTGGTTGCAGAGCCAAAACCAGCAAGCGACCAATCAGGTCGATTATCAAAACTCGGTGGTCTCGCAAGCGACCGCCGCGCTTTCCAATGCAACGGGGGTGAACCTCGATACCGAATTGACGAACATGTTGAACATCGAGAACTCGTACACGACGACCGCCAAACTGCTGACGACGGTCAACAATATGTTCACTGCGCTGATCAACGCGGCGTGACGACCATGAGCGCCTCATTCGTTTCGACAAGCTACTTGGGGACCGCGCTGCTGCCGTCGATCGCACAGACGCAGTCGCAACTCACCGCCCTCGAAGTCGAATCGTCGACCGGCCAGTACGCCGACCTGGGGCTGCAATTGGGAGACCAGTCCGGCTACGAATTGTCGCTCAAGAACCAGAATGAGCTCATGCAGACGCTGACCAGCGGCAACGGCCTCGTCACGACGAGCCTTAAGACATCCCAGACCGCTCTCGACTCAATTCGCTCCAGCGCGCAGAGCGTGACGCAGAGCTTGACGTCGTGGACCTCGACCGAGGTCAATTCCGGCGCAACCTTGCAGAGTGTCGGCGCCAACGCGCTGCAGTCGCTGATCGCTACGGCCAACTCGACCGCAAACGGCCAGTACGTCTTCGGCGGGATAAACTCCAGCGTCGCGCCGATCGCCGACTATTTCTCCTCGACGACGTCGGCCGCCAAGACCGCGATCGATGCGGCGTTTCAGACCGCGTTCGGCTGCCTGCCGACCGACCCGGCCGCCTCCGCGATCACCGCCTCGCAAATGCAGAGTTTTCTCAGCGGCGCGTTCGCCAACGAGTTCAGCGGCGCGAACTGGACAGGCAACTGGTCGTCGGCCTCGAGCGTCAACACCAGCGCGCAGATCGCGCCGGGCGAAACCATCGACACCTCGACGAACGCCAACCAGTCTGGGTTCCAGCAACTCGCGCAGGGCTACACGATGCTCGCCGAGTTCGGCGGCTCGCAATTGAGCTCCGCCGCGCAGCAGGCGGTCGCCTCCGCTGCGAACTCGATGATCACGCAAGGGACGACCTCGATAACGGAGACCGAAGCCGGCGTCGGCGCGACGCTGCAGCGCGTCACCGACGCCAACAGCTCCATGTCGTCGCAGATGACGATTCTGGAAACCCAGATCGGCAATCTCGACAACGTCGATTCCGCCGCCATCGCTACGAAGCTCAATACGCTGTCGACGCAACTTCAGACCGCCTACCAGCTCACGGCGCAACTGCAGAAGCTGAGCCTCGCCCAATACATTCCTACCTAACCCTTGGGATCGCCGATGTACGAGTTCTCCTACAACGAGGTCATCGAGGAGTCGCCGCAAGTCATGCGTGCGCACGAGCGCCGGGCCATGGATCGGGTCATCGCTCTCTTGCGCACCGCGCGCGACCGCGGGCCGGGCACGCGCGAAGTCGTAGAGGCGCTGTTCTATCTGCGCAGCCTATGGGCGATTTTTCTGGATGACTTGAGAAATCCCGAAAACGAATTGCCCGGGCAACTGCGGGCCGCGCTCGTTTCGATCGGCATTTGGATGAACAAGGAGATTGATCGCGTACGCGCCGGTCAAACCAACGACCTGACCCCCATGATCGAAATCAACGAGATCATTCGCGACGGCTTGAAGTGAGGACTTTATGAACATCACGCTGCGTGCAGGCGAAAAGCTCTACATCAACGGCGCCGTCATTCGAGTCGACCGGAAGGCGACGATCGAGTTGCTGAACGATGTGACCTTTCTGCTGGAAAACCACGTCATGCAGGCGGATCAGGCGACGACGCCGCTTCGCCAGATCTATTTCGCGGTTCAGGTCATGCTGATGGATCCCGGGGCCACGGCCGCGGCGACCGGGCTATCGCGCAGGCTCATCGACGCTGCGCTGATGGCGTTTGAGAACCCGGCGATCATCGCCGGCCTCAAGGCGATCTCCGAACAGATCGACCGCTCGCGCAATTTCGAAGCGTTGAAGGCGTTGCGGGGGCTGTTTCCGCTCGAAGAGCGGGAAATGTTTCCCGTCGCGGCGCCCGCCGAGTCGCACGCCGAGTCGCACGCAGCCTGAAAGGACCCCCCATGACCGCCGTCTCCGCCACCTCCGGCGTCTCGAGCGCCGCCTCCTCCTCAACCTCGTCGTCGACGTCCTCGTCGGCGTCGGCGACTCCGTCGTTGAGCTACAATTCGTTTCTCACCCTTCTCATGGCGGAACTGAAGAATCAGGACCCGACCCAGCCGATGGATCCGACGGCGATGGTCAGTCAATTGGCGACGATCTCCCAGGTCGGACAGGCCGTCCAGACCAACACGACTCTCGCGTCGTTGTTGACGGAGGCGTCTTTGACCCAGGCCGAATTGGCGGTCGGCTCGACGATGAGCTCGGCGGACGGGACGACCTCCGGCCAGGTGCAGTCGGTCGACGTCACCCCCGCAGGCGCCGCCACCGCCACGCTCACCGACGGCAACACAATCCCGTTCGCCAACGGCGCCAACGTGCAATGAACCAGGGCGACGCGCTCGACGTCATTCAGGCGGCGATCTGGATGATCATCGTCGGCGCCGGCCCAGCGATCGGCGCGGCGATGGTCATCGGCATCGCGATTGCGCTTCTTCAGGCGCTGACGCAGATCCAGGAAATGACGCTGACCTTCGTTCCGAAGATCGTGGCGATATTCATGGTCGTCAGCCTCACTGCGTCGTTCATCGGCGGACAGTTTTACGTGTTCACGGAAAACATCTACGCGCATATCGAGCACGGATTCGGCCAGTGATCGGCGCGGAAGCAGCGGCGTCGCGCGCGACGCCGCTGATCGCGCGCGCGCGCCCGAAGCCGTCGGCGAGCGCTCGCCGCCGCGACGGTTCGCTTCGCCCGCAGCCTCTATCGACGCCGCCGCACGCGATCGGCGAGACCCGCGCAAGGTTTGGCCGTCATTGTCGCCGCGACGCAAGGGAGTAGGTCCGCGATGTCACTGACGACGGCGGCGTTGGAGCCGCCAATCGGTCGCCAAGGCAAGGATGTCGGCTTCGCGGCCGCCATCGTGCTGATCCTGTGCCTGTTCTTCCTGCCAGTGCCGGCGATGATGATCGATCTCGGCCTCGCGTTCTCGATCGCGCTTTCCGTGTTGATCCTGATGGTCGCGTTGTGGATCCACAAACCGCTCGAATTTTCCGCCTTTCCCACCGTGCTGCTGGTGGCGACCATCCTCAGGCTCGCGCTCAATATCTCGACGACACGGCTCATTCTGTCGCACGGTGCTCAAGGGACGAACGCCGCCGGCTACATCATCGGCGGCTTCGCCAGCCTGGTGATGAGCGGCGACTTCGTCATCGGCATCATCGTCTTCCTCATCCTCGTGACCATCAACTTCCTGGTCATCACCAAGGGCGCGACCCGCATCGCGGAAGTCGGCGCGAGGTTCACGCTCGACGCGATTCCCGGCAAGCAGATGGCGATCGACGCCGACCTGTCGGCCGGTCTCATCGACGAGAAGATCGCCCAGCTGCGTCGACGCGAGCTCGAGGAGGAAAGCGCGTTTTTCGGTTCGATGGACGGCGCGTCGAAATTCGTGCGCGGCGACGCGATCGCCGGCATCATCATTCTCGCGGTCAATATATTCGGCGGCATCGTCATCGGCGTCACCCGCCACGGTCTGGGATTATCCACCGCGGCGGACATCTTCACCAAGCTTTCGGTCGGCGACGGCTTGGTGTCGCAAATTCCGGCGCTGATCATTTCGCTCGCCGCCGGCATGCTCGTCGCCAAGGGCGGCACGCGCGGCTCCGCCGACAAGGCGGTGATCGATCAGCTCAGCAATTATCCCAACGCGCTGTTCATGGCGGCGCTGCTGATGTTCGTGCTCGGCGTGGTCCCCGGCCTGCCTTTCATTCCTTTCGCGCTTCTCGGCGGTCTGATGGCCTTTGTCGGCATCGCCATTCCGCAGCGACTGGCGAAGGATCGCGCGATCGCTGCGGCCGAAAAGGCCAGCCGCGACGAGAAAACCCGCGCGGAGGCGCGCTCTTCGATCAAAGAGCAACTGAAATCGGCCGAGATCGAACTCTGTTTCAGCAAAGAGCTGACGGCGACGTTATTGGCCGCGCACGACGAGGTCGCTTTGCGCGTCGCCAAGATGCGTCGGAAGTTCGCGCGGCAATACGGCTTCGTCGTTCCCGAGATCAAGCTCACCGACGACATCAAGACGCCGGCCAAGTGCTATCAGATTCGCATTCACGGCACGGTCGTCGCGACGCAGGAATTGCGCGTCAGCGAATTCCTGGTGATCGTCGGCGACGGCAAGCGTCCGAACGTCCCCGGCGACGAAATACGCGAGCCGGCTTTCGGCATGAAGGCGCTTTCGATTTCGCAGGCCTACATCAAGGACGTCAAACGAGAAGGGTTCAAGCCGATCGACCCGGTGTCGGTGCTGCTGACGCACTTGAGCGAGGTGATCCACAACAATCTGGCGCAACTGCTGTCCTACAAGGATATGCGCGGGCTGCTCGACAGGCTGGAGCCCGAATACAAGAAACTCATCGACGACCTCTGCCCGTCGCAGATTTCCTATTCGGGATTGCAGGCGGTGCTCAAGATGCTGCTTGCCGAACGCGTCTCGATCCGCAACCTGAACCTGATCCTCGAAGCCATCGCCGAGATTGCGCCGCACGTGCGCCGTCCCGAACAGATCGTAGAGCATGTACGGGTCCGCATGGCGCAACAGATTTGCGGCGACATTCAGGACCAAGGCGTGCTCCGCGTGTTGCGGCTCGGCAATCGCTGGGATCTCGTTTTTCACCAAAGCCTCAAGCGCGACGCCAAGGGCGAGGTGAGCGAATTCGACATCGATCCCAGGTTGATGGAGCAATTCGCCGCCGAGGCGTCCGCGGCGATCCGCAAACGCATGGATGAAAAGCATCTCTTCGCCCTCGTCACCACGGCCGAGAC
>JBEKFO010000021.1:0-21242 GCA_050013275.1 Roseiarcus sp. | reverse complement strand
GCACGAGACCGATGATGCTCTTTTCCGTGTCATTCCCGCGAAAGCGGGAATCCAGCGGGAAAGGCGCATCGGCCGCCAAGTCTGGATTCCCGCTTTCGCGGAAATGACATCGCTGGCGGTTCCATCAAATCGCGTCACGCTCTAAATGCCGATGGCCGAAGACGCCGACCCGGAGATGACGAGCAAGAATCGTTCGGCCCTCGGCTTGAGCGCCGCGCCCCCCAAACAGGGGATGGATCGCGTAAAGCCGATCCGTGTCCCGCCGGAGGGAATTTCAACGCCTTGGGCGCCTTTTTCTGTCCCGTCGTCGACTCCATACGGCCCGCCCGCGCCGGCGGCGGGAAGCGCGGCCTATGCCGATTATCCCGGCGTCAGATAAATAGGGAAATCGGCGCCTGTCACCGTTATACCGTTATGCGTTATGACCGTTATGCCTGACGATGATGCGCCCGCCCCGGCGGCAGCGATCCCTTTCCTCACCCCGCGCCGCCGCCGCGCGCCGCTCACGGCCTCAAGTAGGCGTAGCCCTGGCCTTGCAGTTCGGCGAGGCGCACGACGCCGCCCTTTTCGGCGACCACGAAGCCCGGCAGGAGATCGCTCAGCTCGACCTTCTGCGCGCGCATCGTGTTGGCGCAGGCGTTGAGCGCGACCCCGTCGCGATGGAGATCCGTGAGTTGGTTCTCGATGTCGGCCTCGGCGGAAATGGCGTGGAACGCCTTCAGCGCCGGGCCGTGAACGACCAGCGCGATCGTCACCTTGCCGGGACCGCCCGTGCCGGCGATGTGATTGCGGATGTTGCCGAGCACGAAGCCGACCTTGTCGAGGTCGGAGAGATGGTAGACGACCTTGTCCTTGTCCGCCGCCTCGGCCTTGCTCAATCCCGCCAAAGCGATCAGCCCGGCGCCGCCCGCCGCGAGCGTGCGAAAGAATCCTCGTCGTTCCATGTTCGACCTCCCGTTGAATCCGCGTCCCGCCGCTCACGGCCGGACGATCGTGTAGCCCTGCTCCGCCAAATCGACGAGTTCGGGCACGCCCGCGTCGACGACCGTGACGCCGGGCAGCAAGGGCGGCTTCTTGCCCTCGCGTTTTTCCACGCCCGCCAATGACTGGTTGCAGGCTTCGAAGCGCACGTTCGGCATCGAATGCTCGAATTGGACCAGTCGGTCGGCGACCGGCGAGCGGTCGGCGAGCAGCATGCCGATTCCGGCGTTGAAGGCGACGACGGCGATGTCGACCTCCTCGCCCTTGCCGGTGTAATGGCGCGAGACGTTGGCGGCGATGTCGAGCACGGCGGTCATCTTGGCCGGATCGTTGTCGCTGATCTGCAGCGCCAGCTTGTGCGGATCGGCCGCTTGCGCCGCGCCCGCTGCGAGCGCGCCCGCGAGAAGGGCGCCGAGGAACATCCTGCGCTTCATCGTCTCTCTCCTCACGCCAGCCGCTCCATCGCCTTGATGCCGATCGCGCCGCCGGCGACGATGGCGACGAACACGAGAATGGATCCGATGGCCAGCGTCGAGACGCCGGTCACCGCCTGGCCGATCGTGCAGCCGAGGCCGACGACGCCGCCCACCCCCATCAACGTCGCGCCGACGACATTGCGCAGGGTGTCCGGCGTGTCGGAAAACGTCGCCAGCCGGAACCGTCCCGTCAGCAGCGAGGCGACGAGCGCGCCGGCGAGAACGCCGAGCACCGTCGCGACGCCGAAGCCGGGAATGCGCTGCGCGGTGAAGCGCTCGATCCATTCGAGCGTGTCGCCCGACGGACGCACGAAGCTGAGCGAGCCGGGCGCGACCGCGCCGTCCGCCATTTCGTCGTAGCAGAGCCCGGTGAGCGCCCAGCCGGCGACCGCCGCAAGGCCGACGCCGAGCCCCGAGGCGATATGCTTCGCCGAAGCGCGGAAACGCGCGTCCCAAAAGCAGAATGCGAGCAGCGCGATCGCCAGCGCCGCCGCGGCGACGAGATCGGCGCGCGTCGGATCGAGGCCGCTCGCGTGGGTGAGCAGGGCGCCGAGCCCTTGGTTCTTCAGTCCGTACGCGCCGAGGTTGACCGCCGTCGCGCTCGCCAGCGCCGCGCGGGCCGGCCCGAGCAGTCCGCCGATCGTCATGTATCCGGAGACGCCGATCAGCACGACGACCAGCGCCGAGCGCAAGTCGCCGCTGCCCGCGCGCACCAGATTGCGGCTCGCGCAGCCGCCGGCGAACACCATGCCGAGGCCGAACATGAGGCCGCCGACGATCGAGCCCGCCCAATCGAATGTCGGCGCCAGATACATCGATTTCGAGAGATCGACGGCGCCGACCGCCGACAGCGCCGCCGCGCCGACGACCGCCGTCGCGGTCGCCAGGACCCAGGCGCGGAAGCGGCGCGAATCGCCGAACGCGAGCATGTCGGAAATCGAGCCCATGGTGCAGAAATTGGTCAGCGCCACCACGGCGCCGAAGAAGGCGCCGATCGCCAGGCCCCCGACCGCCAGCCAGAACGGCGCGTTGTCCGTCAACGTCGCGCGCAGAGAGTCCATCGTTCTTTCCCCGGCTCCCGTTAAGCGCCGACGACCTTGACGGCCCGATTGGGTTCGAGCTTCACCGTCTTGGTCTTGCTCAGATGATTGGCGACGAGGTCCCAGATCGGCGGCCCCTCGACGCCTTCGGCGACGCTCGCCCATCCCGCGACGCGATATTCATGCGCCGGATCGATCGCCGCTCCGGTCCTCAGCAAGGTCATTTCAGAAATGCGCTGGCCCTGCGGCTTCGTCACGTCGATGGTGTAGCCGAGGCCGCCGACGCGCACCATGTCGCCGCCCTGCTGGTAGTAGGGATCGACGTTGAACAGGTTGTCGGCGACGTCCTCCAGCACAGTCTTCAACTGGGCGCCGGTCATCGCGTTGCGGTAGACGTTGGGATAGGTGATCGCGGTCGC
Organism: Roseiarcus sp.; assembly: GCA_050013275.1. Taxonomy (GTDB): domain Bacteria; phylum Pseudomonadota; class Alphaproteobacteria; order Rhizobiales; family Beijerinckiaceae; genus Roseiarcus. Next base: position 18,326 of record JBEKFO010000021.1, on the reverse strand, counting down.
GTTGGTCAGATCTTCGAAGGTCACGTCCTGCCCGGAGAGCAGGCTCGTGCCCCAGCGGAAACCGGGCGACAGCGCGATCTCGGCGTCGCGCTCTTCGAGGATCGCCTGGCAGATCAGATCGTCGAAGGTGCCGTTGAAATTGCCGCGCCGGTAGAGCAGCGATTCGGTGCGTCCGAGCGGTCGCGCCAGCTCGGCGGCGAACGGCTGGCGCACCGCCTCGATCTTGGCCGTCATTTCGGCGTCGCTCGCGATCACGTCGGAGAACAGCGGGATCAACTTGTGGCGATAGGCTTTCACCTCGCCGCCGCGCACGTCGAGATCGAGCCGCGAGACGAATTTGCCCGACGAGCCGGAAGCGATGAGCAAGGTGCGGCCGACCAGGATCGGCTCCGGGATGGCGTCGTGGGTGTGTCCGGTCAGGATGACGTCGATGCCGTGGACTCGCGAGGCGAGCTTGCGATCGACGTCGAAGCCGTTATGGGAGAGCAGGACGACGAGCCCCGCGCCGCCCTTGCGCGCGGCGTCGACCTGCGCCTGGACGTCCTCCTCGCGCACGCCGAACGACCAGTTCGGAATCATCCAGCGCGGATTGGCGATCGGCGTATAGGGGAAGGCTTGGCCGAGCACCGCGATCTTGACGCCGCCGCGCTCGATCATGGTCATCGGCTTGAACGCCGCTTCGTCCCATTCCGCATCGCGGACGTTGAGGGCGAGAAAGGGAAAGCCGAGCGAGGCGACGGCTTCTTTGACGCGGTCGGTCCCGTAGGTGAATTCCCAATGGGCGGTCATCGCGTCCGGCTGCAGCAGCGCCATGCAGTCGATCATGTCCTGGCCGCGCGTCTTGAGCGAGGTCCACGAGCCTTGCCAGGTGTCGCCGCCGTCGAGCAGCGCGACCTTGTCGCCGCGCTCGGCGCGGATCGCCTTGACGACAGTCGCGGCGCGATCGAGGCCGCCGATGCGGCCATAGGTCCTCGCCAGCGCTTCGAAATCGTCCGAAGTCAGCGCATAGGCGGCGGCCGAGCCCGCCGCGACGCCGAAGCGCCTGAGAAAATCGACTCCGGTCAGATGCGGCGGCTGGCCGCGCGCCTCACCGACGCCGATGTTGACCGAAGGCTCGCGAAAATAGAGCGGCTTCAACTGTCCATGGATGTCGGTGACGTGGACCAGCGTCACGTTGCCGAGCGGCTCGAACGCAAGGAGCTGGGCCTGGGTGAGCTTCTGCTGCGCAAAGCTGCGCGACAACCCCGATCCGCCGAGCAGCGCCCCGGTCGCCGCCGCGACCTGAATGAATTCGCGCCGCGATATCATCGCAATCTCCAAGGTTGAGGCAAGCGGCGCCGCGCGTTCAGTTGCGCACCGCCGGCGTTTCGACCGGCAGGCCGACGCCGCGCCAGGCCAGGTAGATTTCGAGCGCGAGGAATTCGTCGGACAGCGGCTCGTAGGGAACCGCGCGCACGTCGTGCATGCAGCCCTGGAAGCGCTCGTGCAGCGGGATCAGCCGCTGATCGCGCAGGCGGTAGGTCGGGAAGCCGTTGCTCTGGCCCTGGCTCAACAGATCGGCGCGCATATGCAAGCCGACGTTGGTCTCGTGGCACGATGCGCAGGAGAGATCGAGCTGGCCGACGCGGTCGTAATAGAGCTCCTTGCCCTTATCGAACCACGGCGCCATCGGGCCGTCGATCTGCACGTTCACCGGCATGCCGCGCGACTGGAAGCGCACAAAGGTCGTCATGTCCGTGAGCGCCTGCGAATTGAACGGCCACGGCGTCGCCTTCATAGCGTTGGCGCGGCAGATGTTGATCTGCTGTTCGAGATTGACCGGCTTGCCGAGCGCGGCGCTCCATTTGGGCATCTTAGCGCCGACGCCCTTCATCGAGTCCTCGGCCGTGCCGTGGCACGAGGCGCACGACTTGCCCGCCGCGCCGTCGATCTTGTTCCACAGGTCCGCCGCCCGGTCGATCGCGAGGAACCCCGGATTCTGCATGTCGTCGTCCTGCAGCGCGCGCGTCTTCGCGGTGCGGAATTGGTAGCCGGAATAGATCGTCTTGAAGACATGGCCCGGCGGCGCCGGGATTCCCTTGAGCGCCTCGTCGGCGCCGGCCAGGACGACGCTCGCGCACAAAAGGGCGGCCGCGATCGCGAAGGGGAGTTTCACCGTGGCGGCTCCTTGCTCGCTCTGCCCTCAGGCCTTCAGCGCGATATGTTCCTGCGCGGTGGTGACGACGTTGTCGTCGTCGACCCAAGTGAAGGTGAACGTTCCCTCGTCTTCGACCTTGGCGAAGAACTCGATGTAGGGGTTGGCCGAGATCGCGGTTTCGAGATCGGCCTCGAACACCGGCTTGCCGTTGAACTCGCAGACGAAGCGGTTGATGATCTTGCGCGGGATCGGCTTGCCGTCCGCGTCCTTGCGCTGACCCGACTCCATGGGGTGGGTGATCAGAGTCTTGATCTGGACGATCTCGCCCTTGCCGGCTTCCTTGGGCAGTTTGATGCGGGGCTTGTTTTCCGCCATTTGCGCCTCCTCTATAGGTTTGAATTCGCGAGCCGTTCAGCCGCCGCAACCGCCGATCGTCACCTTGACGACCTTTTGATCCATGTAGACCGAGCCGTCGTTCATCTTGGCGAGCGCGGTGACGGTCTGAGTCTGCGCGAGACGAATGCGCAGCGAGGCCTCGGCCTTGCCGGACAAGGGCGAGAACTTGAGCGCCGCCGTCTTGGCGTTAGGGTTGCCGTCGGCGACGATGAGCAAGTCCGTGACGTAGGACTGCGCCGTCATCGGGCTGGCGACCTTGACGCTGAGCGGCACCGTGTTGCCGTTCTCGGCGATTTCCGGCAGATCGAGCGTGACCGTGCTCTTCATCGGCTCCTTGCCGTCGGCGAACCGCTTGATCAGTTCGGCCGCCTCGGCCTTGGTGTCGGCGAGCGCCGCGCGCGGCAGCGCCGCTCCGGCGGCGAGGGCGGCGGCGAGCGCGAGGCTTTGGCGGCGCGTAAACGTCTGCATCGAATTGTCCTTTGCGGCTGGCCGTTTCAGTTGAAGGTCTTGAGGAAGGCGACGACGTCTTCGACCTGCTGGGAGGTCAGGATCGGCTTGCCCTCGTATTCGGGCGCCACGCGCTTGAGCCCGACGTTGCGGTGGAACGCCGGCATGACCGTTCCGGGAAACTTCAGTTTTGCGTTGGAGACGATCAGCCGCAGCTGCGCGGTGGTGTAGCGGTTCGCGACGCCGTCGAGAGAGGGCGCGATCTCGCCCTGAAAGTCGGCTTCCTTGAGCGCGGGAACCTTGTGGCAAGCGATGCAATTGCCGAGCTTGCCCGTCAGCATGACGGTGCGGCCGCTGGCCGGATCGCCCGGCTGGGAGGTCAACGGTTCGGGGATGGCGCCGTCGACGACCTTGAACACGATCGGATCGTCGGCGCGCGCCGCGAAGGGCGCGAGAAAAACAGCGCAAACCGCCATGAAGCCGGCAAGAGCCCGCATCGGCCGTCCCCTCCCTGGTCAGTTTCGCCTCGACGCCGGAAGCGCGGCGGCGACGGATGCTGACGTTTGAATATTAAAATGTATCTAATACGCAGCAGCGAACTGCGTCAAGTCGTCGCAGGGCCGATGCCGAAAACGTGAGCCGCGCCGCCGTATCGCGCGTCCGCGCCGGGCGGCGCGATCGACCGTCCGCGTCACTTCGGATAGGGCACTCTCAGCCCCGCTTCGCGCATGCGGCGGAAGATGTCGAAGTTCATTTCGCTGCGCACGCGATCCGCCGTCACGATGTCGTCGACGAAGCAGATCAACTGAAACTTCAGCGCCCAGTCGGCGAATTCGTTGAACAGCACCAACGGCGCCGGGATCGACAACACCTGGTCCTGCGCCTTTGCGGCGGCGATGAGCAGTTCGCGCACCACTTCCGGGTCGCTCTCGTAGGCGACGTTCACCGCCACGACGATGCGCCCCGTGCGGTCGGCGTGCATCCAGTTCTTCACCGCGCCGCTGACCAGCGTCGCGTTGGGCACGATCAGCGTGCCGCGATCGAAGGTCTCGATCTCGGTGGCGCGCGCGTTGATGCGTCGGACATAGCCCTGCTCGGCGCCGACCACCACCCAGTCGCCGACGCGGATGCCGCGCTCCCAGAGCAGTATGAGGCCGGAGACGAAATTGTTGGCGATCGACTGCAGACCGAAGCCGATGCCGACCGACAGCGCGCCGGCGACGATCGCCAGTTTCTGGAAGTCGAGGCCGAGCTGCGCGCCGCTCATCAGCAGCGCGATGAAGACGCCGACGTAGCCGACGATGGTGCGGATGGAATTGCTGACCCCGGCGTCGAGCCGCGTGTGCGGGAAATAGCGCGAGCCGAGCCAATTCTGGATCGCGCGCGTCGCCACCATGCCGACGACGAGCACCGCCGCGGCGACGATCAGCGAGGACAGGGAGAGCGTGACGCCGCCGACTTTGGCGCCGAAATAGGCGGCTCGGAGCGTCGACGCCAGGTCCTGGGAGAGGCCCCAAGGGCCGAGGATCAGCGCGATCGCCGCGACGATGACGGCGAGCCGCGCGAAGCCCTGGACGAGCACGACGATCTGTTCGAGCGCGTCGCGCCGTAGGCCGATCATCGTCATCAGGCTGTGGCCGATCGCGGCGCTGGGGCGCAGCAACTCCTCGGCGCCCTCCTGAACGATGGCGTCGATCACATAAAGCGCGGCGGCGAGCATGGCGACGAACATCGTCCGATTGACGAGGAACGTCGCGAAGGCGATGTAACCGGCGAGCGTCGCGCCGAAGATCAGCGCGACGAGAGTCCACAAGAGGGTGCGGCCGGGCGCCCAGGGATCGTGCGCGGGCACGCCGGAGGCGGCGGCCGGAATCGGCGCGGCGATGAGCCGCAGCGCGCGCGCCATCAGAATCGCCACCAGGGCGGCGCCGACCGCACGGCCCGCGACCGCGATGTTGAGCGAGGCGACCGCGTCCGCGGCCGGCTCCAACAACCGTTCGGCCGCCAGGATCGCGGCGACCGACAACCACAAATGCAACAGCAGCGCCGAGACGCGGTCGCCGAGATCGACGAGGCGCCAGTTGGCGTAGCCCGGCGCCAGCAATCCACGGCCAAGGGCGTTGCTGACAATGACGACTCGAAGCCCGTCGAGCAGCGCGTCGAGCGCGCCTTGCAGCCGCGGATCGGAAATGTCGAAGGCGTCGAGCGCGTAAGCGAAGGCTTCCAGCGCGAGCAGCGGCAGGACGGCGAGCACCAGGATCGTCCACGCGGCGGCGACGGCGCGGCGCAGCCGGCTGGGCGTCGCCGCAGCGGGATCGCGCGCGATGACGCGCCGCGCGATCCACTGCAGCGGCGCCCACGCCGCCGCGATCGCCAGCGCCACGGCGAGAAGGCCGAGCGCCTGCGCCGCCGAAATCCGCGCCGCCAGGCCATGAAGCCAATCGGCGAGCACGGACCCCAGGGCGCCGAGGTCGCCAGGCGCTTCGCGCGCCACCCCCGTCCACAGCAGCGGACTGATCAGGCTCGAAGAGCGAGCGAAGGTTTCTCGCGTGAACAGGTCGCGCCGCGCCGCCGCGATGCGCGCGTTGTCGTCGTCGATCTGCAGCAACATCGCGCGCGCCGAGCGCACGTCGGTGTCGAGGTCGTCGTGCTTCTTCTTTTCGGCGGCCAGTTCCGCGCTCGCCGTGTCGCTGAGCGTCGCGTCCTTGGATTTGGGCGTCAATTCGACAAGGCGCTTCTGCGAGGCCTCGAGGCGCGGGGCGAGTTCGGTGATGACCGCTTGCAGCTCGGCGGCGAGCGGGTCGCCTTCGGCGCGCAAGCGCACCAGATCGGCGTCGGCGAGATTGTCGGCCTTCAACTGTGAGTCGATGTCGGCGAGCGCAGCGCGCGTCGCCTCGAGGGTCTGCCGCGTGGTGTCGTCGCCGGCCGCCTGCGCGAGCGAAGCCGCCGCGATCAGCAACGCAAGAAAAAGCAATCGAAAGGCGCGAAGGGCGGGCAAAATGGCTTCTCGGGAAATGATTCGGCGGCGGCGGGGCTTCCCTCGCATCCGACCATGGCCACCCTGTGGCCGCAACGGCGAATAGCGGGCGAACGCGCCGTTCGTTCACCTTCGAACGGGAAAAGGGCTGCGCCGGCCCCGCAGCTTTGTTAAAGGAAGCCTCGAAATAGAGGAAAATGTCGTGAACCCGACCCCGCCAGCCCCTCCGGCCGAGGCGCCCAAGCTCCCTGCGTCCCCGCTCGACGCGGGCGCGCGCGCGCTCGAACATTTTCTCGCCGCCGGCTTTTCGCGCCTCGAGCCGCCGGTCTTGCAGCCCGCTTCGGTCTTCCTCGACATGTCCGGCGAGGACATTCGCGGCCGGCTCTACCTCACCAGCGACGCCTCGGGCGCCGAATTGTGCCTGCGCCCCGACTATACGGTTCCCGTGTGCCTCGCCTATCTCGGTTCGCCCGAAGCAGGCCGCGCGGCGCATTACGCCTATCTCGGCCCGGTCTTTCGCGCCCGCGTCGGACAAAGCGGAGAGATGACCCAGACCGGCCTCGAAAGCTACGGCCGCCCGGACGTCGAAGCCGCCGACGCGGAAATCCTCGCACTGGCGCTGGAGGCGGCCGAATTGGCGGGCGCCGGACCGTTGAAGGTTCGCCTCGGCGACGCGCGCCTGTTCGACAGCGCCCTCGCCGCGCTCGCCCTGCCGGACGTCTGGTTGCGCCGGATGCGGCGCGGCCTGGCGCGCGGGCGCGCGCTGGAGACGATCGTCAACGGCAACGGCGCCGGCGCGCTCGCCCAGTCCGGCGTTCTCGCCGCGCTCGAAAGCGCCGATCACGCCGGCGCCAAGGCGCTCGTCGAGGACCTGCTCGCCATCGCCGGCATCACGGCGGTCGGCGGACGCAGCGCCGGCGAGATCGCGGACCGCTTCCTCGAACAGGCCGCCGCGCGCTCGCAGGCCCATGTCAGCGCCGAACAACAGGACGTGTTGCGGCGCTTTCTCGCCATTTCCGGCGATCCCGACTCGGCCTCGCGCCGGCTCAGGCAATTGGCCGCCGACGCGCAGCTCGATTTGGGCCAAGCGCTCGACTCGTTCGATCAGCGCACCGGATTTCTCGCGGCGCGCGGCTTGCGTATCGAGGATTTCGCCTTCTCCGCGGCCTTCGTGCGCGACCTCGACTATTACACCGGTTTCGTCTTCGAGGCGGTCGACGCGGCCCGTCCCGACGCCAAGCCGGCGGTCGGCGGCGGGCGCTACGACGGTCTCGCGCGCCGCTTGGGAGCCACGAGCGACGTTCCCGCCGTCGGCGCCGCCGTATGGATCGACCGTTTGCCGGTCTCAGGAGAGCGCGCATGACCGCCGAGGCTGAAAGCGCCGCCGAGACCCCGCTGGTCCTCGCCGTGCCCTCCAAGGGGCGGCTGCAGGAAAACGCCGCCGCATTCTTCGCCAGCGCCGGATTGGAATTGGTGCAGGGACGCGGCGCGCGCGACTATCGCGGCGCCATCGCCGAGCTGCCGGGGGTGGAAGTCGCCTATCTCTCCGCGTCCGAGATCGTCGGCCAGCTCGCCGCCGGCGCCGCCCACTTCGGCGTCACCGGCGAGGATCTGGTGCGCGAGAAGGTCGCCGACGCCGACGAGCGCCTGGCGCTTCTCGCCCCGCTCGGCTTCGGGCGCGCCAATGTCGTCGTCGCCGCGCCGCAAGCCTGGATCGACGTGCGCACCATGGCCGATCTCGAAGACGTCGCGGCAAGCTTCCGGGCCCGGCGCGGCGAGCGCATGCGCGTGGCCACCAAATACGTCAATCTGACGCGCCGCTTCTTTTCCGCCCACGGCGTCGCCGACTACCGCATCGTCGAAAGCCTCGGCGCGACCGAAGGCGCGCCCGCCGCCGGCGCCGCGGAGCTGATCGTCGATATCACCACCACCGGCGCCACGCTCGCCGCCAATGCCTTGAAAACGCTCGACGACGGCGTTATTCTGCGCTCCCAGGCGACGCTGGTCGCCTCGCTGCGGGCGCGATGGACGCCGAGCGCGCGGGCCGCCGCGCGCGCCATCCTGATGCGCGTGGCCGCGAGCGAGGACGCGCGAAAGTCGCGCGAAATCCGCGCGCGCCTGCCGACCCCGGCCCATATCGTGGTTGAAAAGGCGTGCGCCGTTTTCGACGCCGCGCCGGCCTTCGGCGAGGAGGCCGATCCGCACGGCTTCGTCGCGCTGCACTGCGCGCGCTCCAAAGCCGCGGACCTCGCCGACTGGCTGCTCTCCCAAGGCGCCGAACGGGTCAGCGTCATGGCCCTCGAACAGGTGTTCGACGTCAAGAACGCGCTCTACGAGGCCCTCGAGGCGCGGATCGGCAAGTAGGCGACGGCGCGCCGCCGTCGCGCGGCGTCTATCGTCTTGCTTTGGCCTTATTTTTCGCAACATTGCCCGCTCCTCGTTTCACCTTTGGCGCGAGATGCGCTAGACGACGCAGGCTCAAGCCAGGGAATTCAGACAACGTGCGCTATATTTCGACGCGCGGGGAAGCGCCGAAGCTCGGTTTCTCCGAGGCGATGCTCGCCGGCCTAGCCCGCGACGGAGGCCTCTACACGCCGCTGACCGCGCCACGACTGACGCCCGCCGAAATCCGCGCGCTCGCCGGCCTCCCCTACGCCGAGGCGGCGACGCGCCTGATGGAGCCCTTCGTCGGCGACGAAGTCGGCCACGCCGAACTCGCGGCCCTCGCCAAGGACGCCTACGCGGGATTTCGTCACGCGGCCACCGCGCCGCTGGTCCAGCTCGACGACAATCTCTTCCTGCTCGAATTGTTCCATGGGCCGACGCTGGCGTTCAAGGATTTCGCCATGCAATGGCTCGGCCGCCTGATGAACCGGGCGCTGCAGCGACGCGAGACCCGCGCCACGATCCTCGGCGCCACTTCCGGCGACACCGGCGCGGCGGCGATCGAGGCCTTCGGCGGCCAATCGCAGACCGACGTCTTCATCCTCTTTCCGCAGGGGCGCGTTTCCGACGTGCAGCGCCGCCAGATGACGACGGTCGACAAGGCCAACGTCCACGCCATCGCGATCGAGGGCACGTTCGACGACTGTCAGTCCATCGTCAAAGCGCTGTTCAACGATCTGGCCTTTCGCGACGCGATGAAGCTGTCGGGCGTCAACTCGATCAATTGGGCGCGCATCCTCGCCCAGATCGTCTACTACTTCACCAGCGCGGTGGCGCTCGGCGCGCCCGACCGGCGCGTCTCTTTCGCCGTGCCCACCGGCAATTTCGGCGACGTGCTGGCCGGCTATTACGCCAAGCGCATCGGGCTTTCGATCGACCGCCTGGCGATCGCCACCAACGAGAACGACATTCTCGCGCGGGCGTTGGCGAACGGCGTTTACAAGCCGCTCGGCGTCAAGGCGACGCAGTCGCCCTCGATGGACATCCAGGTCTCCTCGAATTTCGAGCGGCTGTTGTTCGAAGCCTACGATCGCGACGCGGGCTCCGTGCGCGCGCTGATGGGCTCCCTCAAACAATCGGGAGAATTCGCCGTCGCGCCGGGGCCTCTGGCGGCGATCCGCCGCGATTTCGACGCCTATCGCGTCGACGAACAGACTTGCGCGCAAGAGATCGGTCGCGCCTACCGCTCGAGCGGCGTCGTCATCGATCCCCATACGGCGGTGGGCGTGAGCGCGGCGCGGCGCGCGCTGGCGCGCGATCCCGTCACCCCGGTCGTCGCCATGGCGACGGCGCATCCCGCAAAGTTCCCCGACGCGGTCGAACGAGCGATCGGCCAGCGCCCGCTCTTGCCGCCGCACTTGCGCGACATAGATTCTCGCCAGGAGCGTTTCACCATTCTTCCCAACGACGCGGACGCAGTGGCCAAATTCGTTCGCCTTCGCTCGAGGGCGGCGGCATGAGCGTGCGGTTCACAACCCTGCCTTCGGGCCTGCGCGTCGTCACCGACGCGACGTCGCATTCGCGGACGGCGTCGCTCGGCGTCTTCGTCAGCGCGGGCTCGCGCCACGAATACGACGACGAACATGGCCTCTCGCATCTGCTCGAGCATATGGCGTTCAAGGGAACGCGCCGGCGCAGCGCGCGCGAAATCGCCGAGGCGATCGAAAACGCCGGAGGCGACCTCAACGCCGAGACCGGCGTCGAGCAGACCGCCTATTTCGCCCGCGTGCTCGGCGAGGACGTCGACTTGGCGCTCGACGTCCTCTCGGACATCCTGACCGAAAGCCGGTTCGACGCCGAAGAGCTCGGCCGCGAGAAGAACGTCATCATCCAGGAAATCGGCGCCGTCGAGGACACGCCCGACGATCTGGTCTTCGATCTCTTCACTGCGGCGGCCTGGCCCGGACAGCCGATCGGTCGGCCGATCCTGGGCACGCGCGAAGGCGTCAGCGCCTTCGATCGCGAGGCGATCGACACCTATTTGCTGCGTCACTATCGCGCCGGGGCGACGATCGTGGCGGCCGCCGGCGCGATCGACCACGAGCGAATCGTCGCCCGCGCCCAGGCGCTTCTGGCAAGCCTCGGGGCTCAAAGCGCCGAACCGCCGGAGCCCGCCGCCTACCGCGGCGGCGAAATCCTGGTCAAGAGGAAACTCGAGCAGACCCATATCGTCGTCGGCTTCGAAGGTCGCGCAATTCAAGCGCCCGATCACGACGCGGCGCACCTCTTCGCCGCCGCGGCGGGCGGGGGCATGTCGTCGCGTCTGTTTCAGGAGGTGCGGGAGAAACGCGGCCTCGCCTACTCCATCTACACGTTTCACTGGGCTTATTCGGACGCCGGCCTGTTTGGTTTCTACGCCGGCGCCGCGGCCAAAGACGCGGGCGAACTGATGGCCGCCGCGCTCGATTGCCTGCGCGAAGCCGCCGAGCGCCTCGACGGGGACGAGATTCGGCGCGCCAAGGCGCAGATGAAGGTCTCCACCTTGACTGCCCTCGAATCGCCGAGCGCGCGCGCCCAGCAGCTGGCGCGCCAGACGTTCGTCTACGGCGGCCCGCTCTCGCTCGAAGAGATGTTGGCGCGAATCGACGCGATCACCGTCGACGACGTTCGCAAGGCGGGCGCGGCCATGCTTATATCGCCGCCGACCGTCGCCGTGATCGGCGGCGTCGGCAAGGCGCTCGACGGGGCCGGGGTCGCGCGGCGCCTGAGAGGAGGCTAGAGGGCCGGATATGGCGCTTTTCCGTCTCACCAAGCCGATGGACGCGGAACCGCTGTTGCGCGGCGCCGGCGTCGTCCTGCGCCCTGCGGTCAGCAGCGACTTTCCCGCCTGGGCGCGCCTGCGCGAACAAAGCCGGGCGTTCTTGACGCCCTGGGAGCCGACTTGGCCGGACGACGACCTCACCCGCGCCGCCTTCCGCCGACGCCTGCGCCGTCAGGCCGAGGAAATGGAGCGCGACGAATCCTTCGCCTTCCTGATCTTCGACGCGACATCGGAGGAATTGGTCGGCGGGCTGACCCTCGGCGGCATCCGCCGCGGCGTCGCCCAGGCGGCGACGCTCGGCTATTGGATGGGCGCCCCGCACGCCGGCAAGGGATATATGACGCGCGCGGTCGCCGCCACGGTCCGGTTCGGATTTGCGACGCTGCGCCTGCATCGCATCGAAGCGGCGTGCATTCCCGACAATGCGCCGTCGATGGCGCTGCTGCTGCGCAACGGCTTCCGTCGCGAAGGGTTGGCGCGCGCCTACTTGAAAATCAACGACGCGTGGCGCGATCACATCTTGTTCGCGCTGCTCGAGGGCGAGGCGACGCCCCTTGATTGAGTTCGTCAAGCCTGGCCCATGTCCATGCGCGGCCCGGAAGCCCGTCGCACTGCTGCGACGCGCCTCGGGTTTGGCGGCGTTCCTGCTTTGGATGGTTCTCGGTTGCCAGGCCGCACTGGCGGTTCAGTCGGTTCGCGTTCCCGTCGACGCCGACGCGATCGATCTGTCCTCGGCCGTCGAGCATTTCGGCGCGCAAGGCGACCGCATTCAGGTTTCGACCGCGCCCGGCGCCGACGGCATCGTGCGACGCATCGAGGTGAGCGCGCTGGAGGCGGGGGCGCAGCCCGCCTGGATCGTTTTCGCGCTCACCAACGATTCCGACGAGCAGCTCACGCGCCTTATCGTTGCGCCGCACTTCCGCTTCGTCGGTTCCGGCGTGGTGTGGCCCGATCTCGGCTCCTCGCGCATCGTCACCATCACCGCCAGCCAGGGCAGTCCGCCCGAGCGCGAGGACCATCTCGACGCCGACGTGTTCGCCCTGACGCTCGATCCCGGCACGACCGTCACCTACGTCGCGGAACTGCGCACGCCCTCGCTGCCGCAGATCTACCTGTGGGAGCCGGACGCTTACAAAGACAAAGCGGCGAGCCTGACGCTCTATCAGGGCATCCTCATCGGCATCGCCGGGCTGCTCGCGCTGTTCCTGACGATCGTCTTCGTCGTGCGCGGCTCCATGGTCTTCCCCGCCGCGGCGGCGCTCGCCTGGGCGGTGTTCGCCTACGTTTGCATCGACTTCGGATTTTGGCGCAAGATTTTCGGCTTTGGCGACGAGGCGGAGCGCGTCTGGCGCGCCAGCGTGGAGGCGACCATCGGCGCGACGCTGATCGTCTTCCTGTTCGCCTATCTGAATCTGCGCCGCTGGAACGTGCGCTTCTTGCATATAGGGCTGGTCTGGCTGCTGTTGATGGCGGCGGTCGTCGGCCTTTCCGTCTACAACGCGCCGGTCGCCGCGGGCGTGGCGCGCATTTCGATCGCCACCGTGGCGACGATCGGACTTCTGCTGATCCTGAGCATGGCGGCGCGCGGCTCGGATCGCGCGGTCATGCTGATTCCGACCTGGTTCCTCCTCGTCGTCTGGGTCGGCGCCGCCGGCGCCGCGGCGCTCGGCGCGTTGACCAACGATCTGACCGCGCCTGGCCTCATCGGCGGGCTGGTGCTCATCGTGATGCTGATCGGTTTCACCATCATGCAAAGCGCGTTCTCGGCGACCGGCAGCGTCCGCGCGGGGGGCTCCGACGCCGAGCGCCGGGCGCTGGCGATGACCGGATGCGGCGACGCGATTTTCGACTGGAACGTCGGCGCGGACCAGATCTACGTCAGCGGCGAGATCGAAAACCAGCTCGGCTTGAAGCGCGGCGCGCTCGAAGGGCCGGCCGCCGCTTGGCTCGATATTCTTCACCCGCTCGATCGCGACCGCTATTCGGCGGCGCTCGAGGGCGTCCTGCAGCAGAGTTCGGGCCGCATCAATCACGACATCCGCCTGCGCGGCGCGGACGGCCGGTACTACAGCTTCGTGTTGAAAGCCCGTCCGGTCGTCAACATCGAGGGCGAGGTGGTGCGCGTGATCGGCGCGCTTTCCGACGTCACCGAAATCAAGGCGGCCGAAGAGCGCATCCTGCACGATGCGATCCATGACAATTTGACCGGACTGCCCAATCGCGAGCTGTTCTTCGACCGGCTGGGCGCGGCGCTGATTCAAGGCCAGCGTCCCGGCGCGCCGACCTTCGCGGCGTTGGCGATCGACATCGATCGTTTCAAGCAGATCAACGACGCCCTCGGGATGTCGTTCGGCGACTCCGCGCTGTTGACGGTGGCGCGCCGGCTCGGCCGCGAGCTCAGGCCCGGCGACACGCTCGCGCGCATCGGCGGCGACCAGTTCGGCGTCGTCGTGCAACTCGACGGCGGCGAAGAGGAGATCGCGGGGTTCGTCGAATCGCTGCGATCGCTTATGGCCGCGCCGATCAGCTTCGGCGATCGCGAAATCGCGCTGACGGTTTCCATCGGCGTCGCGCTGTTCGATCCCGCCCTGCACAGCAAAGCCTCGGAATTCTTCGCCGACGCGGAAATCGCCCTCGCCAACGCCAAGAAGACCGGCGGCGACCGCGCCGAGGTTTTCGCCACCGGAATGCGCGCCGAGCGCTCGAGCCGCCTTTCCCTCGCCAACGACCTGCGCCACGCGCTCGATCGCGGCGAATTCACCGTGCTGTTTCAGCCCATCGTGCGGCTCGAGGACCGCACCGTCGCCGGATTCGAGGCGTTGCCGCGCTGGCGTCATTCCCGCCTCGGCCTGCTCGGGCCGGCCGATTTCTATTCGCTCGCCGAAGCGAACGACGTGCTCGTCGACATCGGGGTGTTCGCCATCGAAACGACGGCGCGCGAACTCGCGGCGTGGCAGAAGGCGCTCGAAGTGACGCCGCCGATCTTCGCCAGCATCAATATCTCGTCGCGCCAGATGCTCGGCCACGACCTTCTCACCGACGTTCGCACCGCGCTCAACCGCCACTACGTGCTGCGCGGCACGCTGAAACTCGAAATCACCGAGAACCTGGTGATGGAAAACCCGGAATACGCCGTCCAGTTGCTGCGGCGGGTTCGCGAACTCGGCGCCGGCCTCGCGCTCGACGATTTCGGCGCCGGCTACACGTCGCTGAGCCATTTGCAACGCTACCATTTCGACACGCTCAAGATCGACCCCTCGCTCGTCAAGCCGAACGGCCCGAGCGGGCGTCCGGCGATCCTGCGTTCGGTCGTGACGATGGCGCACGACCTCGGCATGGACGTGATCACCGAAGGCGCCGAAACCGAGTCGGACGCGGTCGAACTGTCGCAACTGGGCTGCGAATTCGCGCAAGGGTTCGCTTTCGGCCAGCCGATGACGGCCGCCGCGGCGCGCAAACTGATGGGCGCGGCGCCGCTGTGAACCGGCGCCGCCCTGTGGATGCCGGGGAGAAATCGCGCCGCGCCTTGCCAAGCGGCGAGCGAGCGCCGATCTCAGGACTGGGATGAAATTCTCGACCGCTTTCCTCGACGAAATTCGCGCCAGGGTCCCTGTGTCCCAGGTGGTCGGCGCGCGCGTCAAGCTGCGCAAGCAGGGGCGCGAATGGGCCGGGCTGTCGCCGTTCAACGCGGAGAAGACGCCGTCGTTTTTCGTCAACGATCAGAAGGGGTTCTACAAGGATTTCTCGTCGGGCAAGTACGGCGACGTCTTCACCTTCCTGATGGAGACCGAAGGGCTCGCTTTTCCCGAGGCGGTCGAGCGGCTCGCCGCAATGGCGGGCGTGCCGATGCCGGCGCGCACCAGAGAAAGCGAAGAGCGCGACAAGAAGCGCGCGAGCCTGCACGAAGTTCTCGCGCTCGCCGCGCAGATCTTCGAGTCGACCCTGCACGAGCCCGTGGGCGCCAAAGCGCGCGGCTATCTCGCCGATCGGCGCCTCGACCCGGCGACGCAGCGCCAGTTCGGCCTCGGTTACGCCGCGCCGGATCGCTTCGCCTTGCGCGACGCGCTGGCGGAACGCGGCGTTCAAGCCCAGCAGATGATCGACGTCGGCCTGCTGACCCACGGCGAGGGCATCGCGGTGCCTTACGACCGTTTTCGCGACCGCGTGATGTTCCCGATCCACGACCGCGCCGGCCGGGTCGTCGCGTTCGGCGGCCGGGCGCTGGAGCCGGGCGCCAAAGCCAAGTATCTCAATTCTCCGGAAACCGAGCTTTTTCACAAGGGTGGCCTGCTCTTCAATCATCATCGTGCGCGAAGGGCGGCCCACGAGCAGGACGAGGTCGTCGTCGTCGAAGGCTATATCGACGTGATCGCGATGGCCCAGGCGGGCTTCTCCCAGACGGTCGCGCCGCTCGGCACCGCCCTGACGCCCGACCAATGCGCGCTGCTTTGGACCATGGCGAGCGAGCCGATCCTTTGCTTCGACGGCGACAAGGCGGGCCAACGGGCGGCGTTTCGCGCTATCGACATGGCGCTGCCGCTGATCGGCGCGGGCAAGAGCCTACGCTTCGCCATGCTGCCCGAGGGACAGGACCCCGACGACCTCGCGCGCTCGGACGGCCCGGCCGCAATCGCCGAGGTGCTGCGCCGCGCCCAGCCGCTGGCGGAAATGCTGTTCGTCCGGGAGACCGAGGGCCAGCGCTTCGACACCCCGGAAAAGCGCGCCGGCCTCGAGCGTCGCCTGCGCGAACTCGTCGGTTCGATCACGGACGAAACCCTGCGCCGCCATTACGCCGCCGACATGGACCAGCGCCTCGCGGCGTTCCTCGGGCTGACCGGCCCGTCGCCAGCGCGGCGGCCGGCCGAACGCGGCGCGCGCAGCCCGCGGCGCCCGCCCTTCGCCGATTCGGGGCCCCGCGTCGGCATCGCCGGCGCCGCGCTGCCGACGCCGCGCCATCTTGCGCGCCGGCCGCGCGAGGCCCCGCGCGAAATCGCCATCCTGGCTATTCTCATCGGCCATCCCGTCCTCATGGAGCGCCATTTCGAGGAAGTCGCCGCGCTCGAGATCGCCAGCGCCGGGCTCGCGGCGTTTCGCGACAAGTTGCTCGCCCTCCCCGCGCCGGCGGACGGCGGGCCTTCCGCCTGGGCGGAAGCGCTCGATTCGGCCGGGTTGGCGGGCGAACGCGCGCGGATCTTGGGCCTCGCCGCCGGGATGCCGAATTGGTGGTGCCTGCGGGCCGACGCCGAGACCTCCGACGCCGAGCACGTTCTTCGCCAAACCATGGCCTTGCAACGAAGTTCCGGGGCGCTAAATAGGGAGCTGAAACTGGCCGAGCAGGCGCTCGCCGCCGACCCCACCGAGCAGAATCTCGCGAGATTGCTGGACATCAAGGCGAATTTGGCCGATTTGGCGAACGCCGAGGCGGCGATAGAAGGGTTTGGCGACCTTTCCGGGCGCGGATCGGCGCCGCTTTGAGCGGGCGCGACGGCGCGGCGCAGGTCCAGGGGCGAGAGAGAGTCCCGGGGGGTTAACGCGGGGTTAGTCGCGACGACCGATTTTGAGGAGCGGCGAATCGACCGGCCAAGGGGCCTCTCGAACGCCGGCCTCGCGCGTTTGGGTTTGAACGGCCCCGTCCGAGCGCCGGACGAGGGCCAGATGACAACTTTCCGCGCCGCGCGCGGAGCTGATGGAGACGCCGATATGGCAAGAACCGACGAGCCGAAGGCCGAAGGCGAAGCGGCGGTTGTGGAAGCCGCGGACGGCCCGCTGCTCGATCTGACCGACGCCGCCGTCAAGCGCATGATCAAGATCGCCAAGAAGCGCGGCTGGGTCACTCAGGAAGAACTGAACGCGGTGCTGCCCTCGGAAGAGATTTCCTCCGATCAGATCGAAGACATGAATTCGATGCTCAGCGAAATGGGCATCAACGTCGTCGACAGCGAGGACGCCGAAGAGGCGGAAAAGGAACCCGCCGAGACCGCCGACGAAGAGGAGCCCGAGGGCGGCGAACTCGTCGAGGCGCCGCGCGCCACTGCGGTGGCGACGCGCACGTCCGAACCGGTCGAGCGCACCGACGACCCCGTGCGCATGTACTTGCGCGAGATGGGCTCGGTCGAACTGCTTTCGCGCGAGGGCGAAATCGCCATCGCCAAGCGCATCGAGGCCGGCCGCGAAGCGATGATCGCTGGCCTGTGCGAGAGCCCGCTGACCTTCCAGGCCATCATCATCTGGCGCGACGAACTGAACGACGCCAAGATTCTGCTGCGCGACATCATCGATCTGGAAGCGACCTACGCCGGACCGGACGGCAAGAAGACGCCGAAGGTCGACATGACGGCGCCCGGCGCCGCCGAGGCGCTCGCCGCGCAGATTCGCGAACGCATCGCGCCTTCGACCGCGCCGCAGACGCCGCCCGAAGGCTTCGACGGCGATTCGCCGCCCCCGCCCGAAGGGTTCGACGACGACGACGATCTCGAAAACTCCGTCTCGCTCTCCGCGATGGAGGCCGAGCTCAAGCCCAAGGTGCTGGAGACCTTCGACCGCGTCGCCGACGCCTACAAGAAGCTGCGGCGGCTGCAGGACCAGAACGTCGAGAACAAGCTCAAGAACGAGACGCTGTCGCCGGCACAGGAGCGCAAGTACAAGGCGCTGAAGAAGGAGATCGTCGCCGACGTCAAGTCGCTCTCGCTCAACCAGAACCGCATCGACGCGCTGGTCGAGCAACTCTACGACATCAACAAGCGCCTGATCGGCCTCGACGTGAAGCTGATGCGGCTGGCCGAATCGCACCGCGTCTCGCGCGAGGACTTCCTCAAGAACTACCAGAATTCGGAGCTCGATCCGAAATGGCTGCTGCGCGTCTCCAAGCTGGGCTCGCGCGGCTGGAAGGACTTCATCGCCAAGGACAAGGGCCCGATCAAGGAGATCCGCTCCGAGATCCAGGCGCTCGCCACCGAGACCGGGCTGGAGATCCAGGAATTCCGCAAGCTCGTCCAGATGGTGCAGAAGGGCGAGCGCGAGGCGCGCCAGGCCAAGAAGGAAATGGTCGAGGCCAACCTGCGCCTCGTCATCTCGATCGCCAAGAAATACACCAACCGCGGCCTGCAGTTCCTCGACCTCATCCAGGAAGGCAACATCGGCCTGATGAAGGCGGTCGACAAGTT